>NZ_JAJNOG010000011.1:0-139874 GCF_027947695.1 Enterobacter sp. PI-10 | reverse complement strand
AAAGGTGCGGGGTTTTTTGCTTTTGTTTTTCACCCTCTCCCTGCGGGAGAGAGACGGGGCGAGGGGCATCAAACCGTACCATTCTCTCCTTGAAACTTTCTCACCTTCCGCTTGCAGACTCGACATTCAAACCGTTTCTGGGTATCGTTAGCTATCTGGATGTCTAAACGTTTATACGTATGCTGTGAGGATATAAAGCTATGCCGATTCGGGTGCAGGACGAGCTACCAGCCGTCAATTTCTTGCGTGAAGAAAATGTCTTTGTCATGACGACTTCACGTGCGACAGGTCAGGAAATTCGCCCGCTGAAGGTGCTTATTCTCAATCTGATGCCAAAAAAGATCGAAACAGAGAACCAGTTCCTGCGTCTTCTGTCGAACTCCCCGCTGCAGGTCGATATTCAGCTGCTGCGAATCGATGCCCGTGAGTCACGTAACACGCCTTCCGAGCATCTGAACAACTTCTACTGTAACTTCGATGACATTCAGGGTGAAAATTTCGACGGACTGATTGTGACCGGCGCGCCGCTGGGCCTGGTGGAATTTAACGATGTCGCTTACTGGCCGCAGATCAAACAGGTTCTGGAGTGGGCAAAAGATCACGTCACGTCCACGCTGTTTGTCTGTTGGGCGGTACAAGCCGCACTGAATATTCTTTATGGCATCCCCAAGCAAACCCGCACTGAAAAGCTCTCCGGCGTATACGAACACCACATTCTCCATCCACATGCGTTGCTGACGCGTGGTTTCGATGATTCTTTCCTGGCCCCGCATTCTCGCTACGCCGATTTCCCGGCCCAGCTGATTCGTGATTACACCGATCTGGAGATCCTGGCCGAAACGGAAGATGGGGACGCTTACCTGTTTGCCAGTAAAGATAAGCGCATTGCCTTTGTGACCGGACATCCTGAATACGATCCGCACACCCTTGCGTCAGAGTATTTCCGTGATGTCGAAGCGGGTCTTAACCCGGATGTCCCGTACAACTATTTCCCGAAAGACGATCCACAAAACAAACCGAGAGCGACCTGGCGCAGCCACGGGAATTTGCTTTTTACTAACTGGCTCAACTATTACGTCTACCAGATCACACCATACGATCTGCGTCACATGAATCCAACGCTGGAGTAATCGTCTGCACTAAACGATCCTAAAGCGTTTCAGCTATTCAAATCAGGCACCTTCGGGTGCCTTTTTTATTTCCGAAATATAACTCACCATTCTGTAAAACTTTAATCTTAATAAAATCAATAAATTAATTGCTATTTATAATTAAAATGGAAATTGTTTTTGATTTTAGAAGAAATGGAGATAGTCTTAATTCTGCTGAGCGAAAACTACCCAACGATCTTTCGTTCGCATCGGGAGCGTGATTTTGGATCTTTGATGAGGAGCAGAGTAATGACTCAACAGGCAACGACGGTCGATGAACTGGCCTTTACCCAGCCGTATGGTGAGCAAGAACAGCAGGTATTGACGGCAGAAGCGGTAGAATTTCTGACTGAACTGGTGACCCGCTTTACGCCGCAGCGTAATAAGCTGCTGGCAGCACGCATTCATCAGCAGCAGGAAATTGATAACGGCAAGTTGCCTGGTTTTATTTCGGAAACCGCTTCCATTCGCCGTGGCGAGTGGAAAATCCGCGGCATCCCTGAAGATTTACAGGATCGTCGCGTTGAGATCACCGGTCCGGTAGAGCGAAAAATGGTGATCAACGCCATGAACGCGAACGTTAAGGTCTTCATGGCCGATTTTGAAGATTCCCTGGCGCCGGACTGGCGTAAGGTCATCGAGGGGCAGATCAACCTGCGCGACGCCGTGAACGGCACCATCAGCTATACCAACGAAGCCGGTAAAATTTACCAGCTCAAACCGAACCCGGCGGTGCTGATCTGTCGCGTACGCGGCCTGCACCTGCCTGAAAAACATGTCACCTGGCGTGGGGAAGCCATTCCGGGCAGCCTGTTTGATTTCGCGCTTTATTTCTTCCACAACTACAAAGCCCTGCTGGCGAAGGGCAGCGGCCCGTATTTCTATCTGCCTAAAACGCAGGCCTGGCAGGAAGCAGCCTGGTGGAGCGAGGTCTTCAGCTACGCGGAAGATCGTTTCAACCTGCCGCGCGGCACCATCAAAGCCACGCTGCTGATTGAAACGCTGCCTGCCGTATTCCAGATGAATGAAATTCTGCACGTCCTGCGTGACCACATTGTCGGTCTGAACTGCGGACGCTGGGACTATATTTTCAGCTACATCAAAACCCTGAAAAACTATCCCGATCGCGTACTGCCGGATCGCCAGGTCGTGACCATGGATAAACCGTTCCTGAGCGCCTACTCGCGTCTGCTGATCAAAACCTGCCACAAGCGCGGCGCCTTTGCGATGGGCGGCATGGCGGCTTTTATCCCGAGCAAAGACGCAGAGCGCAACAATCAGGTGCTCAACAAGGTGAAAGCCGATAAAGAGCTTGAAGCCCGTAACGGTCACGACGGCACGTGGATTGCCCATCCCGGCCTGGCCGATACGGCAATGGAGGTCTTCAACCGCGTGCTTGGCGACAACAAAAACCAGCTGTTTGTCACGCGTGAAGACGATGCCCCAACGGCTGAAGAACAGCTGCTGGCTCCGTGTGCAGGCGAACGGACGGAAGAGGGGATGCGGGCCAATATTCGCGTCGCGGTGCAGTACATCGAAGCGTGGATCTCCGGCAACGGCTGCGTACCGATCTACGGCCTGATGGAAGATGCCGCGACGGCGGAGATCTCACGAACCTCTATCTGGCAGTGGATCCACCATCAAAAAACGCTCAGCAACGGCAAGCCGGTGACCAAATCCCTGTTCCGCCAGATGCTGGCCGAAGAGATGCGCGTGATCCAGGACGAGCTGGGCGAACACCGCTTCAGCAGCGGACGCTTTGACGACGCCGCGCGCCTGATGGAGCAAATCACCACATCAGATGACTTAATCGACTTCCTGACCCTGCCGGGCTACCGCTTCCTGGCGTAATCCACCACATAACAATATGGAGCATCTGCACATGAAAACCCGTACCCAACAAATCGAAGAATTGAAGAAAGAGTGGACACAACCTCGCTGGGAAGGCATCCGCCGTCCTTACAGCGCTGAGGAAGTGGTGAAATTACGCGGCTCGGTCAATCCGGAATGCACGCTGGCGCAAAATGGCGCGGCGAAAATGTGGAAACTGCTGCACGGCGGTTCCAAAAAAGGCTACATCAACAGCCTCGGTGCGCTGACCGGCGGTCAGGCCCTGCAGCAGGCGAAGGCGGGTATTGAGGCTATTTACCTCTCCGGCTGGCAGGTCGCGGCGGACGCCAACCTGGCCTCCAGCATGTATCCGGATCAGTCGCTCTATCCGGCAAACTCCGTGCCGGCGGTTGTGGATCGGATCAACAACACCTTCCGCCGTGCGGATCAGATCCAGTGGGCTGCCGGTATCGAACCTGGCGATCCGCGCTTTATTGACTACTTCCTGCCGATCGTTGCGGATGCGGAAGCGGGCTTCGGCGGCGTGCTGAACGCCTTCGAGCTGATGAAATCGATGATTGAGGCCGGTGCAGCGGCCGTTCACTTCGAAGACCAGCTGGCGTCAGTGAAGAAGTGCGGACATATGGGCGGTAAGGTGCTGGTTCCCACACAGGAAGCGGTTCAGAAGCTGGTTGCCGCACGTCTGGCTGCTGACGTGCTCGGCGTGCCGACGCTGGTCATTGCCCGTACCGATGCGGACGCGGCTGACCTGATCACCTCTGACTGCGATCCGTACGACAGCGAGTTCATCACCGGCGAGCGTACCAGTGAAGGTTTCTATCGTACCCACGCGGGTATCGAGCAGGCGATCAGCCGCGGTCTGGCGTACGCGCCGTACGCGGATCTGGTCTGGTGTGAAACGTCCACGCCGGATCTGGCGCTGGCAAAACGCTTTGCTGATGCCATTCATGCGAAGTACCCGGGCAAACTGCTGGCCTACAACTGCTCGCCGTCCTTCAACTGGCAGAAAAAGCTGGATGACAAAACGATCGCCAGCTTCCAGCAGCAGCTGTCCGACATGGGCTACAAATACCAGTTCATTACTCTGGCAGGCATCCACAGCATGTGGTTCAACATGTTCGACCTGGCGCACGCCTATGCGCAGGGTGAGGGCATGAAGCACTACGTTGAGAAGGTGCAGCAGCCGGAATTTGCGGCGGGCAAAGATGGCTACACCTTCGTCTCTCACCAGCAGGAAGTGGGCACCGGCTACTTTGATAATGTGACCACGATTATTCAGGGCGGCACCTCCTCCGTCACCGCCTTGACGGGTTCAACGGAAGAAGCACAGTTCTAATCTTTTCCCCCTCTCCCCCCTGGGGAGAGGGCTGGTGGTGAGGGGGAATATATGTCGCGTGGCCTGGAATTACTGATTGCCCAAACTATTTTGCAGGGCTTCGATGCCCAGTATGGTCGTTTTCTTGAAGTGACCTCCGGTGCGCAGCAGCGCTTCGAACACGCAGACTGGCATGCGGTTCAGCAGGCCATGAAGCAGCGTATCCATCTCTACGATCACCACGTGGGTCTGGTGGTGGAGCAGCTGCGCTGTATTACCGACGGTAAAAGTCCGGACGCGGAATTTTTACTGCGCGTGAAGGAGCACTACACCCATCTGTTACCCGACTACCCGCGCTTCGAGATTGCGGAGAGCTTTTTCAACTCCGTCTATTGCCGATTATTTGACCACCGCTCATTATCTCCTGAGCGGTTATTTATCTTCAGCTCCCAGCCCGAGCGGCGCTTTCGTACCATTCCGCGTCCGCTGGCGAAAGATTTCTTTCCCGATCGCGGATGGGAAAAGCTCCTGCACCGCGTGCTAACGGATTTGCCGCTGCGCCTGCCCTGGGAGAATAAAACCCGGGATATTGGTTATATCCACGCGCATCTCAACGAAACCTTCGGCGCGGAGTTGCTCAGCCACAGCCATTTGCAGGTTGCCAACGAGCTTTTCTACCGCAATAAAGCCGCCTGGCTGGTGGGTAAACTGGTTACCCCTACGGCCATCGTGCCGTTTCTGCTGCCCATTCACCGTACTGACGACGGGGAACTGTTTGTCGATACCTGCCTGACCACCGGCGCCGAGGCCAGCATCGTGTTTGGCTTCGCACGCTCCTATTTTATGGTGTACGCTCCGCTGCCCGCCGCGCTGGTGGAGTGGCTGCGCGAGATCCTGCCGGGTAAAACCACAGCCGAGCTGTATATGGCCATTGGTTGCCAGAAGCATGCCAAAACGGAAAGCTACCGGGAATACCTGCGTTATGTCACTACCGCTGATGAGCAGTTTATCGAAGCGCCCGGCATTCGCGGCATGGTGATGCTGGTGTTTACGCTGCCGGGCTTTGACCGGGTCTTTAAGGTGATTAAGGACAGATTCGCGCCGCAGAAAGAGATGACCGCCGCGCACGTCCGCGCCTGCTACCAGCTGGTTAAGGAGCACGACCGCGTCGGGCGCATGGCGGATACTCAGGAATTCGAAAACTTTGTGCTGGATAAGCAGCAGATCGATCCGGCACTCATGGCACTTTTACTGCAGGAAGCGCCCGCGAAAATCACCGATCTGGGTGATAAAATCGTGATTAGCCATCTCTATATTGAACGCCGCATGGTGCCGCTGAATATCTGGCTGGAGCAGTCCGAAGGTCAGGCTTTAAGAGATGCGATTGAAGAGTACGGCAACGCGATTCGCCAGCTTGCCGCCGCCAATATCTTCCCGGGCGATATGCTGTTCAAAAACTTCGGCGTTACCCGTCACGGGCGGGTGGTGTTCTACGATTACGACGAAATTTGCTACATGACTGAAGTGAATTTCCGCGATATCCCACCGCCCCGCTACCCGGAAGATGAGCTTTCCAGCGAGCCGTGGTACAGCGTCTCGCCGGGCGATGTTTTTCCCGAAGAGTTTCGCCACTGGCTGTGCGCCGACCCGCGCATCGGGCCGCTATTCGAAGAGATGCATGCCGATCTGTTTCGCGCCAGCTACTGGCGCGGACTGCAAACGCGGATCAAAAATGGGCATGTCGAAGATGTGTATGCATACCGCCGCAAGCAGCGGTTTTGCATCAGGTTTTCAGAGGGCATCATGTAGGCCGGGTATGGCGAAGCCGCCACCCGGCAATGCATGCTTAACGAATCCCACCGTACGCCAGCGTCACCTCTTTCGCCGCCTTAATTACCAGCGCGCCCAGCTCGGTAACCCGGTCATCGGTCATGCGCGAAATCGGTCCGGAGATGGAGATGGCGGCAAACGGCTCGCGGTGCTCGTCAAAGATACAGGCTGCGATACAGCGCAGGCCCAGAGCATGTTCTTCATCATCAAACGAATAGCCGCGCTTGCGGGTCAGAGCAAGATCTTCTTTTAAATGCACGGGCGAGACCAGGGTGGCGTGGGTATAGGCGTGTAGCCCTTTACGGTGCAGCAGGCCCGTCACCTGCTCTTCGCTCAGCTGCGAGAGAAATGCCTTTCCCGCGCCGGAGGCGTGCATCGGCAGCTTGCCGCCAATCGGCGCGGACATGCGCATCAGCTGCGTGCACTGCACCTGGTCGATGATAATCGCCTGATGGTCGCTCTGGTCCAGCACCGCCAGGTTTACGGTCTCGCCGGAGTCCTCCATCAGCTTGCGCAGAATCGGGTGAACAATCGCCAGCAGGTTGCGGCTCTGCAGGAAGCTGCTGCCAACGATAAATGCATGCGCGCCCACCGCCCAGTGCCCCAGCTCGCCCACCTGGCGGACAAAGCCCAGCTGCTGCATGGTGGTCAGAAGACGGTGCGTCGTGGAGTTCGGCAGGCCAGCCTGCTGGGCAAGCTCCGTAAGGGCCACGCTGCTGTGCGACTCGGCTATCCACTCCAGCAGCTTCAAACCGCGCGTGAGCGATTGAACCTGTCCGCCCTGTTGTGCGGTGGTGGCAGCAGCAGGTTTTCTGCCGCGTTTAGCGGGAACGGTCGCGACCATGACGATCTCCTTTTTCTGTATCGTGGAAATCATTTTCGTTTTATTTGGTGAATTTGCAACCGTTATCCTGACTGATCGGAGGAGTGATGGTGAACATGTCTCATGTTACCGCTGAGCGACTTTTCCGCCCTGCGAGATTGTGCCAGTATGGAACGCAGCCTTTTGGCCTTGTTGAGCGTTGTCGGGAGCAAGTGTGAGCAGCAAAGTAGAGCAACTGCGTGCGCAGTTAAATGAACGAATTCTGGTGCTGGACGGCGGCATGGGCACCATGATCCAGGGGTATCGTCTGAGTGAAGATGATTTCCGCGGCGAACGCTTTGCCGACTGGCCCTGCGACCTGAAAGGGAACAACGACCTGCTGGTGCTCAGCAAGCCGTCCGTGATTAAAGATATCCACAACGCCTACTTCGAAGCGGGTGCGGATATCGTTGAAACCAACACCTTTAACTCGACAACCATCGCCATGGCGGATTACCAGATGGAATCCCTGTCGGCGGAAATCAACCTGGAAGCCGCGAAGCTGGCGCGCGCCTGCGCCGACGAGTGGACGGCCCGCACGCCGGATAAACCGCGCTACGTTGCCGGAGTGCTTGGCCCAACCAACCGCACCGCGTCGATTTCACCGGACGTCAATGACCCGGCGTTTCGTAATATCACCTTTGACCAGCTGGTTGCTGCCTACCGTGAATCGACCAAAGCGCTGGTGGAAGGCGGTTCCGATCTGATCCTGATTGAAACGGTATTCGACACCCTCAACGCCAAGGCCGCGATTTACGCGGTAAAAGAGGAGTTCGAGGCGCTGGGCGTTGACCTGCCGATCATGATTTCCGGAACCATCACCGATGCCTCCGGCCGTACCCTGTCCGGCCAGACCACCGAAGCGTTTTATAATTCCCTGCGCCACGCCGACGCGCTCTCCTTCGGCCTGAACTGCGCGCTGGGTCCAGATGAACTGCGCCAGTACGTGCAGGAGCTTTCGCGTATTGCGGAATGCTACGTCACCGCGCACCCGAACGCCGGTCTGCCGAACGCCTTCGGCGAATACGATCTTGATGCCGATACCATGGCGGCGCAAATCCGCGAGTGGGCCGAGTCTGGATTTCTGAACATCGTCGGCGGCTGCTGCGGCACCACGCCTGAACATATCGCTGCTATGAGCAACGCCGTGGCCGGGCTGCCGCCGCGCAAGCTGCCCGAGCTTCCGGTTGCCTGTCGTCTCTCCGGCCTTGAGCCGTTGACCATCGGCGAAGACAGCCTGTTTGTGAACGTGGGCGAGCGTACGAACGTTACCGGTTCCGCCAAGTTCAAACGCCTGATCAAAGAGGAGAAGTACAGCGAAGCGCTGGATGTTGCCCGTCAGCAGGTGGAAAGCGGCGCGCAGATTATCGATATCAACATGGATGAGGGGATGCTCGACGCCGAAGCGGCGATGGTGCGTTTCCTCAACCTGATTGCCGGTGAGCCGGACATCGCCCGCGTGCCGATCATGATCGACTCCTCCAAATGGGACGTGATCGAGAAGGGGCTGAAGTGCATTCAGGGTAAAGGCATCGTCAACTCCATCTCGATGAAAGAGGGCGTGGAGATCTTTATCCACCACGCGAAAATGGTGCGCCGCTACGGTGCCGCCGTGGTGGTGATGGCCTTTGACGAAGTGGGCCAGGCCGATACCCGCGCGCGTAAAATTGAGATTTGCCGCCGCGCGTACAAAATACTGACCGAAGAGGTGGGCTTCCCGCCGGAAGACATCATCTTTGACCCGAACATCTTCGCCGTGGCGACCGGTATCGAAGAGCACAATAACTACGCCCAGGACTTTATCGGCGCGTGCGAGGACATTAAGCGCGAGCTGCCGCATGCGCTGATCTCCGGCGGCGTGTCGAACGTGTCGTTCTCGTTCCGCGGTAACGACCCGGTGCGCGAAGCGATCCACGCCGTGTTCCTCTACTACGCCATCCGCAACGGGATGGACATGGGGATCGTCAACGCCGGCCAGCTGGCGATTTACGACGACCTGCCCGCAGAGCTGCGCGACGCGGTAGAAGACGTGATCCTTAACCGTCGCGACGACGCCACCGAGCGCATGCTGGACCTGGCGGAAAAATACCGCGGCAGCAAATCGGATGAATCGGCCAACGTTCAGCAGGCCGAGTGGCGCGCCTGGGACGTGAAAAAGCGTCTGGAATATTCGCTGGTAAAAGGCATCACCGAGTTTATCGAGCAGGATACCGAAGAGGCGCGTCAGCAGTCAGCCCGCCCGATCGAGGTGATCGAAGGGCCGCTGATGGACGGCATGAACGTGGTGGGCGATCTGTTCGGTGAGGGCAAAATGTTCCTGCCGCAGGTGGTGAAATCCGCCCGAGTGATGAAGCAGGCCGTGGCGTACCTGGAGCCGTTTATCGAGGCCAGCAAAGAGAAAGGCTCCAGCAACGGCAAAATGATCATTGCCACCGTCAAGGGCGACGTGCACGACATCGGCAAGAATATCGTCGGCGTGGTGCTGCAGTGCAATAACTACGAGATTATCGACCTTGGCGTTATGGTCCCGGCGGATAAAATCCTCAAGACCGCGCGCGAAGTGAACGCCGATCTGATTGGCCTCTCCGGGCTGATCACCCCGTCGCTGGACGAAATGGTTAACGTGGCGAAGGAGATGGAGCGCCAGGGCTTCACCATTCCTCTGCTGATTGGCGGCGCGACCACCTCCAAAGCGCACACGGCGGTGAAAATCGAGCAGAACTACAGCGGGCCGACGGTCTACGTTCAGAACGCCTCGCGCACGGTGGGCGTGGTCTCCGCGCTGCTCTCTGACACCCAGCGCGACGAGTTTGTTGAGCGCACCCGCAAAGAGTACGAAACCGTTCGCATCCAGCACGGGCGCAAGAAACCGCGCACCCCGCCAGTTTCACTCCAGGCGGCGCGCGATAACGATCTGGCTTTTGACTGGTCGAGCTATACGCCGCCGGTCGCGCATCGGCTGGGCGTTCAGGAGGTCAGCGCCAGCATAGAAACGCTGCGCAACTACATCGACTGGACGCCGTTCTTTATGACCTGGTCGCTGGCGGGCAAATATCCGCGCATCCTGGAAGATGAGGTCGTAGGTGAAGAAGCGAAACGCCTGTTTAAAGATGCCAACGATATGCTCGACACGCTGAGTGCTGAGAAAACCCTCAATCCGCGCGGCGTGGTGGGGCTGTTCCCGGCCAACCGCGTGGGAGACGACATCGAAATTTATCGCGATGAAACCCGCACCCACGTGCTGGCGGTCAGCCGCCATCTGCGTCAGCAAACCGAGAAAGTGGGCTTTGCCAACTACTGCCTGGCCGATTTTGTCGCGCCGAAGCTGAGCGGAAAAGCCGACTATATCGGCGCCTTTGCGGTAACCGGCGGTCTGGAAGAAGATGCGCTGGCGGACGCGTACGAAGCGCAGCACGACGATTACAATAAAATCATGGTGAAAGCGATAGCCGACCGCCTGGCGGAAGCCTTCGCCGAGTACCTGCACGAGCGCGTGCGCAAGGTGCACTGGGGCTACGCGGCGAATGAAAACCTCAGCAACGAGGAACTGATCCGCGAAAACTACCAGGGTATTCGTCCGGCACCGGGATATCCGGCCTGTCCGGAACACACCGAAAAGGGCACTATCTGGCAACTGCTGGACGTCGAAGCCCATACCGGAATGAAGCTCACCGAGTCGTTCGCCATGTGGCCGGGTGCGTCCGTCTCCGGCTGGTACTTCAGCCACCCGGACAGCAAGTACTTTGCCGTGGCGCAGCTGCAGCGCGATCAGATTGAAGATTACGCCCTGCGCAAAGGCATGAGCGTATCAGAAGTCGAGCGCTGGCTGGCACCGAATTTAGGCTACGACGCAGACTAACGTCACTTTTCCTTACAACAAACAGGGCACCTCAAGGGTGCCTTGTCTCTTTCTTACGCTTAAACCCTTATACTGAACCTATGGAAAACGAATAACGATAAGGAGGAAAACCTTTCGTGCTGACCTTGTTACACCTGCTTTCTGCAGTCGCACTGCTCGTATGGGGCACCCATATCGTTCGTACCGGCGTGATGCGCGTCTTTGGCGCGCGCTTGCGTACCGTTCTCAGCAGCAGCGTTGAGAAGAAGCCGCTCGCCTTCTGCGCGGGTATTGGCGTAACGGCACTGGTGCAGAGCAGTAACGCCACAACCCTGCTTGTCACCTCCTTTGTGGCGCAGGATCTGGTGGCGCTGGCTCCGGCGCTGGTCATTGTGCTGGGGGCCGACGTGGGGACCGCGCTGATGGCGCGTATCCTGACCTTCGATCTCTCCTGGCTGTCGCCGCTGCTGATTTTTGTCGGCGTCATCTTCTTCCTCGGCCGCAAACAGACGCGCGCCGGCCAGCTTGGACGCGTGGGCATTGGCCTGGGGCTGATTCTGCTGGCGCTGGAGCTGATTGTGCAGGCGGTCACCCCTATTACCGAGGCCAACGGCGTTCAGGTCATCTTCGCTTCCCTGACCGGGGACATCATGCTCGACGCGCTGATTGGCGCGGTGTTTGCCATCGTCAGCTACTCCAGCCTGGCCGCCGTGCTGCTGACGGCCACGCTTACCGCCGCCGGGGCGATCTCCTTCCCGGTGGCGCTGTGTCTGGTGATAGGTGCCAACCTCGGCTCTGGCCTGCTGGCGATGCTCAATAACAGCGCGGCCAACGCTGCCGCCCGCCGCGTGGCGCTCGGTAGCCTGCTGTTTAAGCTGGTGGGCAGCCTGATTATCCTGCCCCTTATCCATCCGCTGGCGAACCTGATGGACAACCTCCCGCTGCCGAAGGCGGAGCTGGTGATCTACTTCCACGTGTTCTACAACCTGGTGCGCTGCCTGGCGATGGTGCCTTTTGCCGGGCCGATGGCCCGCTTCTGCGAACGTCTCATTCAGGATGAACCGGAGCTGGATGCGCGCCTGAAGCCGAAGCACCTGGATACGTCCGCGCTGGATACCCCGGCACTGGCGCTGGCGAATGCCGCGCGCGAGACGCTGCGCATGGGCGACGCGATGGAAACCATGCTCGAAGGCCTGCAAAAGGTGATGCACGGCGAGCCGCGAGAGGAGAAAGAGCTGCGCAGACTGGCGGACGATATCAACGTGCTCTATACCGCCATTAAGCTTTACCTGGCGCGCATGCCGCAGGACGAACTGGCGGAAGAGGAGTCCCGCCGCTGGGCGGAAATCATTGAGATGTCGCTTAACCTTGAGCAGGCCTCCGATATTGTTGAGCGCATGGGCAGCGAGATAGCCGATAAATCGCTGGCCGCACGCCGGGCGTTCTCCGTTGAAGGCTTAAAAGAGCTTGAAGCGCTGCACGAACAGCTGGTCAGCAACCTCAAGCTGGCGATGCTGGTCTTCTTTTCCAGCGACGTGCCGAGCGCGCGCCGCCTGCGCCGCAACAAGCATCGTTTCCGTATCCTGAACCGCCGCTATTCGCACGCCCACGTTGAGCGTCTTCACCAGCAGAACGTGCAGAGCATCGAAACCAGCTCGCTTCATCTGGGGCTGCTGGGGGATATGAAGCGTCTCAACTCGTTGTTCTGCGCGGTGGCCTACAGCGTGATGGAACAGCCGGATGAAGATGACGAGCGGGATGAGTATTAATCTCTGAAAGCGCCTCGCAAAACTTTTTTGCGAGGCGTGACACCTTATCATGCGCCATTTACACACTACACTTCGCCAATTCATGCGCATTCCGATGGGAGGCTCATGCGCACTACTCATGGCTGCACTGCAGGAGCAGTTTCGTGCGCATCAGCGCGCAGAGTGGTTAGCAGAAAATAAAGTTTCTATCGAGGCCATTAACCAGTGGGTTGATGAAAACGGCTCCTTTAGTAACTTTCAGAGGTCGTTCTGATGGATCAATAGGCAGGCATATCGCCAAAAGAGTTAGGCGAGCGTGTCGCCGATCTTACGCAAAACAGTGCTTCATTGCGGGATGCACTCGATTTTTTGATCAACGGTTACTAACACTTTTTTGTCAGCCGCAAGGTAAGGTATATTTCGCCCTTCACAGGAGAAACTATGCTGCCAACTCAATCAACCCGATTAAACAAATACATTAGCGAGAGCGGAATCTGCTCACGTCGCGAGGCTGACCGTTACATTGAACAAGGTAACGTGTTTCTTAACGGCAAACGCGCCACCATCGGCGACCAGGTGGTCCCTGGCGATGTGGTTAAAGTGAATGGTCAGGTCATCGAACCGCGTGATGCTGAAGACCTGGTGTTTATCGCGTTGAACAAACCGGTTGGGATTGTCAGCACCACAGAAGACGGCGAGCGGGACAACATCGTTGATTTCGTGAACCACAGCAGCCGTATCTTCCCGATTGGCCGTCTGGATAAAGACTCTCAGGGGCTGATTTTCCTCACCAACCACGGCGATCTGGTCAACAAGATCCTGCGTGCCGGTAACGATCACGAAAAAGAGTACATTGTGACGGTGAATAAACCGGTCACGGACGACTTTATTCGCGGCATGGGCGCCGGTGTGCCGATCCTCGGTACCGTCACGAAAAAGTGTAAGGTGAAGAAAGAAGCGCCGTTCGCGTTCCGCATTACCCTGGTGCAGGGCTTAAACCGCCAGATCCGCCGCATGTGCGAGTATTTCGGTTATGAAGTGACGAAGCTTGAGCGCACGCGCATCATGAACGTCAGCCTGTCCGGCATCCCGCTGGGTGAGTGGCGCGATTTAACGGACGACGAGCTGATCGAGCTGTTCAAGCTTATCGAGAACTCCTCGTCCGAAGCGAAGCCGAAGGCCAAAGCAAAACCGAAAGCTCAGGCGATTAAGCGCCCGGTCGTGAAGGCGCCGCAGGCGGAAGAGAAAGGGCGAGGCAAGCCGGGCAACGGAAAACGCTTTACCCAGCCGGGGCGTAAAAAGAAAGGGCGCTGATTAGCGCCTTCCACGGGTTGATGTGGTGGCGGACCAGGAAAAGGTCGCTTCTGCATCAGGTTTATAAGCCTGCTCTTTTTTCAGCTTGCGAGCCTTTTTCGCCGCGGCGTCACGTTGCGCCATCAGCTTATCGATGTACTCTTTTTTCACCTGATTGGTTTCGGCGTTCGTCAGCGTGCGGCCATGTGCGATACGAGCGCGGTCGAGAAGCGTTTTCAGCTCGCGCTGCTCGGCTTCCGTCATGTCTTTCTGGGTCAAACGTGGTGTAGCCATTGCTGAAGCCTCCTGATGTGGAGGCTTCAGTGTAAAGCAAGCAGCGTAAATTAACCCTGCTTCACCGCAACTTTTTTCGTTTGTTCATCAATCGGTTTGCCGGACCAGTAGCCCGCCAGCAGAGAGCCGGAGAGATTGTGCCAGACGGAGAACAGCGCACCCGGCAGGGCCGCCAGCGGCGAGAAGTAGATTTTACCGAGCGCCGCCGCCAGGCCGGAGTTCTGCATCCCTACCTCGATTGCCAGCGTGCGGCAGGTCGATTCGTCGAAGCCAAACAGTTTCCCGCCCCAGTAGCCGCTCAGCAGGCCGATGGTGTTATGCAGCACAACCGCGACGATCACCACAAAGCCTACGGAAGCAATGTGCGAGGCGGAGCCCGCCACCACGGCGCTGATGATGGCCAGAATGCAGATCATCGAAAACGCGGGCAGATACGGCTCAACGGCCTTCACCACGCGAGGGAACAGGTGGTGAATGACCAGCCCAAGCGCAATCGGGATCACCACGATTTGCAGAATGCTCAGCAGCATCCCCATCACGTCCACCTGAATATGCGCATCCACGTACAGGCGGGTTAACAGCGGCGTGGCAATCACGCCCACCAGCGTGGAGACGGACGAGATAGTGACGGAGAGCGCCACATCCCCTTTCGCGAGGTAGATCATGACGTTGGACGCCGTGCCGCTGGCCACGCTGCCCACCAGCACCATCCCGGCGGAGAGGTCGGGCGGCATCTTAAAAGCCATCGCCAGCAGCCACGCCGCGAGCGGCATCACCAGGTAGTGGAGGAATATTCCTGCCGCGACGGGCGCAGGGCGAGAGAGCACGCGTTTAAAGTCGTCGATTTTCAGATGCACGCCCATACCGAACATGATCAGCATCAGCAGCGTGGTGACCCACGGACCAATACCGGTGAACGTGGTGGGCGTGTAATACGCGAGTACGGAGAGCAGCAGCGCCCATAACGGGAACAGCCGCGTAATAGCGGATAACATAGTGGATTCCTTGCAGTATTGTCGTGTTGTTTAGTTATAAAAAAGCCGGGTCTGTGCCCGGCTTATAGGTATTGTTTATCGTGCTAACGAATTTTATTCAAACAAATTCTGATGAAGTTTCTGCACCACCTGCTCGGCCTGATCGGCTGGCACCAGGAAGCAGAGGTTATAGCTGGACGCACCGTAGCAAATCATGCGGATGTTGAACGGGTCGAGCACGCCAAATACCTCTTTGCCCACGCCGCAGGCGCGCGACAGCTTGTTGCCGATGATGGCAACCAGCGCCAGGTCTTCTTCCACTTCCACGCGGCACAGCTCAGACAGCTCAATCAGCAGCGACTGCGTCAGCAGGGTATCACCGGTTGAGGTTGAACCGGTGGTGTCCAGCGTCAGCGCAATGCTCACTTCCGAGGTGGTGATCAGATCCACGGAGATGTTGTGGCGCGCCAGAATGCCAAACACTTCCGCCAGGAAACCGCGGGAGTGCAGCATATTGTGACTGTGCAGGGTGACCAGCGTCTGGCGACGGCGCAGGGCCAGGGCGCGGAACAGCGGCGGGTTTTCCGTTTTCTTGCAGACCAGCGTGCCGCCCGCTTTTGGATCTTTACTGGAGCCGACGAAGACCGGGATATCGCTGCGTACGGCAGGCAGCAGCGTGGCCGGGTGAAGCACTTTCGCGCCGAAGGTGGCCATTTCCGCCGCTTCTTCAAAGGCGATCACATCAATACGTTTCGCCGCGGAAACGACGCGCGGGTCGGTGGTGTAAATGCCCGGAACGTCAGTCCAGATATCGACGCGCGTGGCATGCAGGGCTTCGCCCAGCAGCGCGGCGGTGTAGTCGCTGCCGCCGCGGCCAAGCGTGGTGGTGCGGCCTTTCGCTTCGCTGCCGATAAAGCCCTGGGTGATCACGATGCCGTCTGCCAGACGCGGGGCCAGCTGCTGATTGGTCAGTTCCGCCAGCGCCTCAACGTCCGGCTCGGCGCGGCCAAAGCGGTCGCTGGTACGCATGATTTTGCGCACGTCAAACCACTGCGCCTGAACGTTACGCTCGCGCATGATTTCAACAAACAGCAGGGTGGACATCAGCTCACCGTGGCTGACCAGCTCGTCGGTCAGGGCGGTGGAGGTTGCCAGAGAAGCCGCTTCTGCCAGGGTAGTGATATTTTCCAGCAAACGTTCCACTTCCTCGCGGATGACGTTAGGGTTCTGCAGACGTTCAAGAATGTCGAACTGAATTTTGCGCAGTGCATCCAGCTTCACGAAACGTTCTGTCGCTTCCAGTCCTTCAGACAGAGAAACCAGCAGGTTCGTCACGCCAGCGGAGGCAGACAGCACCACCAGGCGGGTATTCGGATCGGCCAGCACCACATCGGCGCTGCGGTTCATGGCATCGTAATCGGCCACACTGGTGCCGCCAAATTTGGCGACCACAAAACTCGTCATAACAACCTCGTGTCAGGGAATGAATAAGCGACCTTGGCACAAGAGTGAAACGAAAACAGGTGCAGGCGCAAAATACGGCCCTATAAATAAAATGCGGGGGAGGTCCTGTCAATGCTGGGATTATGCGGATTTTTTATGGGGGGGTACCCCTGAGAAACAGGACTTATAACAGGGCCAGATTTTATGCTCCGTTTTAGGGCATTTTGACCGACATTTATCCGCTCCGGGAGGGCGCTTCAGCAGCTATACTTTTCGGGTCTTTTCACCAGTGTTTGATGCAGGCCAGGGCAATGGCATAAAAACCATCACAATTTTTATTTGCAGGCGCTACAATCGACCGCAGTCACAATTCTCAAATCAGAAGAGTATTGCTAATGAAAAACATCAACCCAACGCAGACCGCTGCCTGGCAGGCACTCCAGAAACATTATGATGAAATGAAAGACGTCACCATCGCGGATCTTTTCGCGAAAGATGCCGATCGTTTCAACAAGTTCTCCGCGACCTTCGACGACCTGATGCTGGTGGATTTTTCTAAAAACCGCATTACCGAAGAGACGCTGGCAAAACTGCAGGATCTGGCGAAAGAGACTGAGCTTGCAGACGCCATCAAATCCATGTTCTCCGGCGAGAAGATCAACCGCACCGAAGATCGTGCCGTGCTGCACGTGGCCCTGCGTAACCGTAGCAATACGCCAATCATCGTTGACGGCAAAGACGTCATGCCGGAAGTGAACGCGGTGCTGGAAAAGATGAAAGCGTTCTCCGAAGCGATTATCTCCGGTAGCTGGAAAGGCTACACCGGCAAACCTATCACCGACGTGGTTAACATCGGTATCGGCGGTTCTGACCTCGGCCCGTTCATGGTGACCGAAGCGCTGCGTCCGTATAAAAACCACCTCAACATGCACTTTGTGTCTAACGTCGATGGTACCCACATCGCCGAAGTGCTGAAGAACGTGAACCCGGAAACCACCCTGTTCCTGGTTGCGTCTAAAACCTTTACCACTCAGGAAACCATGACCAACGCCCACAGCGCGCGCGACTGGTTCCTGAAAACCGCTGGCGACAACAAGCACGTGGCGAAACACTTCGCGGCGCTTTCTACCAACGGTAAAGCCGTCAGCGAGTTCGGTATCGACACCGCGAACATGTTCGAGTTCTGGGACTGGGTTGGCGGCCGCTACTCCCTGTGGTCTGCGATTGGCCTGTCCATCATCCTGTCCGTGGGCTTCGACAACTTCGTCGAGCTGCTCTCCGGCGCGCACGCGATGGACAAACACTTCTCCACTACCGCGCCTGAGAAAAACCTGCCGGTACTGCTGGCGCTGATCGGGATCTGGTACAACAACTTCTTCGGCGCTGAAACCGAAGCGATCCTGCCGTACGACCAGTACATGCACCGCTTTGCTGCGTACTTCCAGCAGGGCAACATGGAATCCAACGGTAAGTACGTTGACCGTAACGGCAACGCGGTGGACTACCAGACTGGTCCAATTATCTGGGGCGAGCCGGGCACTAACGGTCAGCATGCTTTCTACCAGCTCATTCACCAGGGCACCAAAATGGTACCGTGCGATTTCATCGCTCCGGCTATCACCCATAACCCGCTGTCCGACCACCATCCGAAGCTGCTGTCCAACTTCTTCGCCCAGACCGAAGCGCTGGCGTTCGGTAAATCCCGCGAGGTGGTTGAGCAGGAATACCGTGACCAGGGTAAAGATCCTGCCACGCTGGAACACGTGGTACCGTTCAAAGTGTTTGAAGGCAACCGTCCAACCAACTCCATCCTGCTGCGCGAAATCACGCCGTTCAGCTTGGGCGCGCTGATTGCCCTGTACGAGCACAAAATCTTCACGCAGGGCGCGATCCTGAACATCTTCACCTTTGACCAGTGGGGCGTTGAGCTGGGCAAACAGCTGGCAAACCGTATTCTGCCAGAGCTGGGTGACGATAAAGCGATTACCAGCCATGACAGCTCGACCAATGGGTTGATCAACCGTTATAAAGCATGGCGTGCGTAATTAAAACGACATGAAAACGTGCCGGCTTAATGCCGGCATTTTTTTATCGGATAATTCCTGATGTCTGTTAGTTAACTCAAATTCTGGATCTGAGTTTAATCCGAAAAAGACGCTTAACCCGTTAATTTCTGCGGTTTATTTTAAGAAAATACGCAGAAATCAGATAATGTAAATATATTATAAGTATTTGTTTTGTATTTATTTTGTATTTTTTGGTTTGTCCTTCATTTCCATTTTAACCATTATTCCGAAAACCCGCTCCCTATTTCCCCTTACGGCAAACCCACGGCATGAGTTGTGTATACTCGATTCCGCCTGAAATTCTTTTCGGGCAAATCTCCATTCATTCATTGAAGGGAAATTGTTATGAAGAAAGTACTGTATGGCATTTTTGCCATATCTGCGCTTGCGGCGACATCTGTTTATGCAGCTCCGGTTCAGGTCGGGGAAGCGGCAGGGTCGGCTGCGACGTCTGCGTCTGCGGGAAGTTCTACCGCAGCCAGCGCCAGCACCGTAAGTTCAGCCGTGGGTGTCGCGCTGGCGGCAACCGGTGGCGGTGATGGCTCCAACACCGGAACCACGACCACCACGACAACCAGCACCCAGTAATAGCGGGTGTTTTAATCATAACCACACTTCGGTGTGGTTATTTCGTCCCTTCGGAGAAGAGTCGTGAAGCGACCTGCAATCATTCTGATTTGCCTGCTGCTGCAGGCGTGCTCGGCCACCACTAAAGGGCTGGGAAATTCACTGTGGGAAAGCATGTTCGGCACGCCGGGCGTGCATCTGACCGATGACGAACTTCAGAACATGCCTTATGCCAGTCAGTACATGCAGCTTAACGATGGCCCGCAGCTGTTTGTGGTGCTCGCTTTCGATGAAAACGGGCAGCAGAAATGGGTGACGCAGGATCAGGCCACCATCGTGACGCAGCATGGCCGTATCGTGAAAACCCTGCTGGGCGGCGACAACCTGCTGGAGGTGAATAATCTCGCCGACGACCCGCTGATCAAGCCGAACCAGATCGTCGACGGCGCAGGCTGGACGCGCACGATGGGCTGGACTGAACACAAGCAGGTTCGTTACGCCACGGCACGCTCGACCTTCCGCTGGGACGGCACCGACAGCGTGAAGGTCGGCAGCGACGAAACGCAGGTTCGCGTGCTGGATGAAGAGGTCACTACCGATCGGGCCACCTGGCACAACCGCTTCTGGATTGACGAGGAAGGGCAGATCCGCCAGTCATTACAGTATCTTGGTGCCGGATTCTTCCCGGTCAAAACCACCCTGATCAAGGCGGCGAAATCATGAAAACGCTCATTCACGCTGCGCTTATCGCCAGTTTTGCCGCGCCGCTGGCATGGTCCGCCGGGACTGTGAAGGTCTACACGCCGGACAGTGAAAAACCTAAAACCTTAACCAACGCCGAACATCTGCTCGATCTCGTCGGACAGCCAAGGCTTGCCAACAGCTGGTGGCCAGGCGCGGTCATCGCTGAACGGCAGAAGACCGTTGAAGCGGAACAGCAGCACAAGGCGCTCCTTGCCAGGCTAACGGGATTAGCGGAGCAGGAAGACGGCGACGACGCGGCGGCGATTAATAGCGTTCGCCAGCAGCTGCAGGCGCTGAAGGTGACGGGCCGACAGAACGTAAAGCTTGACCCGGATGACGTGCGGGTCACGGAAAACGGCAACCCGGCGCTGGAAGGGGACTACACGCTCTGGCTTCCGGCGAAGCCGACGACGGTGACCGTGATGGGGCTGATCGGCAGCCCGGGTAACAAGCCCTTTACCCCCGGTCGTGACGTGGCGAGTTATCTCGACGAGCAGAGTCGGCTGAGCGGCGCGGATAACAGCTACGCCTGGGTGATTTACCCCGATGGCCACACGCAAAAAGCCCCTGTTGCTTACTGGAATAAACGTCATATCGAACCCATGCCGGGCAGCATTATTTTTGTCGGTTTTGCCGACCATTTCTGGACGAAGGCGTATGACGGGCTTAACGCCGATATCCTTCACTCCCTGATTCAGCGGATACCGGAATAATGAAAAGAACCTATCTCTACAGCATGCTGGCGCTCTGCGTGAGTGCCGCCTGCCATGCAGAAACGTATCCGGCACCCATTGGCCCGTCTCAGTCAGACTTCGGCGGCGTCGGTTTACTGCAAACGCCCACCGCGCGTATGGCGCGCGAAGGGGAAATTAGCCTTAACTACCGTGATAACGACCAGTATCGCTACTACTCGGGGTCAGTGCAGCTGTTCCCGTGGCTTGAAACCACGCTGCGCTATACCGACGTACGGACGAAACAATACAGCAGCGTCGAGGCGTTCTCAGGCGATCAGACCTACAAAGATAAAGCCTTCGACGTCAAGCTGCGCCTGTGGGAAGAGAGCTACTGGATGCCGCAGGTCTCCGTGGGCGCCAAAGATATCGGCGGTACCGGCCTGTTTGATGCGGAATACATCGTGGCCAGCAAGGCCTGGGGGCCGTTCGACTTCTCGCTTGGCCTGGGATGGGGTTATCTCGGCACCAGCGGAAACGTGAAAAACCCGTTTTGCTCCTACAGCGATAAATACTGCTACCGCGATAACAGCTATAAGAAAGCAGGCTCCATCAACGGGGACCAGATGTTCCACGGTCCGGCATCGCTGTTTGGCGGTGTGGAGTATCAAACCCCATGGCAGCCGTTACGCCTGAAGCTGGAGTACGAGGGGAATGATTACTCGCAGGACTTCGCCGGGAAGATTGAGCAGAAGAGCAAGTTTAACGTCGGCGCAATTTATCGCGTCACCGACTGGGCCGACGTTAACCTCAGCTACGAGCGCGGCAATACGGTGATGTTCGGCTTCACGCTGCGCACTAACTTTAACGACATGCGGCCACACTACAATGACAACGCGCGGCCTGCATACCAGCCGGAACCGCAGGATGCGATTCTGCAGCACTCGGTGGTGGCAAACCAGCTGACGCTGCTGAAATACAATGCCGGCCTGGCGGATCCGAAAATTCAGGTGAAAGGCGATACGCTTTACGTCACCGGCGAGCAGGTGAAATACCGCGACTCGCGGGAAGGGATCGAGCGCGCCAACCGGATCATCATGAACGATCTGCCAGAGGGGATCCGCACGATCCGCGTGACCGAGAATCGTCTCAACCTGCCGCAGGTGACGACGGAAACGGATGTTGCCAGCCTTAAGCGCCACCTCGAAGGCGAGCCGCTGGGACATGAAACCGAGCTGGTGCAAAAACGCGTTGAGCCGATCGTGCCAGAAACCACAGAGCAGGGCTGGTATATCGACAAGTCGCGCTTCGATTTCCATATCGATCCGGTGCTGAATCAGTCCGTCGGTGGGCCGGAAAACTTCTACATGTATCAGCTGGGCGTCATGGCGACGGCGGATCTGTGGCTGACCGACCATCTGCTGACCACCGGCAGCCTGTTCGGCAACATCGCCAACAACTACGACAAGTTCAACTACACCAATCCGCCAAAAGACTCGTCGCTGCCGCGCGTGCGTACCCGCGTGCGTGAGTACGTGCAGAACGATGCTTACGTGAACAACCTGCAGGCCAACTACTTCCAGTACTTCGGCAACGGCTTCTACGGCCAGGTGTACGGCGGGTATCTGGAAACCATGTACGGCGGCGCGGGGGCGGAAGTGCTTTATCGTCCTGTCGACAGCAACTGGGCGTTCGGGATTGATGCTAACTATGTTAAACAGCGTGACTGGCGCAGCGCGCAGGACATGATGAAGTTCACCGACTACAGCGTCAAAACCGGTCACCTGACCGCCTACTGGACGCCGTCGTTCGCGCCTGACGTGCTGGTGAAAGCCAGCGTAGGCCAGTATCTGGCGGGCGATAAGGGCGGTACGCTGGACATCTCCAAACACTTCGATAGCGGCGTCGTGGTGGGCGGCTACGCCACCATTACCAACGTCTCGCCGGACGAATACGGGGAAGGGGACTTCACCAAGGGAGTCTATGTGTCGATTCCGCTGGATCTGTTCTCGTCAGGCCCAACCCGCAGCCGTGCAGCGGTTGGCTGGACGCCGCTGACGCGCGACGGCGGCCAGCAGCTTGGACGTAAGTTCCAGCTGTACGACATGACCAGCGATAAGAACATTAACTTCCGCTGATTCTTTACGCCGGGTAAGCGCAGTGCCACCGGGAAAATCACAAGCGGCGCAGCAGCCTCGCCGGGTTACCGGCATAGACACCTTTCTCGACAATCGATTTTGTTACCACGCTTCCTGCTCCAATCACCGCCCCGTCGCAGATGGAGACCGCCAGGATGGTGGCACCGCTGCCTATTGATACGTCATTACCCACGGTAATGCGTCCCCAGCTGTTTCGGTCAGCATTGGGTTTGCCTTCGCGGAACATATCGTTGGCAAACATCACCCCATGGCCAATAAAACAGCGTTCGCCTACGGTAACGTACTCGCAAATGAAGGTGTGCGACTGAATTTTGCTGTCGTCGCCAATGTACGTATTGCCCTGGATTTCAACAAACGGGCCGACGAATACGGCGTTGCCCAGCACGCAGTCGTAAAGATTAGTAGGTTCATATACGGTCACATTGTCGCCGCAGGTCACGTTGCGAACCCCGGTTGGTTTACGATCCATCGGTTACCTCCCTACATAAAACATAATTAAAAAATATAGATCTCCGTCACATTTTTGCGTTATACAGAAACCTCGCCCTGGAGAATGAGGTGCTGTATGACATCCCTGACTCGCCCGCGCGTTGAGTTTATCTCAACTATCCTCCAGACCGTGCTGAACCTCGGTCTGTTGAGCCTTGGCCTGATACTGGTCGTCTTTTTGGGTAAAGAGACGGTGCATCTGGCGGATGTGCTGTTTGCCCCTGAACAAACCAGCAAATATGCGCTGGTGGAAGGACTGGTGGTCTACTTTCTCTACTTTGAATTTATCGCCCTGATTGTGAAGTATTTTCAGTCCGGCTTTCACTTCCCGCTACGTTATTTTGTCTACATTGGGATCACCGCTATTGTGCGGCTGATCATCGTCGATCATAAATCCCCGCTCGACGTGCTGATCTACTCGGCGGCGATCCTGCTGCTGGTGATCACCCTCTGGCTGTGCAATTCGAAGCGGCTGAAACGGGAATAAAAAAATGGCGCTCCGAAGAGCGCCTAACAACAGTCACAAGTTGGGTCAATACAATACGTCTAAAGTTGAGGGTTGCAGTGGCATAACAAAATGAAACTTAACCTTTCACACCGCCCGCCGTCAGGCCGTTCACCAGCCAGCGCTGCGCCAGCAGGAACACCACGGTAATCGGGATGGCAGAGAGTACGGCCGCCGCGGCAAAGTCGCCCCACAGGTAGTTTTGCGGGTTGAGGTATTGCTGCATACCCACGGCCAGGGTGTAGCTGTTCACATCACGCAGTAACAGTGAGGCAACCGGTACTTCAGTGATCGCAGCGATAAACGACAGGATAAACACCACCGCCAGAATCGGCACCGACAGCGGCAGCAGCACCAGGCGGAACGCCTGCCACGGGGTAGCCCCATCCAGCGCGGCGGCTTCTTCCAGCGAGCCGTCGATGGTTTCGAAATAGCCTTTAATGGTCCACACATGCAGTGCGATACCGCCAAGGTAGGCGAAGATCACGCCGCCGTGGGTGTTCAGGCCGATAAACGGGACGTACTGGCCCAGGCGGTCAAACAGGGCATACAGCGCCACCAGCGACAGCACCGCCGGGAACATCTGGAAAATCAGCATCCCTTTCAGCAGCGTCGCTTTGCCCGGGAAACGCATACGGGCAAAGGCGTAGGCGCAGGTGGTGGACAGCGCCACGATACCAATGGCGGTAATGCCTGCGATTTTCACCGAGTTCCACAGCCACAGCAGCACCGGGAACGGCGGCGGCGTGACGCGGCCATCCGCGTGTTCCACGCTAAAGCCCAGCGCGAGCTTCCAGTGCTCCCAGGAGATTTCGTCCGGGATCAGGCTTCCTGTCGCGAAGTTACCTGAACGCAGGGAGATGGCGATAACCATCAGCAGCGGGAACATGATCGCCGCGATGAAAATCAGCAGGCCTAAGTGCGTCGCCAGGAGGCGCAACTTCTGAGATTTGGGTTGTACCATTGCCATGATCGATGCCCTCCTTAGTCGAATTTCATACGTGTGGCTTTCAGGTTCACAATCGCCAGGGCGCCTACCAGCAGGAAGATCAGGGTGGCAATCGCTGCCGCCAGACCGAAGTCCTGGCCGCCGCCGCCTTCGAAGGCGATACGGTAGGTGTAGCTCACGAGCAGGTCGGTATAGCCTGCCGGCGTCGTAGTGCCGAGGCGGTCCGGGCCGCCGTTGGTCAACAGCTGAATCAGCACGAAGTTGTTAAAGTTAAAGGCGAAGCTGGCAATCATCAGCGGGGTGAGCGGCTTGATGAGCAGCGGCAGCGTAATCTTAAAGAAGTTCTGGAACGGGCCCGCGCCGTCCATTGCCGAAGCTTCGTACAGGTCATCCGGGATGGCCTTCAGCAGCCCCATGCACAGGATCATCATGTACGGATAGCCCAGCCAGGTATTCACGATGATGATCATCGAGCGAGCGGTGGTCGGGTCGCTGAACCAGGCCGGTTTGATGCCAAACAGCGCGCTCAGCATCATGTTGATTTCACCGAAGCTCTGGTTAAACAGCCCTTTGAAAATCAGAATCGAGATAAACGACGGCACGGCATACGGCAGAATCAGCAGCACGCGGTAGATCGCTTTGCCCTTCAGGGATTCCCACTGGACCAGACAGGCCAGAACCATGCCCACGGCAACGGTCAGTATCACCGTCAGCACCGAGAAGACCACCGTCCAGACGAAGATGGCGAAGAACGGTTTCTGAATGCCTTCGTCGGTAAATACGCGGGTAAAGTTGTCCCAGCCGATGGTGACTGTGTAGCCCGGGCTGAGCTTGTCATCACCCCATTTGCCGTCGGCAGTAATGGACTGATAGAAACCAATGTCGTTATTCGGACGGTACTTCACGCCGCTCTGGTTGTTGGTCAGCGTGCCGTCATCCGCCAGGGTATAGAGCGGTTGGGTGCCGGAGAACTGGCGCAGCGAGCTCATGGTCACTTTGCTTTCATCTGGCAGCACGGCGGTGAGCTGGGTCAGCGCCTGGCGGTTCTGGGTAATGACACGCAGGTTGGCACGTTCACCTTCCGGCAGGGCTTGGGCCTCTTTTAAGGCCAGCTTCTGCTCGCCGCCAAATTTGAACGCGTCGGAAACGTAGTATTTGCCGCTTGCTTCGTCAGTAAGCGCTAACTTCCACTCGTTCCCGGCAGGATAAAGGCCGAAGTTAAAGGTCTTGCCTGCCTGATATGAGCGATCCAGCAGGACCTGCTGGGCGCGTTCCTGCGCAAGCTGGTTGGTGCTGCTGTAGTTGGTAAACGCAATGGCGATGGTACAAATCAGCGGGAACAGGACAAACAGCCCCATCCCGGCCACGCCTGGGTAAACATAGCGCCAGGCATAGGCTTTACGGTTGGCGAAAATATACAGGCCAGCAGAGCTTAAAATCAGCGTCATGATGGCGAACAGATATTCCCCTTGTACGTACATTAAAACAACAAGGTAACCCACCAGCAGACACAGCAGACCTATCGCTGACCACTTCAGCGCGTCGCTTTGCCACCAGCGTTTCTTTTTAATGACATCCATGGGGTTTTTCCTCTACAACGTTTGATCTTTTCTCCCTCTCCTGGGGGAGAGGGCCGGGGTGAGGGCGTGCGAATAGCGACAACCCTCACCCTAACCCTCTCCCAAAGGAAGAGGGGACTACGTCATTACTTAGTAATACGACCCTGAGCATCTTTCAGCGCGGCATCAACGGTCTGGCGACCGCTTGCAGCGTTGATGACCGCGGTACGGGTGGCGTACCAGAACGCAGCCATCTGCGGGATGTTCGGCATGATTTCGCCTTTCTGGGCGTTATCCATGGTAGCCGCGATACGTGGGTCTTTCGCCAGCTGATCCTGGAAGGATTTCAGCGCAACGGCGCCCAGCGGTTTGTCCTTGTTCACTTCATCCAGACCCTGATCGGTCAGCAGGTAGTTTTCCAGGAACTCTTTCGCCAGCTCTTTGTTCGGGCTGGCGGCGTTGATACACGCGCTCAGCACGCCAACGAACGGTTTAGACGGCTTGCCTTTGAAGGTTGGCAGCAGCGTCACGCCGTAGTTGATTTTGCTCTTATCGATGTTGGTCCAGGCCCACGGACCGTTGATGGTCATCGCGGTTTCGCCTTTGTTGAACGCCGCTTCCGCGATGGAGTAATCGGTATCCGCGTTCATGTGTTTGTTCTTGATCAGGTCAACCAGGAAGGTCAGACCCGCTTTCGCACCTGCGCTGTCGACGCCCACGTCTTTCACGTCGTATTTGCCGTTTTCAAACTTGAACGCGTAACCGCCGTCGGCAGCAATCAGCGGCCAGGTGAAGTACGGCTCTTGCAGGTTGAACATCAGGGCAGATTTACCTTTCGCCTTCAGCTCTTTATCCAGTTTCGGGATCTCTTCCCAGGTTTTCGGCGGGTTAGGTACCAGGTCTTTGTTATAAATCAGAGACAGGGCTTCAACCGCGACAGGATAAGCGATCAGCTTGCCGTTATAGCGAACAGCGTCCCAGGTGAACGGGAACAGCTTGTCCTGGAAAGCTTTGTCCGGGGTGACTTCAGCCAGCAGGCCAGACTGCGCGTAACCACCGAAACGGTCATGCGCCCAGAAGATGATGTCCGGGCCGTCGCCGGTTGCCGCAACCTGCGGGAATTTCTCTTCCAGTTTGTCCGGGTGTTCTACGGTAACTTTGATGCCGGTGTCTTTCTCGAATTTTTTGCCCACTTCGGCCAGGCCGTTATAGCCTTTGTCGCCGTTAATCCAGATAACCAGTTTGCCTTCTTCAATTTTGGCGAGCGCCGGTGCGGAAATCATCATTGCTGCGAGGGCGGACAATGCGAAAACGCGTGCGCCAGTCTTGATATTCATAGCTGCCATCCTTTTTGGTGATGTCTCATGGTATGACTTCAGTGGTTCAACGTGTCTCAGTCTCCTTATTTGACATCCTCTTTCCATCCTCCCAACCCCTACGCCCCGCCCCCCGTTTGTGTGATCTCCGTTGCATAAATTTAAGTTATGAGTGCTGGCGCACATAAAAACCCACCGAATTTTGCAGGCGGCTTCACGAATTTTGCCTCAGCCCTCCCACGGCGGTCGCAGAGCCTGCTCTCTCATCCTCCCGCCTCCTCCCCCATAAAAAAGGCGGGGGGTGGAGGATTCGGGAAAGTAATGGATACCCCATAGTGAACTTATCTTGAATGTTTCTGTCGGTGACAGGTTGTAACGAAGGGAGAAGGGCATGGCGAGCGTACAGCTGCGTAATGTAACGAAAGCCTGGGGTGACGTTGTGGTGTCGAAAGACATCAATCTGGACATCAACGAAGGCGAATTCGTGGTGTTTGTTGGCCCATCAGGCTGTGGTAAATCTACTCTGCTGCGTATGATTGCCGGTCTTGAAACCATCACCAGCGGCGACCTGCTGATTGGTGATACCCGAATGAATGACATCCCGCCTGCCGAACGTGGCGTAGGCATGGTGTTCCAGTCTTATGCACTCTATCCCCATCTTTCCGTTGCCGAGAACATGTCCTTTGGCCTGAAGCTGGCCGGCGCGAAGAAAGAGGTCATTAACCAGCGCGTGACGCAGGTAGCTGAAGTATTACAGCTGGCGCACCTGTTGGAGCGTAAGCCGAAAGCGCTTTCCGGCGGTCAGCGTCAGCGCGTGGCGATTGGCCGTACCCTGGTCGCCGAGCCGCGCGTCTTCCTGCTCGACGAACCGCTTTCCAACCTGGATGCCGCCCTGCGCGTCCAGATGCGTATCGAAATCTCCCGTCTGCACAAGCGTCTTGGCCGCACGATGATTTACGTCACCCACGATCAGGTCGAAGCGATGACCCTCGCCGACAAAATCGTGGTGCTGGATGCCGGTCGCGTGGCGCAGGTGGGTAAACCGCTGGAGCTGTATCACTACCCGGCAGACCGCTTTGTTGCGGGCTTCATTGGCTCGCCAAAGATGAACTTCCTGCCCGTCAAAGTGACCGCGACAGCCATTGAACAGGTACAGGTGGAGCTGCCAAACCGCCAGCAGGTCTGGCTGCCGGTCGACAGCGCCAACGTACAGGTCGGGGCAAACATGTCCCTCGGTATTCGTCCTGAGCATCTGCTGCCGAGCCACATCGCTGATGTGACCCTGGAAGGTGACGTTCAGGTCGTCGAACAGCTTGGTCACGAAACACAGATTCATATCCAGATCCCCGCCATCCGTCAGAACCTGGTCTACCGCCAGAACGACGTGGTGTTGGTAGAAGAGGGTGCCACATTCGCTATCGGCTTGCCGCCAGAGCGTTGCCATCTGTTCCGTGAGGATGGCACTGCATGTCGTCGGTTGCATAAAGAGCCAGGCGTTTAAGCAATCCCAAAAGAAGACACGAAACCGACAGGTGAAGTGTTCAAAGAAAAGCAATGATCTCAGGAGATAGAATGATGATTACTCTGCGCAAACAAGTCCCTCTGGCAATCGCCATTGCGGCAGGCATCCTGTCTGCCCAGGCGGGTGCTGTAGATTTTAAAGGTTATGCTCGTTCTGGCATCGGCTGGACCGGGAGCGGTGGTGAACAACAATGTTTCCAGACCACCGGTGCGGATTCTAAATATCGTCTTGGTAACGAGTGTGAAACCTATGCGGAAGTTAAATTAGGCCAGGAAGTGTGGAAAGAAGCGGACAAGAGCTTCTATTTCGATTCCAACATCGCCTATAAAACTGCTCAGCTTAACGACTGGGAAGACAGTAACACGCCAGCAGTGCGTGAGTTTAACGTCGTAGGTAAAAACCTGATTGATTCACTGCCAGGGGCAAATATTTGGGCAGGTAAGCGTTTCTATCAACGTCATGACGTTCACATGATCGACTTCTACTACTGGGATATTTCTGGTCCTGGTGCAGGTCTGGAAAACGTTGATGTCGGTATAGGTAAACTCTCTCTCGCAGCAACTCGTTCTTCTGAATCCGGCGGCTCCTCGGCTTTTGGCGATCGCGATCCGAATACCGGTCTGCGTACCTATAACAACAAAGTGCCAAACGACGTGTTTGATGCGCGTTTAGCCGGTATGGAAATTAACCCGGGCGGTACTCTGGAACTGGGTGTTGACTACGGCCATACCAACATTCCTGACGATTACTACCTGCAGCCTGGTGCATCGAAAGATGGCTGGATGTTCACTGCAGAACACACCCAGAGCATGATGAAAGGCTTCAACAAGTTTGTGGTGCAGTACGCCACCGACTCCATGATTTCTCAGGGTAAAGGTCAGGCGCGTGGGGGTGCTGTTGATAATGACGGCAGCCTGATCCGTATCCTCGACCACGGTGCGATCACGCTGGCGGATAAATGGGACCTGATGTACGTCGGTATGTATCAGGATATCGATCGTGACAACAATCAAGGTACCACCTGGTACACCGTGGGCGTGCGTCCAATGTACAAATGGACGCCTATCATGAGCACCTTGCTGGAAGTGGGATATGACAACGTCAAATCTCAGCAAACCGGCGATCGTAACGACCAATACAAAATCACTCTGGCACAACAGTGGCAGGCGGGTGACAGCATCTGGTCCCGTCCAGCGATTCGCGTGTTTGCTACCTACGCCAAGTGGGATGAGAAATGGGGTTACGTGAAGACCGACTCTGAGGGTAACTTCTCTTCCACTGCTGCAAGCAACAGCACCGTAACTCCGTTCGGTACGACCAGCCGTGGTGACAGCGATGAGTGGACCTTCGGTGCTCAGATGGAAATCTGGTGGTAATTTTAGACGTTAATGTATTTAAAAGAGGGGCTTAGGCCCCTCTAACTCATAACGCATTTCTCGGAAAGTATGCGCTATTGCCTGGCTACCATGCTTTCGAATAATGAGGTCATAACGATGAAAAAAAGTCTCTTAGCACTCTGTCTGACGGCGGGCATGTTTGCTGCATTACCAGCAGTGAGCTTGGCTGATGTCAATATCGTTCCGCAGAACACGACTGCTGCGCCTGCGATCCCCTCTGCCACACTGCAAAGTCTGAACTGGGTGCCCGTGAATGTGTCACAAACCCAGACCATCGAGTTGGGGAATACAGGACAGACCCTGAATGTACCGGGAATTTCAGGACCGGTTGCTGCATGGAGTGTCCCTGCAAATGTGGGTGAGTTAACGTTAACGCTTGTCAGTGAAGCCGACAAAACACCCTCTGTATTTGCACCAAACGTGTTAGTGCTTGATCAAAACATGTCGCCTTCAGCTTTTTTCCCAAGCAGTTATTTTACCTATCAGAAACCCGGCGTCATGTCGGCTGACCGCCTTGAGGGCATCCTGAAACTGACACCCGCTTTAGGCCAGCAAAAGATTTATATCCTCGCGTTTACTACGCCCGAAGATCTGCAGCGCACCACCAAAATGATTGATCCGGCAAAATCCTATGCTCAGGGGGCGGGTAACGCTATTCCTGATATTCCTGATCCGGTCGCACGCCATGTGACGAACGGTACGCTAAAACTCAAAGTTCAAACAAACACCAGCTCCAGTATTCTGGTCGGGCCGTTATTCGGATCCTCTGGCCCTGCTGCTGTCACCGTTGGCAACACTGCGGCACCTGCACCTGCCTATACCGCACCCGCTGCCACGGCAGCCGCACCGGTAGCGACTGCAGCGCCTGCCCCGGCGAAGAAAGCCGAGCCGGTACTGAACGACACCGAAGAGTACTTCAACAACGCCATTAAGCAGGCGGTGAAGCGCGGCGATGTCGATAAAGCGCTGAAGCTGCTTGATGAAGCCGAACGTTTAGGTTCAACCACTGCCCGTTCCACCTTTATCAGCAGTGTAAAAGGCAAGGGGTAACCGTTTCCCCACAGTGCTGATTTGTTAGTAGTTTGGTGCGCCTGAGTGGGCGCACTTTTTTTCGTATCGGCCAGGCTGTTGCACCCATGTTGCGATCGTGATCGTTAAATAACGTTTGGCCCCCCTCAATCCGTGTTTCTGCGATACAATGCCATTACGTTATGTATCGGAGAGTCTGGCATGTCACACCCTGCGCTAACGCAACTGCGTGCGCTGCGCTATTTCGACCAAATACCTGCGCTTGATCCGCAGCAGCTGGACTGGTTGCTGCTGGAAGATTCCATGACGAAACGTTTTGAGCAACAGGGTAAAACGGTCACGGTGACCCTGATTCAGGAAGGGTTTGTCTCTGGCGATGAGATCGCCAACGAGCTGCCGCTGCTGCCGCACGAGCCACGTTACTGGCTGCGCGAAATTTTGCTCTGTGCCGATGGCGAGCCGTGGCTTGCCGGACGGACGGTAGTGCCCGAGTCCACCCTTTCCGGGCCAGAGCTGGCACTGCAACGTCTGGGGAAAACGCCTCTGGGGCGTTACCTTTTCACCTCGTCTGAGCTTACCCGGGATTTTATTGAGATTGGTCGTGATGCTGAACTGTGGGGGCGTCGTTCCCGCCTTCGCCTGAGCGGTAAACCGTTAATACTGACGGAGCTTTTTTTACCGGCATCGCCGTTGTACTAAGAGGAAGAAAAAATGGAGTGGAGCCTGACGCAGAATAAGCTGTTGGCGTATCACCGCTTAATGCGTACCGATAAACCCATTGGCGCGTTGCTGCTGCTGTGGCCGACCCTCTGGGCGCTGTGGCTTGCCACGCCGGGCGTGCCGCCGCTGTGGATCCTGGGCGTGTTCGTTGCCGGCGTCTGGCTGATGCGCGCGGCGGGCTGCGTGGTGAATGACTATGCCGATCGTAAATTCGACGGTCATGTTAAGCGTACTGCCGGTCGTCCGTTACCCAGCGGGCAGGTCACCGGGAAAGAAGCCCGCGTGCTGTTTATTGTTCTGGTGCTGCTCTCTTTCCTGCTGGTGTTAACCCTGAACACCATGACCATTCTGCTTTCCGTTGCGGCGCTGGCCCTGGCCTGGGTTTATCCGTTTATGAAGCGCTATACCCACCTGCCTCAGGTGGTGTTGGGCGCGGCGTTTGGCTGGTCGATTCCGATGGCGTTTGCGGCGGTTAGTGAGTCCTTACCGCTCAGCTGCTGGCTGATGTTCCTGGCGAACATTCTCTGGGCGGTGGCTTACGACACGCAATATGCAATGGTAGACCGCGACGATGACCTGAAAATCGGCATCAAATCCACCGCCATCCTCTTTGGTCGTCACGACAAGCTGATTATCGGTATCCTGCAGGTCGCGGTATTGGCGCTGATGGTGGCGATTGGCCGCCTGAACGGGCTGAACTGGGCGTTTTACTGGTCAGTGCTGGTGGCGGGGCTGCTGTTTGCTTATCAGCAGAAGCTGATTGCGAAGCGTGAACGTGATGCCTGCTTCAAGGCGTTTATGAACAATAACTACGTCGGTCTGGTGCTGTTTTTAGGCCTGGCGATGAGCTATTTCTTATAAAAAAGTCGGGTGGCGGCTTTGCCTTACCCGACCTACGATCTGGCAGAACATATAGGCCCGGTAGCGTTAGCGCCACCGGGCGTTTTTTTACCGGCGGCGCAGCAGCCGAAGCGCGTTCGCCGTCACCAGCACCGTTGCCCCGGTATCCGCTAGCACAGCCAGCCACAGTCCGGTCATGCCGAGCAGGGTCGTCACCAGGAAAATCCCCTTCAGCCCGAGCGCGATGCCGATGTTCTGACGGATATTGGCCCGCGTCGCGCGCGCAAGATCGATCATCTGGGCCAGCCCGGTCAGGCGGTTGTGGGTCAGCGCCGCGTCGGCGGTCTCCAGCGCCACGTCAGTACCGCTACCCATCGCAATACCAATGGTGGACGCTTTCATCGCCGGGGCATCGTTAATCCCGTCACCGACCATCGCCAGCGGAGCCTGAGCGTTCAGTTCCGTCACCGCGCTGACCTTATCCGCAGGCAGCAATCCGGCTTTAAACGCCAGCCCCAGCTCACCGGCAATCGCTGCCGCCGCGCGAGGGTTATCACCGGTGAGAATCACGCCCTTCACGCCCAGCTGATGCAGCGCCGCCACGGCCTCTTTTGCGTCATCGCGCAGGGTGTCGCGTAGCGCCAGCATCCCTTTTGCGGTGCCGTCCTGCATGACGGTCACGACCGTCTGTCCGGTCTGTTCTAACGTCTCCACCTCTGGAGTAGAAGACTTACCCGCCGCGACAATCAGCACCTTTTTACCGTCAACGGTGGCCTCAATCCCTGACCCTACCAGCGCCCGCTGGGCGGTTGCCGGAGGTATGTTTAGTCCGCGCGACTGCGCTTCACGCACAATCGCCTGCGCCAGCGGATGGGTGGAGCCCTGTTCAACGGCGGCGGCCAGGGTCAGCAGTTCATCCTCACTGATATCCTGCGGATACACGCCGGTCACCTGCGGCTTGCCCACGGTCAGCGTACCGGTTTTATCAAAAGCGATATGCTGGACCTGGCTGAGCTGCTCCAGCGCCGCGCCGCCCTTAATCAGCGCCCCGCGACGTGCCGCAGCCGCCAGACCGGACGTAATCGCCGCCGGGGTGGAAATCACCAGCGCGCATGGGCAGCCGATCAGAAGCAGCGTCAGCCCTTTATAAATCCAGCCCTCCCACGGCGCGCCAAAGAACAGCGGTGGGACGACGGTAACCAGTAGGGCCACCAGCATAATGGCGGGCGTGTAGATCCGGCTGAAGCGGTCGATAAAGCGTTCGACCGGCGCGCGGCGCTCCTCAGCCTCTTCAATCAGCTTCAGGATACGGTCGATGGCACTGTCGCCTGGCTCGGAAAGCACGGTGAGCTGTACCAGACGATCGACGCTGGTGGCGCCTGCAGGCACTTTTTCACCCGCCTCACGTTCAACCGGAATGGACTCGCCGGTCAGGGCGCTTTCATCAAAGCTTGCGGTGGCGGTAAGCAGCGCGCCGTCTGCAGGCAGGCGTCCGCCTGCCGCGATTTCTATCACGTCGCCCGGACGCAGCGTAGTGATGGCGACCGTTTCACGCGTACCGTTTACCACGCGAATGGCGGTTTCCGGCTTCAGCGCCATCAGCGCGCTGACCCCTTTACGCGCCCGGCTCGCCGCCCAGCCCTCAAGACGTTCGCCGATTAAGAACAGCAGCAGCACCATCGCCGCTTCTGCCGTCGCGCCAATGAACAGCGCGCCGATGGCCGCCACGCTCATCAGCGTTTCGATGGCAAACCAGCTGCCGCTTTTCATCAGGCGCAGCGCCTGACGGGCAATCGGGAACAGACCGACCAGGGTGGTGGCGATAAACGCCAGATTGCCGAACGGGTGGTTAATCTGCTCCAGACCCCAGCTCAGGGACATCATGATGATGAGGGTAATGAGCGGCAGGTTTTCTTTCAGGGAGGAGACTTTTTCAACGGGCGCCGTTTCGCTGCGCAGGGTATAACCTGCCTTGCTGACGGCGGCTTCAACCTGCTTGCTGACGTCGTTATCGGCGCTAACCAGCAGCTTTTCGGTGGCGAACAGCACCTGAACGTGACTCACGCCCGGCACCTGTTTGACGGCGTTTTCCACTTTGCGCGCGCAGGCGGCGCAGTCCATGCCGTTGACGACCCAGCTGTAGCGGTTGCCGCTTTCAGGAAGGGGTTGAGTTTGCGTTTCGCACGCGCCTTCGCAGCAGCAGTCGTCTTTCGACGGAACCGGGCTGAGCTTAAGTGCCGAGAATTGAGGAACTTTTTTAGGTATTTCTGGAGTCGACATGGCAGTCTCCGGCAATGATAATTTTCTCATTAACCGCAGCATACACTCTGGAGTCGACTCCAGAGTCAAGCGCTATTTAGATATACAGCGAACGCACAATAAGGAAATGCCCGGCAAAGTAACAGGCGGCGGCAATCGCGTTATCCGCCCGGAAGCGGCGGCGATAGTGGCTGCCCAGCCAGACGACGTTCCCGATCAGCAGCAGTGCGGCGCCGAAGAACGCTGACATCGCCGGAGCGGTCGGACGAAAGAACCACAGTTCACCTGCCAGCCATACCATTACCAGCGTCATGGCGATAAACGTACAAACCGGCAAACGCATCTCTTCCAGACGCGACCAGATCACCGCGATCAGCAGGGCGCCAATCACCAGCAGGACCAGCGGCAGCGGCCAGAAGAAAGAGAGCGTCATCTGGCTGGCGAAGTAGATGGTATACAGAAGATGCGACAGGAAAAATGCCCCTACGGCATACAGCAGGCGCTGGCGCGGCAGCAGGGTCAGGGCATCGCCAATCAGAGAGGCGCACAGCCCGGCGAGCACCAGATAGCTGACGGCGTTAAACATTGGCGCTTGCCAGGCCAGCAGAAGCAGGAGCAGCAGCGTGACCGGTTTAAACAACCAGCGCTGCCAGGTGGGACCACGGTACGACGCATCGACATAAAGCCATGCGGAAAAACAGACAGCGATAAATGACCAAAGCATATTAACTCCCTGTATCTGTTAAGCCTGAATAATCAGTTTCTGATCCAGTGTAGTGACGCGGGCGGGCGTTTGGCAATGGTGGGGAAGGCAAGGTATCCTGAATTCCGCATAATCTGATGGGATTTTTCAATGAGCAAGATGCCGCTTTTTTTCATTATCGTGGTGGCGATTATCGTCATTGCCGCCTCGTTCCGTTTCGTGCAGCAGCGCCGCGAGAAGGCGGATAACGATGCCGCACCGCTGATGCAAAAGCGCGTGGTGGTGACGAACAAACGCGAAAAACCGCTCAATGACCGCCGCTCGCGCCAGCAGCAGGTGTCGCCTGCGGGCACAACAATGCGCTATGAAGCGAGCTTTAAGCCGGAAACGGGCGGCCTTGAGATGACCTTCCGCCTGGAGGCGCAACAGTACCACCAGCTGACGGTGGGAGAGAAAGGAACGCTGAGTTACAAAGGGTCGCGGTTTGAAGATTTTAGGGCTGAGTAATGCGCGATCGTTTCCCTCTCCCTGTGGGAGAGGGTTAGGGTGAGGGCATCAGGCCGCACCTTACTTCTTCACCTGCGCCTTAAACTTCTTCATCCACACCAGCAGCTCAAACACGCCGAAAATAAAGACGCGCAGCTGCTGCCAGCCCGTCATCTGCGGGCCGTCTTTCGGCAGGCCGTTTTTCAGCATCACCATCTGAAGGGCGTGCATAAACGACGTGAAAATCAGCGCCACGTTAACGAAAATGTTCATCGGGCGCGGGAACGGGTGCACCAGATTCAGAATCAAGAACGCCCAGACGCCCAGCATCAGCAAGCGTCCCAGGTTAATCAGTACCGGCATCGGATCCTCCTTGTGCCTGACGGTGATAAAGACGATAAGCAACCTGACCTGCCACTTTTTCACGGTGCAGATCCCAGTGGGCGGGAACCGGCGGTAAACCGTTTTCCACTTCGCTTTCAACATAAATTAGCGCGTCATCCGCCAGCCAGCCGTTTTGCTCCAGCAGGGATAACGTCTCTTCAAGCAGCCCCTTGCGGAACGGCGGGTCGACAAACACCACGTTATGCGGCGTGCCCTTTTGCGCGAGGAAGCTCAGCGTGTTGGTGTTCACCACTTTGGCGTTGCTCGCCTTCAGCGTCGCCAGATTTTGCTGCAGTGTCTGCGCAACGCCGCGCTCCATCTCCAGCAGCGTGGCGCTGGCGGCATAGCGCGACAGCGCTTCCAGCCCGAGGGCGCCGCTTCCTGCGAAGCAGTCCAGACAGTGGGCGTCTACCATAGACGGAGCCAGCCAGTTAAACAGCGTCTCGCGCACGCGGTCGGTAGTTGGGCGTAAACCGGGGCTGTCCGGCACCGGTAATTTCCGGCCTCGCCACTGACCGCCGATAATACGAATTTGACCGGCCGGGGCGCGGTTGGGTTTCTTCATCTCAGGAAAGCTCTGTTAACAATTGGCCTGCGATTGCGGGCGGTGATGTCAATTAAGTAAAGTGTTAGACTATTTCATCATTTTTTTAGCTTCCATGTATATAGCGCCGCGAGGAGTGTAGTCGCAGATGGCAAAACAAAAAAAACGTGGCTTCTTTTCCTGGCTGGGCTTCGGTGAAAAAGAGCAAGAAACAGAACAGAAAACCGAAGAGCAACAAGCCGTTGAAGAGCAGTCACAGCCTGAAACGCCTGTAGAAACCGCCGCGGTTGTCGAAGCGGAAGAAACGGCGCACAGCAAAGAAGAGATTGAAACCTTTGCTGAAGAGGTGGTTGAGATCACTGAACAGGTTCAGGAGAGCGAGAAGCCAGAACCGGTTGTCGTCGAAGCCGTTACCGAAGCGCCACAGGCCGCTATCGAACACGAAGAGCTTCCGCTGCCGGAAGAGGTCAAAGACGAAGCGGTGTCTGCCGAAGAGTGGCAGGCCGAAGCGGAAACCGTTGAAATCGTTGAGGCGGTGGAAGAAGAAGCGACGCTTGAGCCAGAGCTGACCGACGAAGAACTGGAAGCCCAGGCGCTGGCGGCGGAGGCAGCTGAAGAAGCGGTCATCGTTGTGCCGGTAGAAGAGCAGGCCGAAGACGAGATCGTTCAGGAGCAGGAAAAACCGACCAAAGAAGGTTTCTTCGCGCGCCTGAAGCGCAGCCTGCTTAAAACTAAAGAAAACTTAGGTTCCGGATTTATCAGTCTGTTCCGCGGCAAAAAGATCGACGACGATCTGTTTGAAGAGCTGGAAGAACAGCTGCTGATTGCTGACGTTGGGGTAGAAACTACCCGTAAGATCATCGCCAATCTGACCGAAGGGGCGAGCCGCAAACAGCTGCGCGACGCCGAAGCGCTGTACGGTCTGCTGAAAGACGAGATGGGTGAAATTCTCGCAAAAGTTGACGAACCGCTTAATATTGAAGGCAAAACGCCATTTGTTATTCTGATGGTCGGCGTGAACGGCGTGGGTAAAACCACCACCATCGGCAAGCTGGCGCGCCAGTTCGAGCAGCAGGGCAAATCGGTGATGCTGGCGGCGGGCGATACCTTCCGTGCAGCGGCGGTTGAGCAGCTACAGGTGTGGGGCCAGCGCAACAACATTCCGGTGATTGCCCAGCATACCGGCGCGGATTCCGCGTCCGTTATCTTTGACGCCATCCAGGCGGCGAAGGCGCGCAACGTGGACGTGCTGATTGCCGATACCGCAGGGCGTTTGCAGAACAAATCGCACCTGATGGAAGAATTGAAGAAAATCGTTCGCGTCATGAAGAAGCTGGACGAAGACGCACCGCATGAAATTATGCTGACCATCGATGCCAGCACCGGACAGAACGCCATCAGCCAGGCGAAGCTGTTCCATGAAGCGGTAGGACTGACGGGGATCACGCTGACCAAACTGGACGGCACCGCGAAAGGCGGGGTGATTTTCTCCGTGGCTGACCAGTTCGGCATTCCTATCCGTTACATCGGTGTGGGCGAGCGTATTGAGGATTTACGTCCGTTTAAGGCGGACGACTTTATTGAGGCATTATTTGCCCGAGAGGACTAACAATGATTCGCTTTGAACACGTCAGCAAGGCCTATCTCGGTGGGAGACAAGCGCTGCAGGGGGTCACATTCCACCTGCAGCCGGGCGAGATGGCATTCCTGACCGGCCATTCCGGCGCGGGGAAAAGTACCCTGCTCAAGCTTATCTGTGGGATCGAGCGGCCAAGCGCCGGGAAGATCTTTTTCAGCGGCCATGAGATCAGCCGCCTGAAAAACCGTGAGGTGCCGTTCCTGCGTCGCCAGATCGGTATGATTTTCCAGGATCACCACCTGCTGATGGATCGCACCGTTTTCGATAACGTGGCCATTCCGCTGATTATTGCCGGCGCCAGCTATGACGATATCCGCCGCCGCGTCTCTGCGGCGCTGGATAAGGTCGGGCTACTGGACAAAGCGAAGAACTTCCCGATCCAGCTCTCCGGCGGTGAACAGCAGCGCGTGGGTATCGCCCGCGCGGTGGTGAACAAGCCTGCGGTGCTGCTGGCGGATGAACCGACCGGTAACCTGGACGATGCTCTGTCAGAAGGGATTTTGCGTCTGTTTGAGGAATTTAACCGCGTAGGGGTCACCGTATTGATGGCAACGCACGACATCGGGCTGATTTCCCGTCGTTCGTACCGCATGCTGACCCTGAGCGACGGTCATTTGCACGGAGGCCACGGTGAATAAGCGTGATGCAATAAACCAGATTCGGCAGTTCGGGAACCGGTTTGACCGTTTCCGTAAGCCGCAGGGCGGGGGGGACGGCAATCGTAATGCGCCGAAGCGCCAGAAGGCCGCGACAAAACCGGCCTCCCGTAAAACCAACGTCTTTAACGAGCAGGTGCGCTACGCGTTCCACGGCGCGCTGCAGGACCTGAAAAGCAAACCGCTTGCGACGTTCCTGACGGTGATGGTGATCGCCATCTCCCTCACGCTGCCGAGCGTCTGCTATATGGTCTATAAAAACGTCAACCAGGCGGCCTCACAGTATTATCCGTCCCCGCAGATCACGGTCTATCTGGATAAAGCGCTCGACGATAACGCGGCGGCCCAGGTGGTTGGGCAAATTCAGGCCGAGCAGGGCGTGGAGAAGGTCAACTATCTCTCACGTGAAGACGCGCTGGGCGAGTTCCGTAACTGGTCTGGCTTTGGCGGCGCGCTGGATATGCTTGAAGAGAACCCGCTGCCCGCCGTGGCGGTGGTGATCCCGAAGCTGGATTTCCAGGGGACCGAGTCGCTTAACACCCTGCGCGATCGCATCACGCGCATTAAGGGCATTGATGAAGTGCGCATGGATGACAGCTGGTTTGCGCGCCTTTCTGCTCTCACCGGGCTGGTAGGCCGCGTCGCGGCGATGATTGGCGTGCTGATGGTAGCGGCGGTCTTCCTCGTCATCGGCAACAGCGTGCGCCTGAGCATTTTCGCCCGTCGCGATACCATCAACGTGCAGAAACTGATTGGTGCGACGGATGGCTTCATCCTCCGACCGTTCCTTTACGGTGGCGCACTGCTCGGTTTTTCCGGCGCATTTCTTTCACTGATATTGTCAGAAATTTTGGTGATGCGGCTTTCGTCTGCCGTGACTGAAGTGGCGCAGGTTTTCGGAACGAAGTTTGATATCAGTGGCTTAGGGTTCGATGAGTGCCTGTTACTGCTGCTGGTGTGTTCGATGATTGGGTGGGTGGCAGCGTGGCTGGCAACCGTTCAACATTTACGTCACTTTACTCCCGACTAATAAAAGCGTGATATAATCTTTCCCTGCACCGAGATGTTCGCTCTGCAGGGAAAGCGTCCCTGTTGTCTCTTCCCCTGTTATCATCTCCATGTCACATTTTGTGCGTAATTTATTCACCGTTGCACCTGGAACTTGTGGATAAAATCACTGTCTGATAAAAGAGTGAATGTTAATCTCGTTGCTCAAACGCTTTGGCATGGTTGTTGCCTGACGGGGACAGCCTGGACCAGAAGAAATACTGAGAGGAATGAATGACCAAAGAAATGCAAACTTTAGCTTTAGCCCCTGTTGGTAACCTGGAATCTTATATCCGGGCTGCGAACACCTGGCCGATGTTAACGGCCGAGGAAGAAAAGGAGCTTGCTGAAAAGCTGCATTACCAGGGCGATCTGGAAGCAGCGAAAAAGCTGATCCTGTCTCACCTGCGCTTTGTTGTTCACATTGCTCGTAATTATGCGGGCTATGGCCTGCCGCAGGCGGACTTGATTCAGGAAGGCAACATCGGCCTGATGAAGGCTGTGCGTCGCTTCAACCCGGAAGTGGGTGTGCGACTCGTCTCCTTCGCCGTACACTGGATCAAGGCAGAGATTCATGAATACGTGCTGCGCAACTGGCGTATCGTGAAAGTCGCCACGACAAAAGCGCAACGCAAACTGTTCTTTAACCTGCGTAAAACCAAGCAGCGTCTGGGCTGGTTCAACCAGGATGAAGTGGAAATGGTGGCGCGCGAGCTGGGCGTAACCAGCAAAGACGTGCGTGAGATGGAATCCCGTATGGCCGCGCAGGACATGACCTTTGATATGTCCTCCGACGACGACGCCTCCGACAGCCAGCCGATGGCACCGGTTCTGTATCTGCAGGATAAAACCTCTAACTTTGCTGATGGCATCGAAGAGGACAACTGGGAAGATCAGGCCGCGAACAAGCTGACCCATGCGATGGAAGGCCTCGACGAACGTAGCCAGGATATTATCCGCGCCCGCTGGCTGGACGAAGACAACAAGTCCACGCTGCAGGAGCTGGCTGACCGTTACGGCGTCTCTGCAGAACGTGTGCGTCAGCTTGAAAAGAACGCCATGAAAAAACTTCGCGCCGCTATCGAAGCGTAATTTCCGCGAAGTACACCGAGAACCCCTGGATGAGAGTCTGGGGGTTTTGTTTTTTTAGCGCCCGCTCTGGCGAATTCCCTCCCCCTGGCAAACACTTACTGATGCGCTAAGCAGGCGACTTTCTCAGGGGGACAGGGTGAAAAACAACGAACTGAACGACCGGCGTTTACAGGCGACGCCGCGCGGCATCGGCGTGATGTGTAACTTCTATGCCGATAAAGCCGAAAACGCCACGGTGTGGGACGTGGAAGGCAATGAGTATATCGACTTCGCCGCCGGGATCGCGGTGCTGAATACCGGCCATCGGCATCCCAAAGTCATTTCCGCCATCGAAAAACAACTCCACGCGTTTACCCACACGGCCTACCAGATTGTGCCGTACGAAGGCTACGTGGCGCTTGCCGAGCGTATCAACGCACGCGTGCCCGTAGAAGGTCCTGCCAAAACGGCGTTCTTCTCCACGGGGGCTGAGGCGGTCGAAAACGCGGTCAAAATTGCGCGCGCCTATACCAAACGTCCTGGCCTTATCACCTTCGGCGGCGCGTTCCACGGCCGCACCTTTATGACCATGGCGCTTACCGGCAAAGTTGCGCCGTACAAGCTCGGCTTCGGACCCTTCCCCGGCTCGGTTTATCACGCGCAGTATCCGAATGACCTACACGGCGTCAGCACCGCTGAGGCGTTAAAAAGCCTGGAACGTATCTTTAAAGCGGATATTGCTCCTGACCAGGTCGCGGCGATTATTCTCGAACCGGTTCAGGGAGAGGGCGGTTTCAACATTGCGCCTGCTGATTTTATGCAGGCTCTTCGCGCCCTGTGCGATACCCACGGTATTTTGCTGATTGCCGACGAGGTGCAAAGCGGCTTCGCCCGCACCGGCAAGCTTTTCTCGATGGAACACCACTGCGTGAAGCCGGACCTGATCACCATGGCAAAAAGCCTGGCGGGCGGGATGCCGCTCTCGGCGGTATCGGGCCGTGCCGACGTGATGGACGCGCCTGCGCCGGGCGGGCTGGGCGGCACCTACGCGGGTAATCCGCTGGCGATTGCCGCAGCGCACGCGGTGCTGGACGTAATTGACGAGGAAGATCTCTGCACGCGCTCGGCGCATCTCGGCCATCACCTGGTGGAAGTGTTGAACAAGGCGAAGGAACACTGCCCGTATATCGCGGATATTCGCGCGCAGGGCTCGATGGTGGCGGTTGAGTTTAACGACCCGCAAACGGGCCAGCCTTCGCCGGAATTTACCCGCCAGGTGCAGGAGCGTGCATTGCAGGAAGGTCTGCTGCTTCTAAGCTGCGGCGTCTACGGCAACGTCATTCGTTTCCTCTATCCGCTGACGATTCCCGAAGTGCAGTTCCGTAAAGCGCTGGACATTATCTCCGCGTCGCTGACACGTTAAAGCCACATGCCCGGCGGTAAATCCTGCCGGGCTTATCATATATTCATTTCAAATTAGCTATTCCAAAATCATAAAAATCGGGTATGTTTTAGCAGAGTATGCTGAAAAAGCGCGGACAGCACACCTATAACTGACATAAAGCGCTGCACAACAACATCACAACAATCGTAATAACCATAATAATGGGGAATCTCAGGATGAACATGAAGGGTAAAGCGTTACTGGCAGGATGTATCGCGTTGGCATTCAGCACCATGGCACAGGCAGACATCAAGGTGGCTGTGGTTGGCGCGATGTCCGGTCCGGTAGCACAGTACGGCGACCAGGAATTTACCGGCGCTGAACAGGCGGTTGCAGACATTAATGCTAAGGGCGGTATCAAAGGCGAAAAACTGCAGATCGTAAAATATGATGATGCCTGTGACCCGAAACAAGCGGTCGCGGTCGCGAACAAAGTGGTGAACGACGGGATCAAATACGTTATCGGTCACCTGTGCTCTTCCTCTACTCAGCCCGCGTCTGACATCTACGAAGACGAAGGTATTCTGATGATCACCCCGGCAGCGACCGCACCGGAGCTGACTGCGCGTGGCTACAAGCTGACCCTGCGCACCACCGGTCTGGACTCTGACCAGGGCCCAACCGCGGCGAAATACATCGTTGAAAAAGTGAAGCCGAAGCGCATTGCTATCGTTCATGACAAGCAGCAGTACGGTGAAGGTCTGGCGCGTTCAGTGCAGGACAACCTCAAGAAAGCCAATGCCGACGTGGTGTTCTTCGACGGCATCACCGCCGGTGAGAAAGACTTCTCCACCCTGGTTGCGCGTCTGAAGAAAGAGAATATCGACTTCGTATACTACGGCGGCTACCATCCGGAAATGGGCCAGATCCTGCGTCAGGCGCGCGCTGCGGGCCTGAAAACCCAGTTTATGGGCCCGGAAGGCGTGGCGAACGTTTCTCTGTCTAACATTGCGGGTGAATCAGCCGAAGGTCTGCTGGTGACCAAACCGAAGAACTACGACCAGGTCCCTGCGAACAAACCTATCGTAGATGCCATCAAGGCGAAGAAACAGGATCCAAGCGGCGCGTTCGTCTGGACCACCTACGCGGCGCTGCAGTCTCTGCAGGCAGGTCTGAACCAGTCAGCCGATCCGGCTGAAATTGCCACCTGGCTGAAAGCGAATACGGTTCAGACCGTTATGGGGCCACTCTCCTGGGACGAGAAGGGCGACCTGAAGGGCTTCGAGTTCGGCGTGTTTGACTGGCATGCCAATGGCACGGCGACAGACGCAAAATAATTTTCCCGTCTCCTTTCGCGCCGCAGGTGCGTTGGCTGCGTTATTCAACCCCGGTCACTTACTTATGTAAGCTCCCGGGGATTTCATAACTTGCCGCCTTCCTGCAACACGAAATGCTTGGGAAAATACAGTGGAGAATGTAGGCCGGGTAAGGCGCAGCCGCCACCCGGCTTTCTTTTAGCGCTTCTCCCACCCGCTCTCCTGCGCCGTAAAGCCTAACGCCTGCATAAACGCTGCCATCACGCCGCGGTCTTCCACGCCCACGTCGGCCATCCACCATGAGGTCACGCTTGGGTTTTCGCGGATCACTTCTTCAATTAAATACTGTCCCACGCCGCGACGACGGGTGACGTCACGAACGCGCAGTGAGTCCAGCGCTCCTTCTGTACCGCTCAGGGTGACGCGAACCGCAGCCAGCAGGCGCTCGTTAAAACGCGCGGCATAAATGCGGTGGGTCTCATCAACGCGCAGCGACGAAGGGGAATATTCCGGCCAGATCTTGCCCAGGTCGATATGATCCTGGTCGCTAAAGGTCACCAGACGCACGATAGTCAGTTTCATTAGCTACTTGTCCAAATCAAATTGAGTAGAGGCAGTGTACTCAATTTATTCACTCAGCGGCTTCCTCTTTTTATTCTCATTAACCAGGTGATTAGTTTTTTGGCAGCGCGATGGGCAGTTTGAAAACACATGGATCGAAAAATAAGCAGAATTTTAACCTGAATGGTAGTGATTTATTCGGCGCTTTGTACCGTTATTTTATGCTGCAAACTGCACTTTTATTTGTTTATCTCTGCCTGATTTCAGAATATTATCTTTGCTTAATCGCCTGAAAAATAGAGATTTTAGTCTGGTTTTTGACAAAAACCTGCGCTAAACCATTAAAGGCACTGGTAAAAATAGCGTTGTTCATTAAAAGTACAGAATGCTTTTTAAGCATAATAAAACAAAATATAAACACGACATCACGAATGGGGATTCAGAGATGAAAAGGAACGCGAAGACGTTAATCGCGGGGATGGTCGCACTGTCGATCTCGCATGCCGCCATGGCGGAGGACATTAAAGTTGCGGTAGTGGGCGCGATGTCCGGCCCTGTTGCCCAGTGGGGTGATATGGAGTTCAACGGTGCGCGCCAGGCCATCAAAGACATCAACGCTAAGGGCGGCATCAAAGGCGACAAGCTGGTGGGCGTAGAATATGACGACGCCTGCGATCCGAAACAGGCCGTCGCGGTCGCCAACAAAATCGTCAACGACGGCATCCAGTATGTGATCGGCCACCTGTGCTCGTCGTCCACTCAGCCCGCGTCTGATATCTACGAAGACGAAGGCATTCTGATGATCACCCCTGGCGCTACTAACCCTGAGCTGACCCAGCGCGGATACCAGCACATCATGCGTACCGCGGGGCTGGACTCCTCTCAGGGGCCAACCGCCGCCAAATACATCCTTGAAACCGTCAAGCCGCAGCGTATCGCCATTATTCATGACAAGCAGCAGTACGGCGAAGGCCTGGCGCGCTCCGTTCAGGACGGCCTGAAAAAAGGCGGCGCAAACATCGTCTTTTTCGACGGGATTACCGCCGGTGAGAAAGACTTTTCCGCGCTGATCGCCCGCCTGCAAAAAGAGAATATCGACTTTGTTTACTACGGCGGCTACTACCCGGAGATGGGCCAGATGCTGCGTCAGGCGCGCGCCACCGGTCTGAAGACCCAGTTTATGGGGCCAGAGGGCGTGGGCAATGCCTCTCTGTCAAACATCGCCGGGGATTCTGCCGAAGGCATGCTGGTGACGATGCCAAAACGCTATGACCAGGATCCGGCCAACAAGGCTATCGTGGATGCGCTCAAGGCGCAGAAGAAAGATCCGAGTGGTCCGTACGTCTGGATCACCTACGCCGCCGTGCAGTCTCTGGCCACCGCGCTGGATCGTACCGGCAGCAAAGAACCGCTGGATCTGGTGAAAGATTTAAAAGCACACGGGGCGAACACCGTGATTGGGCCGCTGAACTGGGATGAGAAAGGCGATCTGAAGGGATTTGAGTTTGGTGTCTTTAAGTGGCACGCCGACGGTTCGTCTTCGGCCGCCAAATAATTATCCCACCGCCCGGACTGACGGGCGGGTATAAAAAGGTTTGCATATGTCCGAGCAGTTTCTCTATTTCCTGCAGCAGATGTTTAACGGCGTTACGCTGGGAAGCACCTACGCGCTGATCGCCATCGGCTATACGATGGTTTACGGCATTATCGGCATGATCAACTTCGCCCACGGCGAGGTCTACATGATCGGTAGCTATGTCTCCTTTATGATTATTGCTGCCCTTATGATGATGGGCATCGACAGCAGCTGGCTGCTGGTCGCCGCCGGGTTTGTTGGCGCGATTGTGATTGCCAGCGCCTACGGCTGGAGCATCGAGCGCGTGGCCTACCGGCCGGTGCGCAGCTCCAAGCGTCTGATTGCGTTGATTTCCGCGATCGGGATGTCGATCTTCCTGCAAAACTACGTCAGCCTCACCGAAGGCTCGCGTGACGTGGCGCTGCCAAGCCTGTTTAACGGCCAGTGGATTGTGGGGGCCAGTGAAAACTTCTCGGCTTCTATCACCACTATGCAGCTGGTTATCTGGGTCGTGACCTTTATTGCGATGCTCGCCCTGACGCTGTTCATCCGCTACTCGCGTATGGGTCGCGCCTGCCGCGCCTGCGCAGAAGACCTGAAGATGGCGAGCCTGCTCGGCATCAACACCGACCGCGTGATTGCCCTGACCTTCGTGATTGGCGCCGCGATGGCGGCCGTCGCAGGCGTGCTGCTCGGCCAGTTCTACGGCGTGATCAACCCGTACATCGGCTTTATGGCCGGGATGAAAGCGTTTACCGCGGCGGTTCTGGGCGGTATCGGCAGTATTCCGGGGGCGATGATCGGCGGCCTGATCCTGGGTGTGGCGGAAGCGCTCTCCTCGGCGTATCTGAGCACTGAGTATAAAGATGTGGTGTCGTTTGCCCTGCTGATTCTGGTTCTGCTGGTGATGCCTACCGGTATTCTGGGCCGTCCGGAGGTAGAGAAAGTATGAAACCGATGCATTTTGCAATGGCGCTGCTCTCTGCCGCCATGTTCTTCGTGCTGGCGGGCGTCTTTATGGGCGTCCAGTTAGGTCTGGACGGGACGAAGCTGGTGGTAGACGCCGCCCCCGACATCCGCTGGCAGTGGGTATTTATCGGCACTGCCGTGGTGTTCCTGTTCCAGCTGCTGCGTCCGCTGTTCCAGAAGTCGCTGAAAAACGTCTCCGGGCCGAAATTCGTTCTGCCGGCCATCGACGGGTCAACCGTTAAGCAGAAGCTGTTCCTCGTGGCGCTGCTGGTGGCCGCCGTGGCGTGGCCGTTTGTGGTCTCTCGTGGAACCGTAGATATCGCTACCCTGACCATGATCTACGTGATTCTTGGTCTTGGTCTGAATGTGGTGGTGGGGCTATCTGGCCTGCTGGTGCTTGGCTACGGCGGCTTCTACGCCATCGGCGCCTACACCTTCGCGCTGCTGAACCACTATTACGGCCTCGGCTTCTGGACCTGTCTGCCGCTGGCGGGGCTGGTCTCCGCCGCAGCCGGTTTCCTGCTTGGCTTCCCGGTGCTGCGCCTGCGCGGTGACTACCTGGCGATCGTGACCTTAGGCTTCGGTGAAATCGTCCGTATCCTGCTGCTGAACAACACCGAAGTGACCGGCGGCCCGAACGGCATCAGCCAGATCCCGAAACCGACCTTCTTCGGTCTGGAGTTCAGCCGTACCGCCCGCGAAGGCGGCTGGGATACCTTCAGTAACTTCTTCGGCGTGAAGTATGACCCGTCCGACCGCGTGATCTGGCTCTATCTGGTGGCGCTGCTGCTGGTGGTGATCACCCTGTTCGTGATTAACCGCCTGCTGCGCATGCCGCTGGGCCGCGCGTGGGAAGCACTGCGCGAGGATGAGATTGCCTGCCGTTCCCTGGGCCTGAACCCGACACGCATCAAGCTGACCGCGTTCACCATCAGCGCCGCGTTTGCCGGTTTCGCCGGGACGCTGTTTGCCGCGCGTCAGGGCTTCGTCAGCCCGGAATCGTTCACCTTTGCCGAATCTGCCTTTGTGCTGGCGATTGTGGTGCTCGGCGGGATGGGCTCGCAGTTCGCCGTTATCCTCGCGGCCATCCTGCTGGTGGTTTCGCGCGAGCTGATGCGCGACTTTAACGAATACAGCATGTTAATGCTGGGTGGTTTGATGGTGCTGATGATGATCTGGCGTCCGCAGGGCTTGCTGCCGATGACCCGTCCACAGCTGAAGCTGAAGAACGGGCAAGCGAAAGGAGAGCAGGCATGAGTCAGCCATTATTATCCGTTAACGGTCTGATGATGCGTTTTGGCGGCCTGCTGGCGGTCAACAATGTGTCACTGGATCTGCACAAGAAAGAGATTGTCTCCCTGATTGGCCCGAACGGCGCGGGGAAAACCACCGTCTTTAACTGCCTGACCGGCTTCTACAAGCCGACGGGCGGCACCATCATGCTGCGCGACAAGCACCTTGAAGGGCTGCCGGGCCAGCAGATTGCCCGCATGGGCGTGGTGCGTACCTTCCAGCACGTGCGTCTGTTCCGCGAGATGACGGTGATTGAGAACCTGCTGGTTGCGCAGCATCAGCAGCTGAAAACCGGGCTGTTCTCCGGTCTGCTGAAAACCCCGGCCTTCCGCCGCGCCCAGGATGAAGCGCTCGATCGCGCCGCCACCTGGCTCGACCGAATTGGCCTGCTGCAGCACGCCAACCGTCAGGCGAGCAACCTGGCCTACGGCGACCAGCGTCGTCTGGAGATTGTGCGCTGCATGGTCACCCAGCCGGAAATCCTGATGCTCGACGAACCGGCGGCGGGCCTCAACCCGAAAGAGACCAAAGAGCTGGACGAGCTGATTGCCGAGCTGCGCGATCACCACGACACCACCATTCTGCTGATTGAGCACGACATGAAGCTGGTAATGGGCATTTCCGACCGTATCTACGTGGTTAACCAGGGTACGCCGCTGGCAAACGGCACGCCGGAAGAGATCCGCAACAACCCGGACGTGATCCGCGCATACCTGGGTGAGGCATAAGATGGAAAAAGCGATGTTAACGTTCGACAAGGTCAACGCGCACTACGGCAAGATCCAGGCGCTGCACGACGTCAGCCTGCATATCAATCAAGGTGAAATCGTGACCCTGATTGGCGCCAACGGCGCGGGCAAAACCACGCTGCTCGGCACCCTTTGCGGCGACCCGCGCGCCACCAGCGGGCGGATTGTGTTTGATGGCAAAGACATTACCGACTGGCAGACCGCCAGAATCATGCGCGAGGCGGTGGCGATTGTTCCGGAAGGGCGCCGCGTGTTCTCGCGTATGACGGTGGAAGAGAACCTGGCGATGGGTGGGTTCTTCGCCCACCGCGATGAATACCAGACCCGCATCAAGTGGGTGTACGAACTCTTCCCGCGCCTGTGGGAGCGCCGCATTCAGCGTGCGGGCACCATGTCCGGCGGTGAACAGCAGATGCTGGCGATCGGCCGCGCGCTGATGAGCCAGCCGCGCCTGCTGCTGCTGGACGAGCCGTCGCTCGGCCTGGCGCCAATCATCATCCAGCAGATATTCGACACCATCGAGCAGCTGCGCAAAGAGGGGATGACCATCTTCCTCGTCGAGCAGAACGCCAACCAGGCGCTGAAGCTCGCCGACCGTGGCTACGTGCTGGAGAACGGCCGCGTGGTGCTGGAAGACACCGGCGACGCGCTGCTGGCGAACGAAGCGGTGCGGAGCGCGTATCTGGGCGGCTGAGTCGTCTGTATCGCCCGGTGGCGCTTACGCTTACCGGGCCTACGGTATCAACCAGGCCGGGTAAGGCGAAGCCGCCACCCGGCTTTTTCACATAAACCCCCTTCACACAACCATCATCCCCCTGACCCTTTACTGTCACTTATCTGTAAACAAACAGTTATTTTTCTGTCATTCGAGCATGTCATGTTACCTCGCGAGCATAAAACGCGTGATATCGCGCATCCGGCACAATAAGAGAGATGACAATGACATCGTTACGACACACAGCTTTGGGTCTGGCACTGGGTCTGGCTTTTGCGACGAACGCAATGGCTGTGACGACCATTCCGTTCTGGCATTCAATGGAAGGGGAGTTGGGTAAAGAAGTTGACTCCCTGGCGCAGCGTTTCAACGACACCCATCCGGATTACAAAATTGTGCCGGTGTACAAAGGTAACTACGAGCAGAGCCTGAGCGCGGGCATTGCCGCCTTCCGTACCGGCAACGCGCCTGCACTGTTACAGGTTTATGAAGTGGGCACCGCCACGATGATGGCCTCCAAAGCCATCAAGCCGGTCTATGAAGTATTCAAAGAAGCGGGTATTAACTTCGATGAATCCCAGTTCGTGCCAACCGTAGCGGGTTACTACACCGATTCCAAAACCGGACATCTGCTGTCTCAGCCGTTTAACAGCTCCACGCCGGTGCTGTACTACAACAAAGACGCCTTCAAGAAAGCCGGTTTAGATCCGGAGCAGCCGCCAAAAACCTGGCAGGACCTGGCCGAATACACCGCGAAGCTGAAAGCGGCGGGAATGAAGTGCGGCTACGCCAGCGGCTGGCAGGGCTGGATCCAGATTGAAAACTTCAGCGCCTGGCATGGCCTGCCGGTTGCGACCAAAAACAACGGCTTCGACGGCACCGATGCGGTACTGGAGTTCAACAAGCCGGAGCAGGTGAAGCACATTGCGCTGCTTGCCGATCTGAACAAGAAGGGCGACTTCAGCTACTTCGGGCGTAAAGACGAATCCACCGAGAAGTTCTACAACGGCGACTGCGCCATTACCACCGCCTCGTCCGGCTCGCTGGCGGACATCCGTCACTACGCCAAATTCAACTACGGCGTGGGCATGATGCCGTACGACGCTGACGTGAAGGGCGCGCCGCAGAACGCCATCATCGGCGGGGCGAGCCTGTGGGTGATGCAGGGTAAAGACAAGGGCACCTATAAAGGCGTGGCCGAGTTCCTCGACTTCCTGGCGAAGCCGGAAAACGCCGCCGAATGGCACCAGAAGACCGGCTACCTGCCGATCACCAAAGCCGCGTACGACCTGACCCGCGAGCAGGGCTTCTACAGTAAGAACCCGGGCGCGGATATCGCGACGCGTCAGATGCTGAACAAGCCGCCGTTGCCGTTCACCAAAGGCCTGCGCCTGGGCAACATGCCGCAGATCCGCACCATTGTGGATGAGGAGCTGGAAAGCGTCTGGACCGGTAAGAAAACGCCACAGCAGGCGCTGGATTCCGCGGTAGAGCGCGGGAATCAGCTGCTGCGCCGCTTTGAGCAGTCGACGAAATCGTAATTCAAACCTGCCCCTCACCCCGGCCCTCTCCCCAAAGGGGCGAGGGAGAAAAGACGGCTCCGTGCAGTCCCCTCTCCCCTCTGGGGAGAGGGCTAGGGTGAGGGGTGAATACCTACAGAGCTAACCTATGTCATCATCCCGTCCGGTGTTCCGTTCCCGCTGGCTGCCGTACCTGTTGGTCGCGCCTCAGCTGGTCATCACCGTTATCTTCTTTATCTGGCCTGCGGGCGAAGCGCTGTGGTACTCGGTACAAAGCGTCGATCCGTTTGGGCTTTCCAGCCAGTTTGTCGGGCTGGACAACTTTACCGCGCTGTTCAATGACAGCTACTACCTGGAGTCCTTCTGGACGACGATGAAATTCAGCGCGCTGGTCACCGTCAGCGGCCTTGTTGCCTCGCTATTTTTCGCCGCGCTGGTCGATTACGTGGTGCGTGGCAGCCGCCTGTATCAGACCCTGATGCTGCTGCCTTACGCCGTGGCGCCCGCCGTCGCCGCCGTGCTGTGGATTTTCCTGTTTAACCCCGGTCGCGGGCTGATTACCCACTTCCTGGCTGAGTTCGGCTACGACTGGAACCACGCCCAGAACAGCGGCCAGGCCATGTTCCTGGTGGTGTTCGCCTCGGTGTGGAAGCAGATTAGCTATAACTTCCTGTTCTTCTTTGCCGCGCTGCAGTCCATTCCGCGTTCGCTGGTGGAAGCCGCCGCGATTGACGGCGCAGGGCCGATTCGTCGCTTCTTCAGGCTGTCGCTGCCGCTGATCGCCCCGGTAAGCTTCTTCCTGCTGGTGGTTAACCTCGTTTACGCCTTCTTCGACACCTTCCCGGTAATCGATGCGGCCACCGCAGGCGGCCCGGTGCAGGCGACCACCACGCTGATTTACAAAATCTATCGCGAAGGCTTCGCCGGGCTGGATCTCTCCGCCTCTGCCGCGCAGTCGGTTGTGCTGATGTTCCTCGTCATCATCCTCACGGTGGTGCAGTTCCGCTATGTCGAAAGTAAGGTGCGCTACCAATGATTGAGAACCGTCGGGGGCTGACGATTTTCAGCCATACCATGCTGATTTTAGGGATCATCGTCATCCTCTTCCCGCTGTACGTGGCCTTTGTCGCCGCCACTTTGGACACCAAAGCGGTGTTCGATACGCCGATGACGCTGATCCCCGGCGGCCACCTCTTTGAGAACATGAAGACCATCTGGACCCAGGGCGTGGGCGTCAACAGCGCACCGTTCTGGCTGATGATGCTCAACAGCTTCATCATGGCGTTTGGCATTACGGTCGGCAAAATTACGGTGTCGATGCTTTCGGCGTTCGCCATCGTCTGGTTCCGCTTTCCGCTGCGTAACCTCTTCTTCTGGATGATCTTCATCACGTTGATGCTGCCGGTTGAGGTGCGTATCTTCCCGACGGTGGAGGTGATCGCCAACCTGAAGATGCTCGACAGCTACGCGGGCTTAACCCTGCCGCTGATGGCCTCGGCGACCGCCACCTTCCTGTTCCGCCAGTTCTTTATGACCCTGCCGGACGAGCTGATTGAAGCCGCGCGCATCGACGGCGCCTCGCCGATGCGCTTTTTCCGCGACATCGTGCTGCCGCTGTCGAAAACCAACCTTGCGGCGCTGTTTGTGATCACCTTTATCTACGGCTGGAACCAGTACCTGTGGCCGCTGCTGATTATTCAGGACGTCAATCTCGGCACCGCCGTGGCGGGCATCAAAGGCATGATTGCCACCGGCGAAGGCACCACCCTCTGGAACCAGGTGATGGCGGCGATGCTGCTCACCCTTATCCCACCCGTAGTCATTGTTTTAGCCATGCAGCGCGCGTTTGTCCGCGGCCTGGTCGATAGCGAGAAATAAGATGGCAGGTTTAAAACTTCAGGCAGTAACCAAAAGCTGGGACGGCAAAACCCAGGTGATCCAGCCGCTCACGCTCGACGTGGCGGACGGGGAATTTATCGTGATGGTCGGCCCGTCCGGCTGCGGCAAATCCACCCTGCTGCGCATGGTGGCGGGGCTGGAGCGCGTGACGTCCGGGGACATCTGGATTGACCGCCAGCGCGTCACCGAGATGGAGCCGAAAGACAGAGGCATCGCGATGGTCTTCCAGAACTACGCTCTCTACCCGCACATGAGCGTGGAGGAGAACATGGCCTGGGGGCTTAAAATCCGCGGCATGGGCAAAGGCCATATCGACGAGCGCGTGAAAGAGGCTGCACGCATTCTGGAGCTGGACGGTCTGCTCAAGCGCCGCCCGCGCGAGCTCTCAGGCGGCCAGCGCCAGCGCGTGGCGATGGGGCGCGCCATCGTGCGCGATCCGGCGGTATTCCTCTTCGACGAGCCGCTCTCTAACCTCGACGCCAAGCTGCGCGTGCAGATGCGTCTTGAGCTGCAGCAATTGCACCGTCGTCTGAAAACCACCTCGCTGTACGTTACCCACGATCAGGTCGAAGCCATGACCCTCGCCCAGCGCGTGATGGTGATGAACAAAGGCGTTGCCGAGCAGATTGGTACCCCGGTGGAAGTGTATGAGAAACCGGCTACCCGCTTTGTGGCGAGCTTTATCGGCAGCCCGGCGATGAACCTGCTGGAAGGGCGTATCAGCAGCGCGGGCTCGCACTTTGAGCTGGAAAGCGGGATGGCATTGCCAATCAACTGGTACTATCGTGGCTACGCCGGGCGTAAGATGACGCTCGGTATCCGCCCGGAACATATCGGTTTAACCTCTCAGGCGGAAGGCGGCGTGCCGCTGATCATGGACACGCTGGAGATGTTGGGTGCAGATAACCTGGCGCACGGGCGCTGGGGCGAGCAAAAGATGGTGGTGCGTCTGGCACATCAGGAGCGCCCTAAAGCAGGCAGCACGCTGTGGCTGCACCTGCCGGAAAATCATCTGCACCTGTTTGACGGTGAAACAGGACAACGAGTATGAGCAACTGGCCTTATCCCCACATCGTCGCCCACCGCGGCGGCGGTAAGCTGGCGCCGGAAAACACGCTGGCGGCGATTGACGTCGGCGCGCGCTACGGTCACACGATGATCGAGTTCGACGCCAAGCTGTCGAAAGACGGCGAAATTTTCCTGCTGCATGACGATAACCTTGAACGCACCAGCAACGGCTGGGGCGTGGCGGGCGAGCTGCCGTGGCGCGATCTGCTGAAAGTTGACGCCGGAAGCTGGTACAGCGGCGAATTTAAAGGCGAACCGCTGCCGCTGCTGGCGGAAGTAGCCGATCGCTGTCGCCAGCACGGCATGATGGCCAATATCGAAATCAAACCGACCACTGGCACCGGGCCGCTGACCGGCAAAGTGATTGCCCTTGCCGCGCGCGAGCTGTGGGAAGGGATGACCGCGCCGCTGCTCTCCTCGTTTGAAATTGACGCACTGGAAGCGGCACAGGCGGCCGTGCCGGAGCTGCCGCGCGGGCTGCTGCTTGACGAGTGGCGCGAGGACTGGCGCGAGCTGACGACGCGCTTAGCGTGCGTCTCTATTCATCTCAACCACAAGCTGCTGGATGAGACGCGGGTGAAGATGCTGAAGGACGCGGGTCTGCATATTCTGGTTTACACCGTCAATAAACCCCAGCGCGCGGCCGAACTGCTGCGCTGGGGGGTGGACAGCATCTGCACCGATGCAATCGACCTGATCGGCCCGGACTTTAGTTCTGCGGATTAAGCATACTGCCATTCGACTGCGGCGGCAGCATATGCTGCTGTCCGCTGCCTGACGACGTCATTCCCCCTAACATCCCGCCGTTTTTATTTGGCAACGGCTGCTCGCGCACCTGCCCCTGCTGCACGCGCTGGGTGTTGGCGTTCATCTGATTTTGCAGGCTTTGCTGCTGCACCTGGGTCTGCGTTCTCAGCTGCTGATTCAGCATCCCTTTTTGCTGCTGCTGCTGGCTCATCATCTCGGTCTGCATACGCTGCTGGCTCGGGATGACGTAACCCTGCTGATTCGGGTTATTCATGGTGTTGAGTGGCTGTGCGAGCGCGGCAAAGGGGATCAGCGCCGTAAGAATCAATAAGCGTTTCATTGTCATTTCCTCCTCTTGAGGTCTCTCTTAAGTTTACCCTGATTTCACCATGACGATGATTTTTTAGGAGTTGTGAACCAGGCTTAAGCGGGGAATATGGATCCCTTCACCTGGAGAACAATAATGATGAAACCAACGTTTTTGCGCTGGGTCGCCCTCGCCGCGCTGATGGCTGGCGGTACATTTAGCGTGGCGGCGAACCCGCCCGCGGCGCCTCCGGTCTCTTACGGCGTGGAGGAAGATGTTTTTCATCCCGTGCGGGCAACCCACGGCATGGTGGCATCCGTGGATGCGCTGGCGACCCGCGTGGGCGTCGATATTCTCAGACAGGGCGGTAACGCGGTGGATGCCGCGGTCGCCGTCGGCTACGCGCTGGCGGTGACGCACCCGCAAGCGGGGAACCTGGGCGGTGGCGGCTTTATGATGCTGCGCACCAAAGACGGGAAAACCACCGCCATCGACTTCCGTGAAATGGCGCCTTCTCAGGCGTCACGGGACATGTTCCTTGATGACCAGGGCAACCCGGACAGTAAAAAATCCCTGACCTCGCATCTCGCGTCCGGCACGCCGGGCACCGTTGCTGGCTTCTCGCTGGCGCTGGAAAAATACGGCTCGATGCCGCTAAACAAGGTGGTGCAGCCTGCCATCAAGCTGGCGCGGGAGGGCTTTGTGGTGAATGACGCGCTGGCAGACGACCTCAAAACCTACGGTAGCGAAGTCATTCCGAATCACGAAAACAGCAAGGCGATCTTCTGGAAAGATGGCGAGCCGCTGAAGAAGGGCGATAAGCTGGTGCAGAAGAACCTCGCCAAAAGCCTGGAGCTGATTGCGGAGCACGGTCCGGACGCCTTCTACAAAGGGGCGATTGCCGACCAGATTGCGGAAGAGATGCAGAAGAACGGCGGGCTCATCACCAAAGCGGATCTGGCGGACTACAGGGCGGTGGAGCGCGAGCCGATTAGCGGCACCTACCGCGGCTACGAGGTCTTCTCCATGCCGCCGCCGTCTTCCGGGGGCATTCACATCGTGCAGATCCTCAACATTCTTGAAAACTTCGATATGCACAAGTTCGGCTTCGGCAGCGCGGATGCCATGCAGATAATGGCGGAAGCGGAAAAACGCGCCTACGCCGACCGCTCGGAATATCTCGGCGATCCGGACTTCGTGAAGGTGCCATGGCAGGCGCTGACCAACAAGGCGTACGCCAAATCCATTGCCGATCAGATCGATATCAACAAGGCCAAGCCGTCGAGCGAGATCCGCCCCGGCAAGCTGGCGCCGTATGAAAGCAACCAGACCACCCACTTCTCGGTGGTGGATAAAGACGGTAACGCGGTGGCGGTGACCTATACGCTCAACACCACGTTTGGCACCGGGATTGTGGCGGGCAATAGCGGCATTCTGCTGAACAACGAGATGGATGACTTCTCCGCCAAGCCGGGCGTGCCGAACGTCTATGGGCTGGTCGGCGGTGATGCGAATGCGGTAGGGCCGAAGAAACGTCCGCTGTCGTCCATGTCGCCCACCATCGTGGTGAAAGAGGGCAAAACCTGGCTGGTAACCGGCAGCCCGGGCGGCAGCCGAATTATCACCACAGTATTGCAGATGGTGGTGAACAGCATTGACTTTGGGATGAACGTCGCCGAAGCCACCAACGCCCCGCGCTTCCATCATCAGTGGCTGCCGGACGAGCTGCGCGTCGAGAAGGGCTTTAGCCCGGACACCATTAAACTGCTTGAGCAGCGTGGGCAGAAGGTGGCGGTGAAAGAGGCGATGGGCAGCACCCAGAGCATTATGGTAGGGCCGGACGGAGCGCTGTTTGGCGCATCAGATCCGCGTTCGGTGGATGATTTGACGGCGGGGTATTGATGTATTGCCCGGTGGCGCTGCGCTTACCGGGCCTACAACTGCACGAACGTAGGCCGGGTAAGGCGAAGCCGCCACCCGGCAAATCACTACTTCATTCTCGCCATATAATACGCATCCACATACTCGCCGTTGCGCAGGGCAAATTTCTTGCCGGTCCCTTCGATTTCAAAACCAAAATTTTTATAGAGGGCAACTGCCGCGGGGTTATCGGCAAAGACCGTCAGTTCGATACGTTCAATGCGCAACCAGTTGTCACACAAGTTGATCATCTCGCTCATGAGCCTGCGGCCTACGCCGCGTCCCTGCATATCCGCAGCCACGCTGATGCCGAATGTGGCAACATGGCTGCGACGCGGGTTTTCCATTACGTCCAGCGCCATATGTCCAATAACGCGCTGGTCAAGACAGGCAACGAGATGGCGCCGGCCTGGTTTTGTCGCAACGCGTTCGTGCCACATTTCCATAGAAGGATGAGGGAGTTGTAGCGTGTCGTGATACACATCAGGATGCGACATGATGTCACGTAAAGCTTCTGCATCGCTGGGTTCGATGTGGCGTATCACTATCTCACTCATTCCTTGTTCCTCAGTCAGTTAAAAGTCCCTTCCAACATCAATGACTTTAAAATTTGAGTCAACCGCTATTTTTTGCAAAAAGTATTGGACAAGTGCGAATGAGAATGATTATTATTGCTCTGCATTCAGGAAGACCCCTACGGGAACCTGAAAGCACGACATTGCTCACATTGCTTCCAGTATTACTTTAGCCAGCTTTTAGCTGGCTTTTTTTTTGTTATGGTTAGACTCAGTAACCTTCCAAAAGGACTGAGCCATGACACTACACTGTGCATTTATTGGATTTGGTAAAAGCACCACCCGCTACCACCTGCCGTATGTCCTCAACCGTAAAGATACCTGGCATGTGGCCCATATCTACCGCCGCCGCGCGAAGCCGGAAGAGCAATCTCCGCAGTACTCCCACATCCACTTCACCAGCGATCTCGACGAGGTGCTTAACGACCCACAGGTGAAGCTGGTGATTGTCTGCACCCACGCCGACAGCCATTTTGACTATGCCAAACGCGCGCTCAATGCGGGTAAAAACGTGCTGGTAGAAAAGCCGTTCACCCCGACCATTGCCGAAGCGAAAGAGCTGTTCGCGCTGGCGAAAAGCAAAGGCCTGACCGTTACGCCGTACCAGAACCGTCGCTTTGACAGCTGCTTTCTGACGGCGAAAAAAGCGATTGAAAGCGGCAAGCTCAGCAACATCGTGGAAATCGAAAGTCACTTCGATTACTACCGTCCTGTGGCGGAAACGCAACCCGGACTGCCTCAGGATGGTTCGTTCTATGGTCTGGGCGTGCACACCATGGACCAGATCATCTCCCTGTTTGGCCGCCCGGACCACGTGGCGTATGACATTCGCAGCCTGCGCAACAAAGCCAATCCGGACGATACCTTCGAAGCCCAGCTGTTCTACGGCGACCTGAAGGCCATCGTCAAAACCAGCCACCTGGTGAAGATCGACTACCCGAAATTTATCGTTCACGGTACCCGGGGTTCGTTCATTAAGTACGGCATTGACCAGCAGGAGACCAGCCTGAAGGCCAATATCATGCCGGGCGAGCCGGGATTTGCCGCAGACGATTCCGTGGGCGTGCTGGAGTATGTGAACGACGAGGGCATGACGGTCACAGAAACGCTGAAGCCGGAAACCGGCGACTATGGCCGCGTCTACGATGCGCTGTTTGAGACCCTCACAAACGGCACGGCGAATTACGTCAAGGAATCTGACGTTCTGACCAACCTCGAAATCCTTGAGCGAGCCTTCGAACAGGCTTCTCCTGCCACGATAACCCTCGCGAAATAAGCAAAAACGGCTCCTCTGCGCTTGTTCATAATTTTTGAACAGAGGAGTCAATTTTCACCCTCTATGATCCCAGACCGTTTGCGTCCACACTTACTCCATCGAAACGAACTGAGGGTGAAAACAATGATCTACTTACGCAAAGCAAACGAACGTGGTCACGCGAATCATGGCTGGCTGGACTCATGGCATTCATTCTCGTTTGCCGACTACTACGACCCGAACTTCATGGGCTTCTCCGCGCTGCGCGTGATTAACGACGACGTGATTGATGCAGGCCAGGGCTTTGGTACCCACCCGCACAAAGACATGGAAATCCTGACCTATGTGCTGGAAGGCGCGGTTGAGCACCAGGACAGCATGGGCAACAAAGAGCAGGTTCCGGCGGGCGAGTTCCAGATTATGAGCGCGGGTACCGGGGTGCGTCACTCTGAGTACAACCCAAGCAAAACGGAAAAACTGCACCTGTATCAAATCTGGATCATTCCAGAAGAGACCGGCATCACGCCGCGCTACGAGCAGCGCCGCTTCGACGCCAAACAGGGTAAACAGCTGGTGCTCTCCCCGGATGCGCGTGAAGGTTCCCTGAAAGTGCATCAGGATATGGAGCTGTACCGCTGGGCGCTGGCGAAAGATGAACAGTCCGTGCATCAGATTGCCGCTAACCGCCGCGTCTGGATCCAGGTGGTGAAAGGGGAGGTGTCCATCAACGGCACCAAAGCGACAACCGCCGATGGTCTGGCCATCTGGGATGAGCAGGCGATCTCCGTGCATGCCGACAGCGAAAGCGAAATTCTGCTGTTTGACCTGCCGCCGGTGTAATAAAACATAAATAAATCCCCATCCTTCCCTTTGACAGGGGAAGGATGGGCTTTGTCCGTGGTAAACTGAGCAAATCTCTCACTTCAAGATTTCTCAGGACGATGAAAAAGAAACGCCCCGTACTTCAGGATGTCGCCGATCGCGTCGGTGTGACCAAAATGACGGTCAGCCGTTTTTTACGTAACCCGGAACAGGTTTCCGTAGCGTTACGTGGCAAGATTGCCGCTGCCCTTGATGAACTGGGTTATATCCCCAACCGCGCGCCCGATATTCTCTCCAATGCGACCAGCCGCGCGGTGGGCGTTCTGCTTCCTTCTTTGACCAACCAGGTTTTCGCCGAAGTATTACGTGGAATAGAAAGCGTCACCGATGCGTTTGGCTACCAGACCATGCTCGCCCACTACGGGTACAAGCCGGAACTCGAAGAGGAACGTCTTGAGTCGATGCTTTCCTGGAACATTGACGGCCTGATTTTAACCGAACGAACCCACACTGCCCGCACGCTCAAAATGATTGAAGTGGCCGGTATTCCGGTCGTGGAGCTGATGGACAGCCAGTCGCCGTGCCTCGACATCGCCGTCGGCTTTGATAACTTCGAAGCGGCGCGCCAGATGACGGCGGCCATTATCGCCCGCGGGCATCGTCATATCGCCTATCTGGGTGCGCGTCTTGATGAACGTACTATCATCAAACAGAAGGGATACGAGCAGGCGATGCTCGACGCGAACTTAACCCCGTACAGCGTGATGGTGGAGCAGTCCTCTTCCTATACGTCGGGTATTGAGCTGATGCGTCAGGCGCGACGCGAGTATCCGCAACTGGACGGTATTTTTTGTACCAACGATGACCTTGCGGTCGGCGCAGCGTTTGAGTGCCAGCGTCTGGGGCTGAAGATCCCTGATGATATGGCGATCGCCGGTTTCCACGGCCATGACATCGGTCAGGTGATGGAGCCGCGTCTGGCGAGCGTCCTGACCCCGCGTGAGCGTATGGGCCGCATTGGCGCAGAACGCCTGCTGGCGCGCATTCGTGGCGAGACGGTTACCCCGAAAATGTTAGATTTAGGTTTCACCTTGTCACCGGGTGGATCTATTTGAACTGACAAATTTGAAGTAGCTCACACTTATTCACTTCGCGCACGTTTGGATATTGCTTCTCTTTTGCCCCAGCAGGACAATGTTACCGATAACTGTTACCCGTAACAATTGACTGAGGGACACCCTTTGAGCACGACTAATCACGATCACCACGTCTACGTCCTGATGGGCGTTTCCGGTAGCGGGAAATCAGCCGTGGCCAGCGAAGTGGCGCATCAACTCCAGGCTGCGTTTCTTGATGGCGACTTCCTCCATCCGCGCAGCAACATCATGAAAATGGCCTCCGGCGAGCCGCTGAACGATGACGACCGCAAACCGTGGTTGCAGGCGCTGAATGACGCCGCGTTCGCTATGCAGCGTACCAATAAAGTCTCCCTGATCGTCTGCTCCGCGCTGAAAAAAACCTATCGCGACCTGCTGCGCGACGGCAACCCAAACCTCTCTTTCATCTACCTGAAAGGGGATTTCGAGGTGATTGAAAGCCGCCTGAAGGCGCGTAAAGGTCACTTCTTCAAAACCCAGATGCTGGTAACGCAGTTCGAAGCGCTGCAGGAGCCGGGTGAAGACGAGAAAGACGTCTTAGTGGTTGATATCGATCAGTCACTGGAGGGTGTTGTTGCCAGCACCATCGAGGTCATTAATAAAAGGCAGTAAGTTTTGAGTACATTAACGCTAGTTTTGACAGCAGTGGGTTCGGTATTGCTGCTGCTGTTTTTAGTGATGAAGGCGCGCATGCACGCCTTTGTTGCTTTGATGGTGGTTTCTATTGGTGCTGGTCTCTTTTCCGGTATGCCGCTCGACAAGATCGCCGCGACGATGGAAAAAGGGATGGGCGGTACGCTGGGCTTCCTGGCGATTGTGGTCGCGCTGGGCGCGATGTTTGGCAAGATTTTGCACGAGACGGGCGCGGTCGACCAGATTGCAGTGAAGATGCTGAAATCCTTTGGCCACAGCCGTGCGCACTACGCGATTGGCCTGGCAGGGCTGATTTGCGCGCTGCCGCTGTTCTTCGAAGTGGCCGTTGTGCTGCTGATAAGCGTCGCATTCTCCATGGCGCGCCATACTGGTACTAACCTCGTGAAGCTGGTCATTCCGCTGTTTGCGGGGGTGGCGGCGGCTGCGGCGTTTCTGCTGCCGGGGCCTGCGCCGATGCTGCTGGCCTCCCAGATGCACGCCGACTTTGGCTGGATGATCCTGATTGGCCTGTGCGCGGCAATCCCGGGGATGATTATCGCCGGTCCGCTGTGGGGCAACTTCATCAGCCGTTACGTTGAGCTGCATATTCCGGATGACGTCACCGAGCCGCACCTGGGCGAGGGCAAAATGCCGTCCTTCGGCTTCAGCCTGTCGCTGATCCTGTTGCCGCTGGTTCTGGTGGGTCTGAAAACCATCGCCGCGCGCTTTGTGCCGGTGGGGTCCACTGCCTACGAATGGTTTGAGTTCATCGGTCACCCGTTCACGGCGATCCTGGTGGCCTGTCTGGTGGCGATTTACGGCCTGGCGATGCGTCAGGGGATGCCGAAAGACCGGGTGATGGAGATCTGCGGTGCGGCGCTGCAGCCTGCGGGCATTATCCTGCTGGTGATCGGTGCCGGCGGCGTGTTCAAGCAGGTGCTGGTGGATTCCGGCGTTGGCCCGGCTCTGGGTGAAGCGCTGACCGGGATGGGCCTGCCAATTGCGGTGACCTGCTTTGTGCTGGCTGCGGCGGTACGTATCATCCAGGGTTCTGCTACCGTGGCGTGTTTAACCGCCGTGGGTCTGGTGATGCCGGTGATTGAACAGCTGAACTACTCCGGTGCCCAGATGGCCGCGCTTTCTATTTGTATCGCGGGCGGTTCGATTGTGGTCTCTCACGTTAACGACGCCGGCTTCTGGCTGTTCGGTAAGTTTACCGGTGCCACCGAAGCGCAAACTCTGAAAACCTGGACGCTGATGGAAACCATACTCGGCACGACGGGTGCGATTGTCGGGATGATTGCCTTTACGCTGCTCAGCTAAATGCAATGATTTAACAAGGCAAAAAAAAGGCCCGGTAGCGTTAACGCTTACCGGGCCTTTTATTATGCAGAACGTCAGGCCGGGTCAGGTGAAACCATCACCCGGGTTTTTAACATCACTCGCCCTGCGTGGCGCTCTCAATCGTCAAGCGCACGTCCGAGGTAATCAGCTCTGCGAGCATCTGGTAAACCTTCAGCGTCTCTTCCGGCTCGGCATCGCCTGTATCGCTGATGAAGCCTTCATCACGCAGCGTCAGTACCAGAGAACTAAAGACTGCTTTGTCGAAGAATTCAGGGGCGTTAATGCCGTGCAGAACGGACAGGCGCTGGGCCAGCGTCCGGCTTTCTTTCTCCAGTGTACCGCGGTTGATGGACGGGTTCGCACTCAGCAGCCAGAACGTAATGGCGTAGCGCTGCAGCGTTTCACGCGCACCGGCCGCCAGCAGCTGCAGGGTACGGGAGCGTGACGGATTGATGTGCAGCTCGTCGTTTGAAACAGCGATCAGCCCCTGGCGACGCATCTCTTCCGTCATCTTATCCAGTTCTGTCGCCAGCTCATCCTTACTCCAGCGCAGGAACAGCTCCGCTTTCAGCATCGGATAGATGGTCTCAAGATGGCGCAATAGCTCCTGACGGGAGATATGACGATGCTGGGTAATAATGGCGGCCATGAGCGACGGCAGCATCAGCATATGCGTGATGTTGTTGCGGTAGTAGGTCATCAGCACCGCCTGCTCGCGCGGCAGAATGATGATGTCGCCGATCGTGTCCTTTTCGACTTCAAACTTGTTCATCTGAAGCGCGTGATCGATAAGCTCACTGGCGGTCGCAGAAGGTACGGTCGAATCAACCGAATACGGCACGTTCCGCATCATATCCAGATAGCAATCCAGCTGCTCTGTGAGCTGTTCACGGGTCAGCGAGCGTTGGCGCGAAGCCAGCAGTGCCGTACAGCACAGGTTCATGGCATTAGCCGCACCGGCGTTGTTAATGCGCACCATCAGCTCGGACGCGATGCCGTTAACCGTTGGCGTTAGCCAGGCCGGACGCACCGCTTCGATAGGATCGATGGACTCGCGCCACTCCGGAACGTGATGGTTCAGGTACGTCATCAGCGGCATCGGCTCGCCGAAGTTAACGTAGCCCTGACCAAGATTGCGCAACTTGCTCAAGCCGCGCAGCATCTGCGGCAGGCTCTCTTTCTCTTTGGTCGCGCCACGCAGCTCTTTCGCGTACGTGCCCACTTCCATCACGTGCTCGTAGCCAATGTAGATAGGCACCAGCGTAATCGGACGGGTACCTCCGCGCAGCATGGCCTGGATGGTCATCGACAGCGTGCCGGTCTTCGGATCGAGCAGACGACCGGTACGGGAACGCCCGCCCTCCACGAAGTACTCCACGGAATAGCCGCGGCTGAACAGCTCGCCCAGATACTCGCGGAACACGGTGGAGTAGAGCTTGTTACCCTTGAAGGTACGACGAATAAAGAACGCGCCCAGGCGGCGGAAAATCGGACCTGCTGGCCAGAAATTCAGGTTGATACCGGCAGCAATGTGCGGCGGTACCAGCCCCTGATGATAGAGCACGTAGGAAAGGAGCAGGTAGTCCATGTGGCTGCGGTGGCAGGGGACATAGACAATCTCATGGCCATCATGCGCCAGCTGACGCACGCGCTCGGCGTTATGGACGTTGATGCCCTGATACAGGCGGTTCCACGTAAAGCCGAGAATACGATCGGAAAGGCGAATCATCTCGTAAGAGAAGTTCGCTGCAATCTCTTCCATCAGCGCAATGGCGTTCTGCTGGGCTTTCTCATGCGAAATTTTCTTGCTGCGCGCTTCATCTTCAACGGCGCGGGCAATCGCTTTGGAAGCCAGCAGCTTGTTGAACAGATCCTGACGCGCCGGGAGGCGTGGCCCTACGGCAGCGAGGCGCTGACGGGCGAAGTGCATACGCGCCACGCGCGCCAGTTTTTGCGCGATGATCTTGTCGGTGCCGTGCTCGTCCGCCATGCGACGCAGCGAAACGGAAGGGGAGAAACGCACAAAGCTGTCGCGTCCCAGCCAGGAGACCGCGAAGAACTTCTGGATGCCGTTAAGCATGCGCAGCGGCGGATTCTCTTCACCTTTTTCGCGGCCCGGACGACGACCAAACATCACCGATACCGGCACCATCTGCACATCCAGATCGGGGTTGCTGCGGTGCAGGTCGAGATAGTCATGGAACAGCTTGATGGACTCTTCTTTCGGCGTGTAATAGGTAAACACGCGCGGCCCGCCGTGGATGAACACGTAGCGCGGCAGCAGCGTACCGTCAACTTCCAGCGGTTCAAGCGGATCTGGTAAGTCATGCGCCAGACACTGGGCGCGAAGCGTCAGTAAGTCAGCCTTCGAGTTATAAGGCAAAACGTACATAATGGGACGCGACGTATCGAGCCCCAGTTCCAGCGCGGGTTCTGCTGGGATAGACTTGCTTTTTACCAGGATGCTTAATGGTAAATTAAGTAATTTGTAGTAAATTCGTGGCCAGCCGGACATAAACGATGTAAAGCCTCTGGTTAATAATGCAATTGCGGCGCAAGGATAACAGAAAGCGCGCAAAATTTCTGTTGTTACCCGTCATACTTCAGGCTGTAGCGAAACGCTCTACGGCTCCTGTTACTGACGCTCTTTTTTAAAAAAGGTTCTTTTAATGGCCAATAATACCACTGGGTTAACACGTATCATCAAAGCCGCCGGCTATTCATGGAAAGGTTTCCGTGCCGCATGGGCCAACGAGGCCGCGTTTCGCCAGGAGGGCGTCGCCGCTATCATCGCGGTGATCGTCGCCTGTTTCCTTGATGTTAATGCTATTACCCGCGTACTTCTTATCGGTTCCGTACTTCTGGTGATGATAGTGGAAATTCTTAATAGCGCTATTGAGGCCGTTGTGGATCGCATCGGTTCCGATTTCCATGAGCTTTCTGGCCGCGCAAAAGACATGGGATCTGCTGCCGTATTACTGGCGATTATCACTGCCGTTATCACCTGGGTCACGCTGCTTTGGTCACATTTCCGATGAGCCTCGAGGAATAATTAAGTCCCTGGTTTTTTGTGCAGTTTTTGGTTCCAAAATCGCCTTTGACTGTATATACTCACAGCATAACTGTATATACACCCAGGGGGCGGAATGAAAGCGTTAACGACCAGGCAGCAAGAGGTGTTTGATCTCATCCGGGATCATATCGGCCAGACGGGTATGCCACCTACGCGTGCGGAAATCGCGCAGCGTCTGGGTTTCCGTTCTCCGAATGCTGCCGAAGAACACCTGAAAGCGCTGGCGCGTAAAGGCGTGATTGAGATTGTATCAGGCGCGTCACGCGGTATCCGACTGCTGGTAGAAGAAGAGACGGGCATTCCGCTGGTAGGTCGTGTTGCTGCCGGTGAGCCTTTACTGGCACAGCAGCATATTGAAGGTCATTACCAGGTCGATCCAGCCATGTTCAAGCCGAGCGCTGATTTTCTGCTGCGCGTTAGCGGCATGTCGATGAAAGACATCGGTATTCTTGACGGCGATCTGCTTGCGGTACATAAAACGCAGGATGTGCGTAACGGCCAGGTGGTTGTCGCGCGCATTGACGATGAAGTCACCGTCAAACGTCTGAAAAAACAGGGTAACACCGTTCAGTTGCTGCCTGAAAACAACGAGTTCACCCCAATTGTGGTCGATCTCCGCGAACAGAACTTCTCTATCGAAGGTCTGGCAGTAGGCGTGATTCGTAACGGTGAATGGCTGTAATCTCTTCCTGACAGGCTACGCTTCCGCTGTAGCCTGTTCATCTACCTTTCCCGGTATTTCGCATGTCACTACTGACGGCATCAGATAAGGCATTGTGGCGTCTTGCCCTGCCGATGATTTTCTCCAATATTACCGTGCCTTTACTGGGACTGGTTGATACTGCCGTTATAGGCCATCTTGATTCACCGGTTTATCTTGGCGGCGTGGCGATTGGCGCGACGGCAACCAGCTTCCTGTTTATGCTGCTGCTCTTTTTACGCATGAGCACCACCGGTCTTACCGCACAGGCTTATGGTGCGAAAGATCCGCTGCGTCTGGCGCGTGCGCTGGTGCAGCCGCTGATACTCGCGCTTGGCGCGGGTGCATTAATCGTTGTATTGCGGACACCCCTGATCGATCTTGCGCTTCATATCGTTGGCGGCAGCGAGGCGGTACTGGATCAGGCGCGACGTTTCCTTGAAATCCGCTGGCTCAGCGCGCCAGCGTCGCTGGCTAACCTGGTTCTGCTGGGGTGGCTACTGGGCGTTCAGTATGCACGGGCGCCAGTGATTTTGCTGGTGGTGGGCAACCTTCTCAACATTGTGCTGGATATCTGGCTGGTGATGGGCCTGCATATGAACGTGCGGGGCGCGGCGCTGGCGACGGCGATTGCCGAATACGGGACCTTTATCATTGGCTTGTGGATGGTCTGGCGCGTGCTGGCGATGCGCGGGATCTCTCTGGCGCTGCTCAAAACCGCATGGTGTGGCAATATCCGTAAGCTGCTGGCCCTCAACCGTGACATCATGCTGCGCTCGCTGCTTCTTCAGCTCTGCTTCGGCGCGCTGACGGTTTTCGGGGCTCGACTGGGGCCAGAAATCGTGGCGGTCAACGCGATATTGATGACGCTTCTGACCTTTACCGCCTATGCGCTGGACGGTTTTGCCTACGCGGTTGAAGCGCATTCCGGGCAGGCGTACGGTGCGCGAGAAAGCGGGCAGCTTCGGGCTGTCTGGCGGGCAGCCTGCCGTCAGTCGGGACTGGTGGCGCTGGCCTTTGGTCTGGTTTACGCCTGCTTTGGTGAGCAGATCGTTGCATTGCTGACGTCTATACCTGCTCTGCGCGAGCTGGCGAGTCACTATCTCCTCTGGCAAGTCATCTTACCGGTGGTCGGCGTCTGGTGTTATCTGCTGGACGGCATGTTTATTGGTGCGACGCGCGGAGCGGAAATGCGCAACAGCATGGCGGTCGCGGCGGCAGGGTTTGGTCTGACGCTGCTAACGCTTCCCTGGCTGGGTAATCACGGTTTGTGGCTGGCCCTGGCCGTCTTCCTCTCGCTGCGCGGGTTATCGCTGGCGTTTATCTGGCACCGCCACTGGCAAAACGATACCTGGTTCTCTTCGCGCCACGATATATCGTGACGGTTAAAGATTCCGAATATGAAATTAACTACGGAATCCTTAACTACAATAATTATCACGTCCAGCAGAAAAGAACGTAACGGACGTTACGACCCGACGCTTAACTAAGAGGACACGATGATGAATAAAGACGAAATCGGCGGCAACTGGAAGCAGTTCAAAGGTAAAGCGAAAGAAAAGTGGGGTAAGCTGACTGATGACGATATGACCGTCATTGAAGGTAAACGCGATCAGCTTGTCGGTAAAATTCAGGAACGTTACGGCTACGCGAAAGATCAGGCGGAAAACGAAGTCAAAGACTGGGAAACCCGTAACGACTACCGCTGGTAACGCTGAATAACCCACAGGGCGGCTCTAAGCCGCCTTATCTTTTGCCGCTAACGCGGCTTTTTCTTCACCAGGATAGAGTGGTCGTGCTGACACGCGTCCTGATGACGACAGGCTTCCACCTCCACGCACGCGGAACAGAGCCCGTGGGCTTCAATCACGTTATGACGCAGGGCAAAGCCCATTTTCGCTGCCAGCGTATGCATTATATCTTCCACGCCTTCCGCAGCTTCTTCTTTCACCACGCCGCAGCGGTCACAGATAAACATCGCCGATGTGTGGGTGGGCTGATCGAACAGATGGCACAGCACATAGCTGTTGGTGGATTCCACCTTGTGCACGAACCCTTGTTCCAGCAGGAAATCCAGTGCGCGATAAACCGTCGGCGGCTTTGCCTGCGGCTCGCTTTCGCGGAGCAGGTCGAGCAGATCGTAGGCGCTGATAGCACCCTGCTGCAGGCTCATCAGGCGTAATACTTCAAGGCGCTGCGGAGTCAGGCGCACATTGCGTTGCGCACACAGCTTTTCGGCCTGCGCTAACAGCTCTTTTGTGGACTTATCCATGTAGCACCCCGGATGTTATAGGACGGAAAACCCTCACTTTATCATGTTCTGGTAAAAACGCCGAGATCCGCCAGTCTGTGCTATACCTGACCCATTACAAACCGGGAAATAAACAATGAAAAAACCTGACTGTATTCGGCACTGGCGCGACGTAGAAGGCGCGGATGATTCGACCTATCCAGATAGCGATGAGCTTTTTTCTATCGGCGCCCCGCTGGCTCGAAAGCTTGGGCTCGGGCGTATTGGCATCCATCATGAGCGCCTGCCGCCTGGGCGCAGGACGTCCTATCCGCACGCGGAGAGCGACGAAGAAGAGTTTATTTACGTGCTTGAAGGCCACCCTGACGCCTGGATTAATGGCTACTTGTGGAAGCTGGAGCCTGGCGACAGCGTAGGTTTTCCCGCCGGTACCGGCATCTGTCATACCTTTATCAACAACACGGACGACGAGGTTCGGCTCCTGGTCGTTGGCGAGGCCAACAAGAAGCATAACCGCATATACTATCCGCTTAATCCGGTTTATGCCGCTACCCGAGAGGATCGCTGGGTAGACCACCCGCCCCAGTTTTTTGGACCGCATGATGGAAAACCTGGGAAAAAATAATTTCCTCTTCTATAAATATTGAGGGCCGTCACAAAATATAACAGGCCGTAAGGGAGTTTTACTTAGGGATAGAAATAGCGGGTCTTTTACTACTTATTCACAGCAATAGTTCGTTCCTGTTTGGGTGATAACAGACAGGGGTTATTTCATAACAGACTATAACGGGCATACTGTGAAAAAAAATTTTAAATTTTCGGTGGTTAGTATCGCTGTTTCCTTGTTTATGGCAAATCAGGCGGGAGCAGCCAATACCTGGACAGAATCACGAAGCGACGCAATGGGTGGCACTGGCGTTGCCTCCGGGAGCTATGGCAGTGGGGCATTAATCAACCCCGCGCTGCTGGCAAAGGCAAAACCTGACGATGATGTGACGGTCATTTTGCCGTCCGTTGGCGTACAGGTAACGGATGAGGACAATCTTCAGGACGAGATTGATACCATCAACGACAAAATCAATCACTACAAGGATGTGGTTGATAATCTCACGCCAAGAGAAATTATCACCAATCCATTAGGTTCCATTAATCAATTCCAGGGCGCGGCCAAAGATCTGGCCGATGAGCTGGACTATCTCAAAGGCAAAACCGCACGCGCAACGGCTGGTGCAGGGCTTGCGGTGAGTATCCCTAACGATGTCCTTTCGGTAGCCTTCATGGCGAAAGGCTATGCCCATGGCCGGGTGAGCTCGTCTATCGATCAGCAGGATATTGATTACCTTCGCGGTATTCAACGCAGTAATGTGGTGGCTGCCGGTGTTGCACTGGACGCTGCGCTGAACGGCACGGATCAGATCACTAAAAACCTCAACTCAACCGCGTCTGGCCGGGCAGCGATTGTCTCAGACTATGGTGTTGCCGTTGCCCGCCAGTTTGACCTCGGCGGCGTCCCTGTTTCCGTGGGCGTGACGCCAAAGCTGCAAAAAACCTGGGTCTATAACTACACCACGTCAATCTACGATTACGACAGTAACAAGTGGAACGATAGCCGCTACCGCACTGACGATACGGGCTTTAACGTGGATGCCGGTATTGCGGCCGATTTTGGCGAACACTGGACCGTTGGCGTGAGCGGACAAAACCTGATGTCGCGCGATATCGACACCAAAGATATCCGTATCCGCAACGGCCGTACGGGAGAAGTGGTGAGCTATAAAGACACCTATCAGATCCGCCCGCTGGTAACCGCCGGTGCCGCCTGGCACAACGACCTGGTGACGCTGACCGCCGATGGCGATCTGACCGAAACCAAAGGCTTCAAGAGCGAAGATACGTCGCAGTACGTGGGTGTCGGTGCCGAGGTGACGCCGCTGAGCTGGCTGGCGGTGCGTGCGGGTTATCGTGCAGACGTGAAGGGTAACGACAGCAATGTCTTTACCGGCGGTGTCGGTTTCGCGCCGTTTAGCACCGTGCATGTTGACCTGATGGGCCTGTACGGTGAAGACGAAACCTGGGGCGCAGGGGCTCAGCTGAGCATGACGTTCTAAAGTCCACCGGAGGCGCTGCGCCTCCGGCTTTTCTTTGTGCTATAGTAGCGCCCCTTTTCCACCAGATGCTTAAAACTTCGCCATGTCGTCAGAATCACAGACCGCTTTCCCCGCACACCGTTTCTCCATTGCGCCGATGCTCGACTGGACGGACAGACACTGCCGCTATTTCCTGCGCCAGCTCTCCCGCCATACGCTGCTGTACACCGAAATGGTGACCACAGGCGCAATCATTCACGGGAAAGGCGACTATCTGGCCTATAGCGAAGAAGAGCATCCGGTTGCCCTGCAGCTGGGCGGCAGCGATCCGGCCGCGCTGGCGCAGTGCGCGAAGCTGGCGGAAGCGCGCGGCTACGACGAGATCAACCTGAACGTTGGCTGCCCGTCCGACCGTGTGCAAAACGGTATGTTCGGTGCCTGCCTGATGGGGAATGCCCAGCTGGTAGCGGACTGTATCAAGGCGATGCGCGACGTCGTTTCCATTCCGGTGACGGTCAAAACCCGTATCGGGATTGACGACCAGGACAGCTACGAATTCCTGTGCAACTTCATCGATACGGTCTCCGGAAAGGGCGAATGCGAGATGTTCATCATCCACGCGCGAAAAGCCTGGCTCTCCGGCCTGAGCCCGAAAGAGAACCGCGAAATCCCGCCGCTGGACTACCCGCGCGTGTATCAACTGAAGCGTGACTTCCCGCACCTGACGATGTCGATCAACGGCGGCATTAAGTCGCTGGAAGAGGCCAAAGCGCATCTGGCGCATATGGATGGCGTGATGGTCGGCCGCGAGGCGTACCAGAACCCGGGCATTCTGGCGACGGTCGATCGCGAAATCTTTGGCATCGAAGGTTCAGACACCGATCCGGTTGGCGTCGTGCGTGCGATGTACCCTTATATTGAGCGCGAGCTGAGCAACGGTACGTATCTCGGCCACATCACCCGCCATATGCTGGGTCTGTTCCAGGGTATACCGGGCGCGCGTCAGTGGCGCCGCTACCTGAGCGAGAATGCGCATAAAGCCGGAGCCGATATTGAGGTGCTGGAACATGCGCTGCGACTGGTGGCAGACAAGCGATAACTTTCGCTAAAAGTTCGTCAAATTCACCACGCCCTGCGAGTTCTCGCGGGGCGTTTTGCTTTAAGAACAAAACGTTAGCTTTGGCATGGATCTTGTAATGCTTAATGCATTACTCGGGAACTCGTGGGAGAGCACCATGCTGGAACTACTTTTTGTGATTGGCTTTTTTGTCATGCTGTTAGCGACAGGCGTTTCGCTGCTCGGCATTCTGGCGGCTATCGTGGTGGCGACGGTGGCCATGTTTATTGGCGGACTGTTTGCGCTGACGATCAAACTGCTGCCGTGGTTACTGCTGGCCGTTGCTGTGGTGTGGGTGATTCGGTCGATTAAATCGCCAAAAGTGCCCGGTTATCAGCGCAATAACCGCTTTCGTTACTAAGGTATTGAGGGGTTCGTCACATAGTTGTAACTTTTCCGGCAGCATGGCTTAGAACAGAATAGGATTTACTTATCGAATCTGTCACTATGACTGCCGTTAAAGAATTCATCGTGCTGTACCCTACATACAGCCGAACTAAAAAAAGAAAGGGCTTCCCACGGGAAGCCCCATTTCTTTTTGGGGCTCAGGGAATCAACAGGCTCGACCCCTGCGTCGCCCGGCTCTCCAGCACCTCATGCGCGCGCTGCGCATCGGTCAGCGCGAATTTCTGCGCATCTGCCACGTCCACTTTGATGACACCGCTGGCGATCAGCGAGAACAGCTCGTTGCTGGCTTCTTCAAGTTCTTCCCGGTTGGTGATGTAGCCCTGCAGGGAAGGGCGCGTGACGTACAGCGAACCTTTCTGATTCAGAATACCAAGATTCACGCCGGTGACAGCGCCTGACGCATTGCCGAAGCTCACCATCAGCCCACGACGCTGCAGACAGTCCAGCGACGCTTCCCAGGTGTCTTTCCCAACCGAGTCATACACGACGCGCACCTTTTTGCCGCTGGTGATCTCCTTCAGCCGTTCGACAATGCTCTCATCACGATAGTTAATCACCTGCCAGGCGCCCGCCTGCAGCGCGCGCTGCGCTTTTTGGGCATTGCCCACGGTGCCGATCAGTTTTGCGCCCAGGGCTTTTGCCCACTGACAGGCGATGAGCCCGACGCCGCCCGCCGCGGCATGAAACAGGAACTGCTCGTCGGGTTTAATTTCATAGGTTTTACGCAGCAGGTAGTAAACGGTTAAGCCTTTCAGGAAGGAGGCCGCCGCCTGCTCAAAGGAGATGGCGTTAGGCAACAGGGCGGCTTTATCCGCCGGAACGTTGTGGACGGAGCTGTAAGCGCCCAGCGCTGACTGCGCATATACCACGCGGTCGCCCTCTTTAATATGCTTAACCCCGCTGCCCACTTTGACGACGACACCGGCTGCCTCGGTGCCCAGTCCGCTCGGTATCGACGGAGGCGGGTAGAGCCCGCCGCGAATATAGGTGTCGATGTAGTTTATGCCTATGGCTTTGTTTTCAACCTGCACTTCGTTTTCGCCAGGCGCGGTGGGGGTGAACTCCACCGCTTTGAGTACGTCTGGCCCACCGTGTTTCTGGAATTCAATGCGCGTTGCCATGCTCCCTCCGTAAGAAAAATATGGTAATCTTTCGACCCACTCTTTATCTCGGTAACTCCATTCACTATGGCAGGAAACAAACCCTTCAACAAACAGACTGAACCTCGCGAGCGTGATTTCCAGGTCGCAGGGTTAAAGGTCCCGCCGCACTCGATTGAAGCGGAACAGTCGGTGTTGGGCGGTTTAATGCTGGATAACGAGCGCTGGGACGACGTCGCCGAGCGCGTCGTGGCGGAAGATTTCTACACCCGCCCGCACCGCCACATCTTTACCGAAATGGCGCGTCTGCAGGAGTCGGGCAGCCCGATCGACCTGATCACGCTCGCGGAATCACTGGAGCGTCTTGGTCAGCTCGACAGCTGCGGTGGGTTTGCCTATCTGGCGGAACTGTCAAAAAACACGCCTAGTGCGGCGAACATCAGCGCTTATGCCGATATCGTGCGCGAACGTGCCGTCGTCCGTGAGATGATCTCGGTGGCGAACGAGATCGCCGAAGCTGGTTTTGATCCGCAGGGGCGTACCAGCGAAGACCTGCTCGACCTTGCTGAGTCCCGGGTCTTTAAAATCGCCGAAAGCCGCGCCAATAAAGACGAAGGCCCAAAAAACATCGCCGATGTCCTCGACGCCACCGTTGCCCGTATTGAACAGCTGTTCCAGCAGCCGCACGACGGTGTGACCGGGGTAAACACCGGCTATGACGATTTGAACAAGAAAACCGCCGGCCTGCAGCCGTCGGATTTGATCATCGTCGCCGCGCGTCCGTCGATGGGTAAAACGACCTTTGCGATGAACCTCGTTGAAAACGCAGCGATGTTGCAGGATAAGCCGGTACTGATCTTCAGCCTTGAGATGCCCTCCGAGCAGATCATGATGCGTTCTCTGGCATCGCTGTCTCGCGTGGATCAGACCCGCATTCGTACCGGCCAGCTCGATGATGAAGACTGGGCGCGCATCTCCGGCACCATGGGCATTCTGCTGGAAAAACGGAACATCTATATCGATGACTCCTCCGGCCTGACGCCGACGGAGGTTCGTTCCCGCGCGCGCCGTATCGCCCGTGAACACGGCGGCATCGGCCTCATCATGATCGACTACCTTCAGCTGATGCGCGTCCCGTCGCTTTCCGACAACCGTACGCTGGAAATTGCGGAGATTTCCCGCTCGCTCAAGGCATTAGCCAAAGAGCTGCACGTGCCGGTGGTGGCGCTGTCGCAGCTTAACCGTTCTCTGGAACAACGCGCCGACAAGCGCCCGGTCAACTCCGACCTGCGTGAATCCGGCTCCATCGAGCAGGATGCCGACTTAATCATGTTTATCTACCGTGATGAGGTTTATCACGAGAACAGCGACCTGAAAGGGATCGCCGAAATTATTATTGGTAAACAACGTAACGGCCCGATCGGGACGGTACGTCTGACCTTTAACGGACAGTGGTCGCGTTTCGACAACTATGCCGGTCCTCAATATGATGATGAGTAATTTCTAAGGAATTCAAATGCAAGCGGCAACTGTTGTTATTAACCGCCGCGCTCTGCGACACAACCTGCAACGTCTGCGTGAACTGGCGCCTGCCAGCAAGCTCGTTGCAGTCGTGAAAGCGAACGCTTACGGACACGGTCTTCTTGAGACCGCGCGAACGCTCCCCGATGCCGATGCCTTTGGCGTCGCCCGTCTTGAAGAAGCCCTCCGTCTGCGCGCGGGGGGAATTACCCAACCGATTCTTCTCCTCGAAGGTTTTTTCGAAGCCAGCGATCTGCCAACCATTGCTGACCAGCATCTGCACACGGCGGTACACAATGAAGAACAGCTGGCCGCACTTGAAACCGCCGAGCTGAGCGAGCCGGTGACCGTCTGGATGAAGCTCGACACGGGCATGCACCGTCTGGGCGTGCGTCCTGAAAGCGCGGAAGCGTTTTACCAGCGTTTATGCCGGTGCAAAAACGTGCGCCAGCCGGTGAATATTGTCAGCCACTTCGCCCGTGCCGATGAGCCCGAGTGCGGTGCAACCGAGCGGCAGCTGGATATCTTTAATACCTTCTGCGAAGGCAAGCCGGGGATGCGCTCGATCGCAGCTTCCGGCGGGATCCTGCTGTGGCCGCAGTCGCATTTCGACTGGGCGCGACCGGGCATCATCCTTTACGGCGTGTCGCCGCTGGAGAATAAGCCTTGGGGACCGGACATGGGTTTCCAGCCGGTCATGTCGCTGGTCTCTAACCTGATTGCCGTGCGTGACCATAAAGCGGGTGAGCCGGTGGGCTACGGCGGTACCTGGACCAGCGAGCGTGATACCCGTCTCGGCGTGGTGGCGATGGGCTATGGCGACGGTTATCCCCGTGCCGCGCCGTCGGGTACGCCGGTTCTGGTCAACGGTCGCGAGGTGAAGATCGTTGGCCGCGTGGCGATGGACATGATTTGTGTCGATCTGGGACCTGAAGCCCAGGATAAGCCCGGCGACGATGTGGTGATGTGGGGGGAAGGTTTACCCGTTGAACGTATTGCTGAAATCACTAAAGTGAGTGCTTACGAACTTATTACCCGCCTGACGTCTCGGGTGGCGATGAAGTACGTCGACTGAAACGTGTACATAACAGTCCAACGGCATACGCTGCCGTTGGACAAGTAACGCTTATTTCAACACGTTATAAATCGCCTGATTCGTTAAATAATCTGACGCCAGCCCTGACTCTGGACTGAAGCGCGCGCCTTGGATGGATGAGAAGCGTTTTCCTGTATTGCCCAGTGAGACATAGCGTTCTCCCCCATCGTTTTCCGAAATGGTGTACACCGTTTTCTGCATTTCGGCGAACAGCGGAGCGTTACGCTGAATGACCTGATGCAATTCCAGCAGCTGCACACCATCAAGATTGAGCTTTTTATCCAGCGTGACCCCCCATCTTTGCAGGCAAACTTCGGCAAAATGACGCACGATCGTGCCCGGTTCATGCACCACTTTTTCCCCGCTATTCCCATTAGCCGACGCATTTCCCACCAGCGTAGCATGACGACCAGACATAGGATAAATATGTACCTTTGTCGTGCTATCGGTCTGTGGAATGACGCACGAGAAACCTTTTGAACGCTCGTGTCGGGCATAGAAAGCCACATACTCCTTCACGTTGCTGCCCAGAGTGACTTTTTCCGGCTGGAAATTACCCATTCCCGGAACCGGATCGACAGCGAAAATATTCACCGGAATAGTCGTCAAAAGGGGATCGGCCAGCATCGCATTCGCAAGCATATGGCAGCTAATTCCGCCCCGGCTCCATCCCACAAGGTTCACCTGAGTGGGCAGAATCTGGCCCTGACGGAAGGTTTTAATAATTTGCTGCTGCAGCGCCTGCTGGGTCACTTTACGGTCACCATAATCATACTTGCGCCACCAAAACGATCCGGTAACCTCAACGTCCTGAATCGGCACGCCCGCCTTTTTGAGCTGCTCATAGTTCTCTTTTGTGAGCTTTTCTCGCTGCCAGTCAACGTGCCCTTTAATAATATTGATCGCGTGCTGAACATTCTCATTCCAGCCGCTGCCCAGAAGCTGGGCCCGAAGCTGAGAATATTCTCCGCTTTTGACCCAAAGTTCATCGCTTTGAAGATTACCGCTTCCCGGGCCATCAAGAATGACCCATTCGGCGAACTCTTTACCCTTGTTATTGGCGGCCAGAGAAGAAATGAGCTCGCCGTTCCAGTAATTAGCATGAGACTCATCAAACTTATTAGAACCAGTACCACAGAAATACACTGTTAGTATTGTCATAAATGACCTCATTGAAATATTAATATGTAGGTGGATGGCACGCGTGCAGTTAAATAATACGTGTCGGCAATATTTCGAGAAATATGCTATTAAGCCCAGGGTATTTTTGATAGCGATAAGTTCGTTCTTAATTAAATATGGCTATGTTTAATGTGTAGCACTGCTTAACTTTGTGCTTAGGCATATGACATTTGCCTTATGCCGAATGCTGTTTTTACAGTTCTGCAATAGCACGCATACTTAATTTCGGAATAAGTTAGTTGAATAATCTAAGAAAATAGATTTCACACGGGGTTATGCTACAATGAACATATTAATGATCGATGAATTACCGATCTTCATTCACGGTATGAAAACAGAGCTGGAACGCGTAATGCCGGAATGCACTGTTTTTTCAGCGAACAACTTTGAAGATGCACACGCAATTTTAACCTCTATGCCAGTCAGCATTATTTTGCTGGATGGTGAAATGAAATGCCGTGATTTTATCACAAATTTGATGTCAAACTGGCCTGAGCTACCGATCGTGGTAATGTTACGAAAAACGACGGATAAGATATTCAACTTCTACATTCGTCAAAGCATTAAGGGCATTTTTACTAAGGATCTTCCCGCCGAGAAAATCAGCCAGATACTTAGCATGGTTTCCTCGGGTGTGGTCTGCTTTCCGGAGCAGGCCGTGATTCAGCGAGAACAACCCACTGGCGGTTTACCGATTCATACTCTGAGTCGTCGGCAGAAGGAAGTGCTCAAGCTGCTGGCGAATGGAGGAACAAATAAGCAGATCAGCAGACAACTGAATATCAGTGCTGGTACGGTCAAAGTACATCTGGAATCCATTTTTCACCGATTGCAGGTCAACAATCGAACACAGGCTGCAATGCTCTATTTTAAATATATGGGCAATTAGGCCGTTTTTGTAAGACGCAGGATTGGTATCAAACTATGTTTAGTGAAAAGCGCGACAGGCAGAATACTGTCGCGCTTTTTTTAATGATACTGAGATTTGAAATAGTATATCACGACCACCAGAGTTCCAAAGTCCTGCAATAGCCAGAAGGGAAAACTGTCACTCAGTATATCAGCCCCAGTAAGGATAAATTTCATGTTTAAACTGCTCTCACCAAAAAAGCCAAAGGCGAGGGCAGCTAAGCCGACTTTACACATTACCGGCAGAGCATGGACTCTTCGACTATAGGCTGCAAACAAAATGAGCAGCGAGGTGACAAGGTCGACGAGGATAATAAAGGGAAGAACCCAGCCATTCATTATGTTAAGCATTTACTCTCCATCGGGATTGTTATGGGTTAAATCAGGCGGAGAAAGTGACTCGTGCCTGACTTTGCTTTTGATGACGCTGGCGACATCAAAAATATCGCGCTGTTCGTGCCGGCGGAAAAAGTTTGCCAGCCAGACGATCAGACCATTACTCATTGCCCCGAGGATATAACCTAAACCAAGCGTGATATCGGCCTGGTTAAGGTCTATCTTTAACCAGCGGGCTGATAAGCCACCTAATGCGACGGCCGCACCCATGCTGATTCCGCCAAAAATAATGCCTGCCATAAATCGGCTGTGCTGATGCAGCCGCTGCGGTTGCCAGAAAAACGAAATACTGACGCCGCCAAATAAGCCTGAAAATGCCAGCAAGGCTTCGCTGATGAGGGTCGGGAGATAGATGTCAGACATACATTCATCCTCTGCAAGGATAAACCCCCTCGAAAAAGGGGATTTATTATCGTAACGGGCGCTTATTATTGGCAGGGATCCAGCTCAACAATATGCTGATACTTATCGGTAGTGATAAAGCGCTGTTGCCCTGACAGGCTGTAAATCAAACGTTCAGGAGAGCGATAGCCCTTTACGACATCCACATCCGCGCTAAGCCAGGGCTGATCGGCAGGAAGAGCGCTATGGCTGTATTTGTCGCCTCCGATCCATTTTTGATGAGTGAGTTTCAACCCCCAAAGTGACTCGCTTTCACTCCCCGACCAGCCGAGGCGTTTGGCTTCTTCCGACGTGATATAGCGGTCGGGCAGGCGGCCAAAATTTTTTATATGGCGAAGGGTTGTCGCCAGCTCGGTCACATTATTGACGGGCGGTACACCCTGAGAAGATAAAAAGGCGTTAACTTCCTTTATTTCATCTTCGCAGGTTGGTATGGCGGCAGTAGCCTGTAAAACGGCGAATAAGGAAGCAGAAAGAACGGCCATTTGCACTATGGATAATGATTTCATGTGTTTTTCCTGTCGAGTTAACTGAGAAATAACTTCATTTCCGCCTCGCGGCGACGCGTCAGACCAGCCAATACCTTCCCGCCTGCCTTATTCCAGCTTTTGAACTGCAGTGCGGCGCCCTGAACATCGCCAGCGTTGAATTTTTTGAGCAGCGTTGATTTCTTCAAATTGCCAACGCCGAGGTTGAAGGCGAAGGAAACCAGCGCGTCGAATTGCGCCTGCGTTGCTGGCTGGTTCAGCAGCTTTTTCACGCCGTCCTCGGTGCGTTTCAGATCTTTGCGCAGCAGTTCTTTGGCTTCGCCGGTAGTAATTTTGGTGAGCTTTTCCATCTCCTCTTTGAGGATCAAATGGCCATAGCCGATGGTCCATAAACCTACGGCATCGCGATAACGCTCCAGCTTCAGTCCTTCAAACTGGCAAATCAGCTGAATACCCTTGTCACCTGTACGTTCTGGTTGTGTGTGCATTACGGAGTCTCCTCTGCTTTCGGACGGGGAATCACCTTGTTGGTGTATTCGTCAATCAAGCGCATAACGCTTTCCGGTGGCTCAAGCGCGGTAAACTGCATCTCCACATCGACGTGGCGGCTGTCACGCCCGCCTTTGTTATCGCTGGAAGGCGAAAGGCTGACGTGAAAGCGACCAAATTCGTTTTCACCAGACTGGCGGGAAGGTGCCTGCATGCCTTCCGTACGGATCGTCAGGTTGACCTTCATTTTCTCCAGCATCAGCCCGCGCGGCGTTGAAAGTGCGACCAAGGGCAGGTCAAAGTAGTGCTTTTCATCCAGTGCCAGCTGTATCGTGCGTGGAACCAACGAACCGTCCTCAGCAGGTTCGAAAAAGGGATCCAGCGCTTTCATATACTGCTGAGCAATCAGTTCGTTGGCCGCCGTGGCCGCGTACTGCATCCCGCGCGTAATATCTTCAAGCGAGATCGGCACGCCGGGAATATCGGCTGGCGGCGTAGGGGGCGTGTTTTCCTGTACAGGCGGCGTGCCTTCATCCTCTTTGCCCGTCCTGTTTTCCGGCTCTTCATCCTTGCCGCCGCGCAGCCATTTTTTAAAAGACATATTTCGCTCCTGGAAAAAGGGCTACCCGGGTAGCCCCTGCGTTACGGAATCGCACGTATGTCGCGGCGTGGAAGATTATTGCGCGGCGACAGGCTTGGTTTTGGCGTTGGTCAGGTAATCAATCACGCGCTGCAGAGCTTCAGGTGGTTCCTGGCGTTTAATCTGGGTATGAATGGAATATTTCGCGCGTGTATCGGTCGAACGGGTCTGCTCCGATTTATGGGAGACTTTGCCGGTCATTTTGGCTTTAAAGACACCCCAGCCGACGGACGCTTCCACGGAGGCCTCCGCTTCGGTACTGCTGGAACTGGCTTCGCTCTGGCTCACTTCCAGCTCAAAGTCGATGGTGCCGTCTTCGATACAGATGATAGGGTGCGTGATCGCCGCCAGCAGCGGAATGCTCATCTTGCGGGTCACGCTGCCTTTGTTCACGCCTTGTTCGTCTACCATGGTTTCGTCGTAGTCGAACTCGATCGCGACGGCTTTGCCGTCTTTAATGCAGACAGAGAGCAGGAAGTCGGTATAGGACTTGCTCGCCTGAACCTGTGCTTTGATCATCGCCTGCAGCGGACCGCCGATCATATGCTCCAGCGGCAGGGCGTTAATAACTGAACCAATAAATTGTGAATCCATGATGTGAACTCCTTGAATCAGTGAATGCGCGGTTGCGCAGGAGTCACATTACGGAAAGCGAGAAGGAGAAAATATTGGGTAAATGTCATGGCTAAAGGACGCAAAAAACCTATGCCGATCGCAGGATAATCCTAAGGGGTGGTGTTGCGTGATATTCCGGTTTATTGTTGAAATCCCTGCCTCATCGAATTCCGGAGAACCATCGCGTGTTTCAGAAAGTTGACGCCTATGCCGGCGACCCTATCCTCTCCTTAATGGAGCGTTTCAAAGAAGATCCTCGCAGCGACAAAGTGAACCTCAGCATCGGTCTGTATTACAACGAGGATGGCATTATTCCTCAATTAAAAGCCGTTGCCGAAGCCGAAGCGCGTCTGAACGCTGTTCCACACGGCGCTTCTCTTTATCTGCCAATGGAAGGGCTAAACGCTTATCGCAACACCATTGCACCGCTGCTGTTCGGCACCGATCACGCGGTGCTCGCGCAAAAACGCGTGGCGACCATCCAGACGCTGGGCGGCTCGGGTGCGCTGAAAGTGGGTGCAGACTTCCTGAAAAAATACTTCCCGGATTCAGGCGTGTGGGTCAGTGACCCGACGTGGGAAAACCACGTTGCGATCTTCGAGGGCGCAGGCTTCAAGGTCGAGACCTATCCGTGGTTCGACAGCAAAACTAACGGCGTGCGCGTTGAAGCGCTGCTGGAAAAACTGAACACGCTGCCGGCGCGCAGTATTGTGCTGCTGCACCCATGCTGCCATAACCCGACCGGTGCAGATCTCACTAACGCCCAGTGGGATACGGTGATTGAGGTACTGAAGGCCCGTGACCTGATCCCGTTCCTCGACATTGCCTACCAGGGCTTTGGCGCGGGCATGGAAGAAGATGCTTACGCCATCCGCGCCGTAGCCAGCGCCGGGCTGCCTGCTCTGGTTAGTAACTCCTTCTCTAAAATCTTCTCCCTGTACGGTGAACGCGTTGGCGGTCTGTCCGTAGTCTGTGAGGATGCCGAAGCAGCCAGCCGCGTGCTCGGCCAGCTGAAAGCGACGGTACGCCGTATCTACTCCAGCCCGCCAAACTTTGGTGCGCAGGTGGTGGCGACGGTTCTCGGTGACGAGCAGCTGAAAGCGTCCTGGCTTGGCGAAGTGGAGGCGATGCGTAAGCGCATTCTGTTGATGCGTCAGGAACTGGTTAACGTCCTGAAAGAGGCGGTGCCGGGACATAACTTCGACTATCTGCTCAAGCAGCGCGGGATGTTCAGCTATACCGGACTGAGCGCGGCGCAGGTCGATCGCCTGCGCGAAGAGTTCGGCGTTTATCTCATTGCCAGCGGCCGTATGTGCGTGGCGGGTCTGAATTCCAGCAACGTTCATCGCGTGGCGCAGGCGTTTGCCGCTGTAATGTAAGTACTCACTATTCATTTCCCCCCTCTCCCTGTGGGAGAGGGTTGGGGTGAGGACATCAGGCCGTACAAGAATCTTGCCCGGTGGCGCTTCGCTTACCGGGCCTACACGTCACTTCTGCGCTTTGTGATCGTCTTCTTTTTATTCATCTTCATAAGTAAAAACTCCTTCCCTTCACCTCCCGCTGGGGTTATGGTCGGATAGTTTTTTGACCGTTCGCTCAAATTAAAACGATAACAAACTGAATTTTCAGGGGAAAATATGCGCAAGATCACACTGGCGCTCAGCGCTGCCTGCTTATTGTTCTCGCTTAATAGCGCCGTCGTCGCGCGAGCTTCTGCCCCGACGCCGCTTTACACCGGTACCACTGCCGCCATGCTTGCAGAGCAGGCGCCCATTCACTGGGTTTCCGTGGCTCAAATCGAAAACAGCCTGATGGGCCGTGCGCCAATGGCCGTGGGTTTTGACATTGACGATACCGTTCTCTTCTCCAGCCCGGGCTTCTGGCGCGGAAAAAAAATGTATTCGCCCGACAGCGAAGCGTATCTGAAGAACCCGGAATTCTGGGAAAAAATGAATAACGGCTGGGACGAATTCAGCATCCCGAAAGAGGTTGCCCGGACGCTTATTGCCATGCACGTGAAGCGCGGGGACAGCATTTACTTTGTGACCGGCCGCAGTCAGACCAAAACGGAAACCGTCTCCAAAACCCTGCAGGATGATTTTCAGATCCCGGTAGCCAGCATGAATCCGGTGATTTTTGCCGGTGACAAAGAAGGGCAAAACACCAAAACCCAGTGGCTGGAAAAGAAAAATATCAAAGTATTCTACGGCGATTCGGATAACGACATCACTGCCGCGCATGACGTGGGTGCCAGAGGGATCAGGGTATTGCGTGCCTCTAACTCGACCTATCGACCGCTGCCGATGGCCGGAAAGTTTGGCGAAGAGGTCATTGTGAACTCTGAGTATTAAACCGCAGGCGACGAGTTTGACTCTTTTTTAAGCAAATCTCGTCGCTGCGGGTTTTACCTTTCGGCTTCTTGCTGCACACTTAGAAAGATTCATCTTTCATTACGGAGCAGCACATGTGGTATCAACAGACCCTGACCTTAAGCGCTAAACCACGCGGATTTCATCTGGTGACGGACGAAGTCATCGGGCAAATCCGCGACCTGCCGCGGGTCAAAACGGGTTTGCTGCATCTGCTCCTTCAGCACACGTCTGCCTCTCTCACGCTTAATGAAAATTGCGATCCCACCGTCCGGTCAGACATGGAGCACCATTTTCTGAAGAGCGTCCCGGACAACGCCCCTTACGAGCATGACTATGAGGGGGCAGACGATATGCCTTCGCATATTAAATCCTCCCTGTTGGGCGTATCGCTTATGCTGCCGGTTCACAACGGGCGGCTGCTGTTGGGAACGTGGCAGGGGATCTGGCTGGGAGAGCATCGCATTCACGGTGGTTCGCGTAAAATTATCGCCACGCTACAAGGGGAATAAAGATGACAATTTCGGAGATACTTCAGTACTGCATGAGCAAGCCCGGCGCGGAGCAGAGCGTCCATAGCGACTGGAAAGCCACGCAGGTTAAGGTGGGGGATGTGCTGTTTGCGATGGTGAAAGAGGTGGAGGGCCGTCCGGCGGCGTCGCTGAAAACCAGCCCTGAACTGGCCGATTTACTCCGTCAGCAGCATGATGACGTGAGGCCGAGCCAGCACCTCAATAAGGCGCACTGGAGCACCGTCTATCTGGATGGATCGATTCCAGGCTCACAAATTTACTACCTGGTGGACGCATCCTATCAGCAGGCGGTTGAGCTGCTGCCGGAAACGACCCGACAGCAGCTCTCCGTGTGACAATTACAGCAACGGTTTAAGGAAGCGCGCGGTGTGCGAGGCTTCGCACTCTGCAACCGTCTCTGGCGTACCGGAGACGAGGATTTCACCGCCGCCGCTGCCGCCTTCCGGGCCGAGATCGACAATCCAGTCCGCGGTTTTAATCACGTCAAGGTTATGTTCGATGACCACGATAGTGTTGCCCTGATCGCGCAGTTGATGCAGCACGTCCAGCAGCTGCTGGATGTCGGCAAAGTGCAGACCGGTGGTCGGCTCATCCAGGATATATAGCGTCTGGCCAGTACCGCGTTTTGACAGCTCGCGCGCCAGCTTCACGCGCTGCGCTTCACCGCCGGACAGCGTGGTTGCCGACTGCCCCAGACGAATGTAGGTCAGGCCCACGTCCATCAACGTCTGCAGCTTACGCGCCAGCGCAGGAACGGCATCAAAGAATTCGCGCGCCTCTTCGATGGTCATGTCCAGCACTTCGTGGATGGTCTTGCCTTTGTACTTAATCTCCAGCGTTTCTCGGTTATAGCGCTTGCCTTTGCACTGGTCGCACGGCACGTAGATATCCGGCAGGAAGTGCATCTCAACCTTGATCACACCGTCGCCCTGGCACGCTTCGCAGCGGCCACCGCGTACGTTAAAGCTGAAACGTCCTGGCGTATAGCCGCGGGAGCGTGCTTCCGGCACACCGGCAAACAGTTCACGTACGGGCGTGAAGACGCCGGTATAGGTTGCCGGGTTAGAGCGCGGGGTACGGCCAATCGGGCTCTGGTCAATGTCGATAACTTTATCGAAATGCTCCAGCCCCTGGATGTCACGGTACGGCGCCGGCTCGGCCAGCGTCGCGCCGTTCAGCGCCGTCTGCGCAATCGGGAACAGCGTATCGTTGATCAGCGTCGATTTACCGGAACCGGATACGCCGGTGATACAGGTAAACAGGCCAACAGGCAGCGTCAGGGTGACGTCTTTCAGATTGTTGCCTCGCGCGCCGGTCAGCTTCAGCACTTTTTCAGGATCTGCCGCTACGCGCTGTTTTGGCACCTCAATCTTACGCTTGCCGCTCATGTACTGGCCGGTCAGCGATTCGGGCACCGCCATGATCTCCTTCAGCGTCCCTTCTGCAACCACCTGTCCGCCGTGTACGCCTGCGCCCGGACCAATATCGATCACGTGATCAGCCGCGCGGATCGCATCTTCATCGTGCTCGACCACGATCACCGTGTTGCCGAGGTTGCGCAGGTGGACCAGCGTGCCGAGCAGACGCTCGTTGTCGCGCTGGTGCAAGCCGATGGACGGCTCATCCAGTACGTACATCACGCCTACCAGACCCGCGCCAATCTGGCTCGCCAGACGAATACGCTGGGCTTCACCGCCGGAGAGCGTTTCTGCCGAGCGGGATAGCGTCAGGTAGTTCAGGCCGACGTTCACCAGGAATTTCAGGCGATCGCCAATCTCTTTCAGCACTTTTTCGGCAATTTTCGCGCGCTGGCCGGAGAGCTTCAGGTTATTGAAGAAGTCCATCGCGTGGCCGATGCTCATGTCTGAGATGGTCGGCAGCGCCGTGTTTTCCACAAATACGTGGCGCGCTTCGCGGCGCAGGCGCGTTCCTTCACAGGTAGCACAGGAGCGGTTGCTGATGAACTTCGCCAGCTCCTCGCGCACCGCGCTGGACTCGGTCTCTTTGTAGCGGCGCTCCATATTGTGCAGCACCCCTTCGAACGGGTGGCGACGCACGGAGGTATCGCCGCGATCGTTCATGTATTTGAACTCGATGTTCTCTTTACCGGAACCGAACAGGATCACTTTGTGCACGTTCGGGCTCAGGCTGGCCCACGGCGCTTCAACGTCGAACTTGTAGTGTTCTGCCAGCGATTTCAGCATCTGGAAGTAGTAGAAGTTACGCTTGTCCCAGCCGCGAATGGCCCCGCCCGCCAGCGACAGCTCCGGGTTCTGGATCACGCGATCCGGATCGAAATACTGCTGCACGCCCAGGCCGTCACACGTCGGGCACGCGCCCGCCGGGTTGTTGAACGAGAACAGGCGCGGTTCCAGCTCGCGCATGCTGTAGCCGCAAATCGGGCAGGCAAAGTTGGCGGAGAAGAGCAGCTCTTCCGCTTTTGGATCGTCCATGTCGGAGACCACGGCCGTGCCGCCAGAGAGTTCCAGCGCCGTTTCAAAGGATTCCGCCAGACGCGTGGCGAGATCGTCGCGCACCTTAAAGCGGTCAATCACCACTTCGATGGTGTGCTTCTTCTGCAGCTCCAGCTTGGGTGGATCGGACAGGTCACACACTTCGCCGTCGATACGGGCGCGGATATAGCCCTGGCTTGCCAGGTTTTCCAGCGTTTTGGTGTGTTCGCCCTTACGCTCTTTGATGATTGGCGCAAGGAGCATCAGGCGCTTGCCTTCCGGCTGCGACAGCACGTTATCGACCATCTGGCTCACGGTTTGCGCCGCCAGCGGGACGTCGTGGTCCGGGCAGCGCGGCTCGCCCACGCGGGCATACAGCAGACGCAGGTAGTCATGGATTTCGGTAATGGTACCGACCGTTGAACGCGGGTTATGCGACGTGGACTTCTGCTCAATAGAGATAGCAGGTGACAACCCTTCAATATGGTCGACATCCGGTTTTTCCATCAGCGACAGGAACTGACGCGCGTACGCCGAGAGCGATTCAACGTAACGACGCTGTCCTTCGGCATACAGAGTGTCGAAAGCCAGTGAGGATTTGCCAGACCCCGAAAGCCCGGTCACGACAATGAGTTTGTCGCGAGGGATTATGAGGTTGATATTCTTGAGATTGTGGGTGCGGGCGCCCCGAACTTCGATCTTATCCATTCACCTTTCCCGGTTGGAACACGGATTGCCTGGTTTGTTTGAAGGACAAACGGCTGTCAGAAACGGCTAATTATGACACAATTTGACCTGTTTGAATATACAGTATTGGAATGCATTTTCTGATTCGCTGTGTAACAATGTTGAGTTGCGGGAGAACTCTGGAACGTGCTACGCAACTATCAAAGTGCAGCATGGAAATGGTACACTCGCGCGTTTACACTATTAAGAAACGTATTCAGGAGACACGAACATGGCCAGCAGAGGCGTAAACAAGGTGATTCTCGTCGGTAATCTGGGCCAGGACCCGGAAGTACGCTACATGCCGAGTGGTGGCGCAGTTGCCAACATTACGCTGGCTACTTCCGAATCCTGGCGTGATAAAGCGACCGGTGAGATGAAAGAGCAGACCGAATGGCACCGTGTTGTGCTGTTTGGCAAACTGGCCGAAGTGGCCGGAGAATATCTGCGTAAAGGTTCTCAGGTCTATATTGAAGGCCAGCTGCGTACCCGTAAATGGACCGATCAGTCCGGTGCTGAGAAGTACACGACTGAAGTAGTGGTCAACGTGGGCGGCACCATGCAGATGCTGGGTGGCCGTCAGGGCGGTGGCGCACCTGCAGGTGGCGGTCAGAGCCAGCAGCAGGGCGGTTGGGGTCAGCCTCAGCAGCCGCAGGGTGGCAACCAGTTCAGCGGCGGCGCACAGTCTCGTCCGCAGCAGCAGTCTGCTCCGGCGCCGTCTAACGAACCGCCAATGGATTTCGACGACGACATTCCGTTCTGATTCCCGCGTGCTAAAACAAAAAACCCAGACCATCGTCTGGGTTTTTTTATTCCGTAAGGGATCAGGTAATCACCATCGGCCAGTCTGGCGGCGTGTGGCTCATCGCCTCAACCATCACCACTTTAATATTTTCCCAGACGGCGGCCATATCCAGCAGGGTGATACCAAGCAGACCCGTTGCAAACCAGCAGGCCGCACCCAACCCCAGCAGGGTGCTGATGACAGCAAGACCCGCATAGTCAGATTTACGAAACTGAATGTTCAGCGTGCTGGCTAAAAACATCAGTACCGCACTCAACAAAGGCCAGCGCAGGAGAACCATGCTGGTAGTAATGGTTGCCATAAAACCCATCCTCTACAAAACAGACGAACTGAATGAAACAGTGTTTCTCGTTACAAAATATGTGTGAACTATATCACAATTGATGATTTATTCGCCAGTGCCTGTGCGATCAAAAAAGAGGATTTTATTCCCCAGGAAAAGCGACTCTGTAGGCAGGACCAGCCTCGGCGCATGAGGAGGTGAACCCACAACGCGCCGGAAACGCCCGTCGGGCAAGTGGGGACACCGCAAATTCGGTTTTATAACCGGGGCGTTATTCTCCGCCATTACTGAAAATAGTGTGGTGAAGACTGATTATTTATAAATCAACAAACACAGTACCCGGAGCAAATAGCATAAAACGTCATGACGATGTTGTACTTTTTTCATGCTGTCAGACGTTTGGCTTAATCAACGATCGTCTGTTGTGTTATCTTTCCGTCGGCCCCGGCGGGCTGGATAATTATTTCCCTTAATTGAAACGGAACGAATACTTACAGTTTAACTTACGGGAAAATATTATCGTCATAACGAAATTTAAGATTTTTAATACTAAAAGTCAGTTGCTAACTTTGCATGATTCATGCAACGTAATCACCTGTTTAACAAAGCATCCGGCCTTCATTACTACAGGCGTACAACATGCAGGGATATAGGGCGGGAAATGAATCGTAGCGCGCGGCGCAAAATGCTCAGGGTGGTAGGGATCATCATGGTAGTTATGCTGCCGGTGATGCTTGCCCTATGGTTTGCCCAGCTACGCGCCGTGTCTGAAACAAGCGCACAGCTACGCACATTTGCTGAACTGGCTTTAGACAAAACAGAGCTGGTTATTCAACAGGTTGAGCTGGCCCGGGACGAGGCTGAAAAATATCAGGGTGAGCTTTGCACGCCGGGACACCGTCAATATATGCTGAACGTTGTTCGTGGCCGCCTGTTTGTCGCCGATTTAATTTACGCTGAAGGTCAGAATTTTCTTTGTTCGACCGTTTTTACACCGGATCATCCCTACGCCATTCCTGTCGCTAATTACACGCGTAAACCTGACGTCGCTATCTATTATTATCGCGATACCCCATTTTATACTGGCTATAAAATGACATATATGCAGCGCGGAAATTATGTGGTGGTCGTCAATCCGCTTTCATACAGCGAAGTCATGTCCGCGGATCATTCTCTCTCGTGGGGTGTGTACGACACGGTAACCAATGCTTTCTTTTCGGTTAGCCAGAAAGCCAATGTTTCTTTATTAAATTCGATGATTCGAGATAAGGAATCGGTATTTCAAAAAGATAACCGCTTTTATACGATCGTAACGTCTCCCAAAAGACCTATTGCGGCCATTGTGTCGACATCGAATAAACGCTTTTATGAAACGCTTTATCACCAGGCGACGTTGACGCTACCGCTGGGCATGATCTGCAGCATTATTATTTTGCTGGTATGGTCCCGTACCCATCGTGAGCTTAATTCACCGGGGCGCTTACTGCACCGGGCGCTGAACAAGCGACAGCTTTGCGTCCACTATCAGCCGATTATTGATATCAAGAACAACCAGTGTGTGGGTGCGGAAGCGTTGTTACGCTGGCCGGGTTTTAACGGGCAGGTGATGAGCCCGGCTGAGTTTATTCCGCTGGCGGAAAATGAGGGAATGAGCGAGCGGATTACGGACTATGTCGTTGAGGAGGTGTTCAACGATCTGGGCCATTTCCTGGCGGAGCATCCGCATCTCTATATTTCGATTAACCTGTCGGCCACGGATTTCCACTCCTCGCGGCTGATCGCCATGATTTCCGACAAGGCTCGCCACTACGCCGTCCGCGCGCAGCAAATCAAAATTGAAGTGACGGAACGTGGTTTTATCGATGTGCCAAAAACCACGCCGGTGATTCAGGCTTTCCGTCAGGCGGGTTATGAAGTCGCGATCGATGACTTCGGTACCGGCTACTCGAACCTGCACAACCTCTACTCGCTGAACGTGGATATCCTGAAGATCGATAAATCGTTTATCGATACCTTAACGACCAACAGTACCAGCCACCTGATCGCCGAGCATATTATCGAGATGGCGCAGAGCCTGCGCCTGAAAACCATTGCGGAAGGGGTAGAGACGGCAGAGCAGGTGAGCTGGCTGTTGAAGCGCGGCGTCCAGTTTTGTCAGGGATGGCACTTCGCGAAAGCGATGCCGCCCCAGGAATTTATGACCTGGCAGCAGCAGCCTTTGCACTGAGAGTGATTAATTCAACTGGTGGCGATAGTCGCTTGGCGTACGGTCAAACTCGCGGCGAAACACGCGGGAAAAGGTTTGTTGCGACACATAGCCAAGGTCCATCGCGATATCAAAAATGGGCCGCTGCGTTGAGCGTAGCGCCTGCGCTGCCAGCAGAAGTCTGCGCTGGCGAATGTACTCACCCAGCGTCTGATGCATGACCGTGCGGAACATTCTCTGTAAATACCATTTCGAATAGCCCGACTTTTTCGCGACCACATCAATGTTCAACGGTTGGTCGATATGTTCATCAATCCATTCAATAAGCGTCTGAATAATCTGCTGATGCGACATAAGGTTGCCCCTCTGTAGATACAACTATCTCGGTTAATTCGTCGTTTTCTCTGCGGGGGAGTATAATTCCTCAAGTTAACTTGAGGTAAAGAGGTTTTATGGAAAAGAGATTGCCGCGAATTAAAGCGCTTTTAACTCCCGGTGAAGTGGCGAAGCGAAGCGGCGTTGCGGTATCGGCGCTCCACTTCTATGAAAGCAAAGGTTTAATCAAGAGCATCCGTAACGGGGGTAACCAGCGTCGCTATACTCGCGACGTGCTCCGATACGTGGCGATAATCAAAATTGCGCAACGAATCGGAATTCCCCTGGCCACGATCGGTGAGGCCTTTGGGGTACTGCCGGAAGGGCACACGCTGAGTCCGAAAGAGTGGAAAGAGCTGTCGTCCCAGTGGCGTGAAGAGCTGGACAGGCGTATTCACACGCTGGTCGCTCTGCGTGACGAGCTGGATGGCTGCATCGGCTGCGGCTGCCTGTCGCGCAGCGACTGCCCGCTGCGTAACCCCGGCGACAAACTGGGCGAGCAGGGGACGGGGGCGCGGCTGCTGGAAGAGGATTGAGATTGCGCGGCAAAAAGCACATAAAGAACTAAAGCGCCACATAAGGGCGCTTTAGTTTTTCCCGGTCTTTGTCTTTCACTCTATCCCGCTGGTTCACGGGAGGGTTTCCCCCGACGTCAGCACCCCTCAGTGTCGAGCTGGTTGGGGAGGTTCCGGATTGTGCTGACACTTTAATTCTATGCAAGACCCGTTTTTTCGCCAGCGTCGCTGACCGGTTTTTAGCCGAATTTTTTTCGCGGTGTTGTTCAATTTTCTATAGTTAAAAAGTATGAATAACAGGAGAAAGCCATGCTCACGGTACACCACCTTAACCAGTCGCGCTCGCACCGCGCGATCTGGGCGCTGGAAGAACTCGGCCTGCCTTATGAGATCGTTCACTATCAGCGCCAAAAAAACATGCTGGCGCCGGAGGCTCTCAAAAAGGTACATCCGTTGGGTAAATCACCGGTTATCGAAGATAACGGGCTGATCCTTGCGGAGTCTGGCGCCATTCTGGAGTACCTGCAGGAAACTTACGATCCCGAGTCGCGGCTTAAGCCTTTAGATCCGGCGCATAAGGTGCAGTACCGCTTCTGGCTGCACTACGCGGAAGGATCGCTGATGCCGCTGTTGTTAATGAAGCTGGTCTTCAGCAGCCTCGGAAAACCGCCGGTGCCGTTTGGTATCCGAACCCTGGGGAAAGCGCTGGGGCAGGGGGTGCAGAAAGCGTACCTCAACCGCCAGCTGGAAACCCATGCGCGCTTTATTGAATCACATCTGGCTAAAAACAGCTGGTTTGCCGGGGATACGCTCAGCATGGCCGACATCCAGATGAGCTTTCCGATTTTTGCCCTGCTGGCGCGCGGCGGTATTAACAACCTGCCGCATATTCAGGCATGGAAAAGTAAGGTTGAGAACAGCCCTGGCTGGCAAAGAACTCTGGAGCAAGGGGGGCCGTTATCCATCCCGGGTGAGGATTAAATGTAAACAAATTGCGCATTGATGATAACGTTTGCGCATCCTCTGTTTATTTCTTCAGCGTCATAAGTGAATTTTAGCGAAAAACGATAAAGTTCAGTTGAAAAGGGCGGGGATTAGGCTGGATAATCGTTTGCCTTAATTTGACCACCCGTTTGTAAGCGCGGAGCTAAACGTTTGCTTTTTTTGTGACGCCCTTTCGTCGCAAACGCAACACAAGGATTTGACGTTTAGCTGGCAGTGGCGTCTCCACCTCGCTTACGGACTTCCTAAAAAACTCTCAGGGGATGTTTTCTATGTCTACGCCATCTGCGCGTACTGGCGGTTCACTTGACGCCATGTTTAAAATTTCGGCCCGCGGCAGCACCGTGCGTCAGGAAATCGTTGCTGGTTTGACAACGTTTCTGGCGATGGTTTATTCCGTCATCGTTGTGCCGGGCATGCTGGGCAAAGCGGGCTTCCCGCCAGCGGCTGTCTTTGTAGCGACCTGCCTTGTGGCCGGCGTGGGCTCTATCGTGATGGGCCTGTGGGCGAACCTGCCGCTGGCGATTGGTTGCGCCATCTCCCTGACCGCGTTTACCGCGTTCAGCCTGGTGCTGGGTCAGCACATCAGCGTACCGGTTGCGCTGGGCGCCGTGTTCCTGATGGGTGTGCTGTTTACCATTATTTCAGCGACCGGCATCCGTAGCTGGATCTTGCGCAACCTGCCGCAGGGCGTGGCGCACGGTACCGGCATCGGCATCGGCCTGTTCCTGCTGCTGATCGCCGCCAACGGCGTCGGTCTGGTCATCAAGAACCCGCTGGACGGCCTGCCGGTGGCGCTCGGCCATTTCGCCAGCTTCCCGGTGATCATGTCGCTGATCGGCCTGGCGGTGATTATCGGTCTGGAAAAACTGAAAGTCCCGGGCGGCATCCTGCTGACCATTATCGGCGTGTCGATTGTGGGCCTGATTTTCGATCCGAACGTCCACTTCTCCGGCATTTTCGCCATGCCGTCGCTGAGCGATGACAAAGGAAACTCCCTGATTGGCAGCCTGGATATCGTTGGCGCGCTGAACCCGGTGATCCTACCAAGCGTGCTGGCGCTGGTGATGACCGCCGTGTTTGACGCGACCGGTACTATTCGTGCGGTGGCCGGTCAGGCGAACCTGCTGGATAAAGACGGTCAGATTATTGACGGCGGCAAAGCGCTGACCACTGACTCCCTGAGCAGCGTCTTCTCTGGTCTGGTGGGTGCGGCGCCTGCGGCGGTATACATCGAGTCCGCGGCGGGTACGGCGGCAGGCGGTAAAACCGGCCTGACGGCGATCACCGTCGGCGTGCTGTTCATGCTGATCCTGTTTCTCTCTCCACTCTCGTACCTGGTTCCGGCGTACGCGACCGCGCCAGCGCTGATGTACGTTGGCCTGCTGATGCTGAGCAACGTGGCGAAAATCGACTTTGCGGATTTTGTGGACGCGATGTCTGGCCTGATTACTGCGGTCTTCATCGTACTGACCTGTAACATCGTGACCGGCATTATGATCGGCTTCGCGTCGCTGGTGATCGGTCGTCTGGTCTCCGGTGAATGGCGCAAGCTGAACGTTGGCACCGTTGTTATCGCCGTTGCGCTGGTGGCGTTCTACGCGGGCGGCTGGGCAATCTAAGTTGTCCTTTGATGCGAAAACGGGTGGCTCAGGCCGCCCGTTTTTATTTTCAGGACTCATCCTGTTGCCTTTTGCGTTACTCTGGGGAAGATAGAATAAAAGGCACGACGCCTTCCGGAGTACATAAGCAACACAGCAAACAGGGAACGCATGGAAATCTTCTTCACAATACTCATCATGACCCTTGTGGTCTCGCTATCCGGGGTGGTTACACGCGTACTGCCCTTTCAGGTCCCCCTGCCATTAATGCAAATTGCCATCGGCGCGCTGCTGGCGTGGCCGACGTTTGGCCTGCACGTGGAATTTGACCCCGAACTGTTCCTCGTGCTGTTTATTCCGCCACTGCTGTTTGCCGATGGCTGGAAAACGCCCACGCGCGAATTCCTTGAGCACGGGCGAGAGATCTTCGGCCTGGCGCTTGCGCTGGTGGTGGTCACCGTCGTCGGGATTGGTTTCCTGATCTACTGGACGGTGCCGGGCATTCCGTTAATACCGGCTTTTGCGCTGGCCGCCGTGCTGTCGCCAACCGATGCCGTGGCGCTGTCCGGCATTGTGGGTGAAGGCCGTATTCCGAAGAAAATCATGGGGATTTTACAGGGTGAGGCGCTGATGAACGACGCCTCCGGCCTGGTCGCCCTGAAGTTTGCCGTGGCCGTAGCGATGGGTACGATGGTCTTTACCGTCGGCGGCGCAACGCTGGAATTCTTCAAGGTGGCGATTGGCGGTATTCTCGCAGGCTTCGTGGTGAGCTGGCTGTACGGCCGCTCGCTGCGCTTCCTCAGCCGCTGGGGCGGCGATGAACCCGCTACGCAGATCGTACTGCTGTTCCTGCTGCCGTTTGCCTCTTATCTGATTGCCGAACATATCGGCGTGTCGGGCATTCTGGCAGCGGTTGCGGCAGGGATGACCATTACCCGTTCCGGCGTAATGCGCCGCGCGCCGCTGGCCATGCGCCTGCGTGCAAACAGCACCTGGGCCATGCTGGAGTTTGTCTTTAACGGCATGGTGTTCCTGCTCCTGGGCCTGCAGCTGCCTGGCATTATGGAGTCCTCGCTGGTGGCGGCGGAGGCCGACCCGAACGTTGAGGTCTGGATGCTGTTTACCGACATCGTGCTGATCTACCTGGCGCTGATGCTGGTTCGTTTCGGCTGGCTGTGGACGATGAAAAACTTCAGCGTCCGCTTCCTGAAGAAAAAACCGATGGAGTTCGGCTCGTGGACAACGCGTGAACTGCTGATTGCCTCTTTTGCGGGCGTACGCGGGGCGATCACCCTTGCCGGTGTGCTCTCCATTCCGCTGCTGCTGCCGACAGGCGATGTCTTCCCAGCACGCTACGAGCTGGTCTTCCTGGCGGCGGGCGTGATTCTCTTCTCACTGTTTGTCGGCGTGATTATGCTGCCGATCCTGCTGCAGCATATTGATGTTGGCGATTCGACCCAGCAGCACAAGGAAGAGCGCATTGCGCGTGCGGCCACCGCCGAAGTGGCGATTGTCGCCATCCAGAAAATGGAAGAGCGTCTGGCCGCGGATGCGGAAGAGAACATCGATAATCAGCTGCTGACGGAAGTGAGTTCCCGCGTAATTGGTAACCTTCGCCGCCGCGCGGACGGGCGTAACGATGTGGAAAGCTCGCTGCAGGAGGAGAACCTGGAACGCCGGTTCCGCCTGGCGGCGCTGCGCTCAGAGCGTGCCGAACTGTACCACCTGCGCGCCACGCGCCAGATCAGCAACGAGACGCTGCAAAAGCTGCTGCACGATCTGGACCTGCTGGAAGCGCTGTTGATAGAGAATCAGTAGCGCTGTTTGTGCCCCTCACCCTGGCCCTCTCCCCTTAGGGGAGAGGGAACCGATCGAGCCCAGGGGTTAGGGTGTGGGCACCCAAAACCCCTCACAACACTGCAGCCACGCCTGCGCGCTCTGCGACAAATAGACCCCTTCACGCCAGATCATGCCCAGTTGCCAGTGCAGATCGCTCTCCAGTGGGATCCAGCGCAGCGTGTTTTTATCCAGACGCTCGCAAATCGGCTGCGGCAGAATGGCAATCCCCACGCCGGCCTGCACCATCGCCGCCAGGAAATCCCACTGTCCGCTGCGTACCGCAATGCGTGGCTTGACGTTATGCTGGTTAAACAGCGTCATCAGCTGGCGGCTGAGAGCGAAGTCTTCGTTGTAGATCAGCAGAGGATGCTCGCCGAGCAGTTCAGGCTTCACCGAGTCTAACTTCAGCCAGTCGCCGGAGCGGGGAACCAGCACGCACAGCGGGTGGCTAAAGAGCGGAAGCGTCGCCAGGCCGCTCTCTTCCTCAACGGGGAGGGCAGTCATGGCCACGTCGAGCTCGCCGTTAGTGACGGCCTGCTGGACGGTTAACCCACCAAACTCCGAGATTTTCAGCTCTACGCCGGGATAGCGCTGGCGAAACAGGCTAATCGGCCCGGCCATCATCATCCCCACCATCGGTGGAATGCCGAGGCGAAGCACTCCTTTGGTCAGATGATTAATATCGTCCAGCTCTGCTTTCAGCTGGCGGAACTCCGCCAGAATCGCCAGCCCACGCTCGAACACCACGCGTCCGGTGTCGGTCAGCAGCAGCTTGCGCCCGTCGCGGATCAATAGGGTACAGTTCAGTTCATCTTCGAGGTTTTTCAGCATCTTGCTGATGGTGGGCTGGGTAACAAACAACTTCTCCGCTGCGCGGGTAAAACTTTGCTGACGAACCACTTCGACAAAATAGCGCAGCGTTCTTATGTCCATGATTATTCCTCGAAACTATACCTGTGATGATTTTAATTCATTTCAGTCCACACCGTGCGCTCACTATACTGGCGCCTCGTCTCATTTTTGAGGAAAACCCCCATGGCCGTGGCGTTAAGCCGTGTTACGCCTGCCGTTGTACAACGACTCCAGGTCCCGGTTCAGGTACTACTCTACGCGGGACTGTTTGTTTTCGCCGAATATCTTGTCGGCTGGCTCCACCTGCCGCTGCCTGCCAACCTGGTGGGGATGCTGCTGATGCTGACGCTCATCCTCTGTCGCGTAATCCCCCTTAACTGGGTGCGCGCCGGGGCGCGCTGGCTGCTGGCGGAGATGCTGCTGTTCTTTGTCCCTGCCGTGGTGGCGGTGGTGAACTATGCGCAGCTGCTGATGGTGGACGGCTGGCGAATCTTTGCGGTCATCGCGCTGAGTACGTTGATGGTGCTGGGGGCGACCGCCTGGGTTGTGGATAAAGTGTACCGGTTTGAAATCAGCAGGCACAAACATGACTAACTTTCAGATCAGCGTCCTGTGCCTGATCGCGACGCTTGGGATCTACTTTGCCAACAAGCGGCTGTATCGCCGTTTTCATGCCCTGCCGCTGATGCCGCTGGTCTTCACGCCGATCCTGCTGGTGCTGATGCTGGTCTTCGGCCATATCTCCTGGCAAAACTATATTGGTGAATCCCACTGGCTGCTGTGGCTGCTCGGCCCGGCGACCATCGCCTTTGCCGTGCCCGTTTACGACAACCTGGCGATTATCAAACGCCACTGGATGTCGCTCAGCGCAGGCGTGATTACCGCCACGGTGGTCGCGGTCTGTAGCTCCGTCTGGCTGGCGCGGCTGTTTACGCTGCCCGACGAAATTCAGCGCAGCCTGGCCGTGCGCTCGGTGACCACGCCGTTCGCGCTGGCGGCGGCTAAACCCCTCGGCGGACAGCCGGACCTGGTGGCGCTGTTTGTGGTGGTGACGGGCGTCTTTGGGATGGCGGTGGGCGATATGCTCTTTCTGCGGCTTTCTATTCGGGAAGGGATGGCCAAAGGCGCGGGGTTTGGCGCGGCGTCGCACGGCGCGGGCACGGCACGTTCCTATGAGCTGGGCCAGCAGGAGGGCGTTGTCGCGAGCCTGGTCATGATGCTGTCGGGCGTGGTAATGGTGCTGGTTGCGCCGCTGGTGGCGTGGGTGATGTTTTAAGCTCCCCGGCCAGAATGACCGGGGAGAAAGGCTTAGTGCGCGCGGCCCTGCTCAACACCGAGACCGGTTTGTGAACGGATAAACTGGGCGCGGAATTTCTCACGCTCCAGGTTACCCTCCGGCGAATTGTCGGTGGCCGAGAAGACCCAGATACCGATAAACGCCACGGCAATAGAGAACAGCGCCGGGTATTCATACGGGAAGATGGCGCTTGCGTGACCGAGGATCTGCACCCAAATGGTTGGGCCCAGAATCATCAGGATCACCGCCGTCAGCAGCCCCAGCCAGCCGCCAATCATCGCCCCACGGGTGGTCAGTTTCGACCAGTACATGGAGAGCAGGATGATCGGGAAGTTACAGCTGGCCGCAATCGAGAAGGCCAGCCCCACCATAAAGGCGATGTTTTGCTTCTCGAACAGAATGCCCAACAGAATCGCCACGACGCCCAGCACCAGCACGGTGATTTTCGAGACCTTCAGTTCATCGCGCTCGCTCGCGCCTTTGCGGAAGACGTTGGCGTAGAGGTCGTGCGACACCGCCGACGCGCCGGCCAGCGTTAAACCCGCAACCACCGCAAGAATGGTGGCGAAGGCCACGGCGGAGATAAAGCCGAGGAACAGGTTGCCGCCCACCGCGTCCGCCAGATGCACCGCCGCCATGTTGTTACCGCCAATCAGCGCGCCCGCCGCGTCTTTAAACGCCGGGTTCGCCCCCACCAGCATGATCGCGCCAAAGCCGATGATGAAGGTCAGAATATAGAAGTAGCCCATGAAGCCGGTAGCGTAGAAGACGCTCTTGCGCGCTTCACGCGCATCGCTCACGGTGAAGAAGCGCATCAGTATATGCGGCAGACCCGCGGTACCGAACATCAGGCCGAGACCAAGCGAGAGTGCGGATATAGGGTCTTTCACCAGCCCGCCCGGGCTCATAATGGCTTCCCCTTTCGGGTGGACCGCCATCGCTTCGGTGAACAGGTTATTGAAGCTGAAGCCAACGTGCTTCATCACCATAAAGGCCATAAAGCTGGCGCCGAACAGCAGCAGAACGGCTTTGATGATCTGCACCCAGGTGGTGGCGAGCATGCCGCCGAACAGCACGTACATCACCATCAGCACGCCCACCAGCACTACCGCGATGTGGTAGTTCAGGCCGAACAGCAGTTCGATCAATTTACCCGCACCCACCATCTGCGCAATCAGGTACAGCGCCACCACCACCAGCGAACCGCAGGCGGAGAGGGTGCGAATCGGTCCCTGCTTCAGGCGATACGAGGCCACGTCGGCGAAGGTGTAGCGGCCCAGATTGCGCAGGCGCTCGGCAATCAGGAACAGAATGATCGGCCAGCCGACGAGGAAGCCGAGAGAGTAGATCAGGCCGTCATAGCCGGAGGTGTACACCAGCGCGGAGATCCCGAGGAACGAGGCGGCGGACATAAAGTCACCCGCAATCGCCAGCCCGTTCTGGAAGCCGGTAATGTTGCCGCCTGCGGTGTAGTAATCGTTACGGGAGCGCACGCGTTTCGACGCCCAGTAAGTGATATACAGCGTCAGCACCACGAAAATCAGGAACATCACAATCGCCTGCCAGTTGGTTGGCTGGCGCTGTACCTCGCCGGTAATCGCATCTGCCGCGTGGGCGGCAAAGGGAAGCGTGGCGGCGAGCGCCGTCAGAATTCTCTTCATGATGCTTTTACCTCTTGCAGTACCGCTTTATTAAGGCGATCGAATTCACCGTTCGCGCGCCAGACGTAAACGCCGGTCAGCACAAATGAAATCACGATGACGCCAATGCCAATCGGAATACCGCGCGTCACGCTGGTGCCCTCGTGCAGCGGGGTGCCCAGCCAGTGCGGCGCAAAGGCGATCAGCAGAATAAAGCCGACATAGATAATCAGCATGATGATGGAAAGGGTGAAGGCAAACCGTTGCCGCTTATCGACGAGCTCCCTGTAGTGCGCACTATTCTCTATCTGCTGACAAATATGGTCATTCATCACAGAGTCTCCAAAGGTAAGGTTGGTTTGTTTTTATCCCCTCTCCCCTATGGGGAGAGGGTGAGGGGAGAGGGAGAAAACACTAGGAAGGCATTGCGATGGCCTGCTTCTCTTCGAGCAGTTTTTCCACCACGCCAGGATCCGCGAGCGTTGAGGTATCACCGAGGTTGCTGGTGTCCCCTGCCGCGATTTTGCGCAAGATACGGCGCATGATTTTGCCGGAGCGGGTTTTCGGCAGCGAGTCGGTCCAGTGCAGCACGTCCGGCGTCGCCAGCGGGCCAATCTCTTTACGCACCCAGTTGCGCACCTCAGCATAGAGTTCTGGCGACGGCTCTTCCCCGTGGTTCAGGGTGACGTAAGCGTAAATTGCCTGGCCCTTGATGTTGTGCGGAATGCCGACAACGGCGGCTTCGGCAATCTTCGGATGCGACACCAGCGCAGATTCAATCTCCGCGGTGCCCAGACGGTGGCCGGAGACGTTCAGCACGTCGTCCACGCGTCCGGTAATCCAGTAATATCCATCTTCATCACGGCGCGCGCCGTCGCCGCTGAAGTACATGTTTTTAAAGGTCGAGAAGTAGGTCTGCTCGAAGCGATCGTGATCGCCAAACAGGGTACGCGCCTGACCCGGCCACGAGTCCGTGATCACCAGATTGCCTTCGGTGGCGCCTTCCTGCGGGTTACCTTCGTTATCCACCAGCGCAGGCTGCACGCCGAAGAACGGACGGGTTGCCGAGCCTGCTTTCAGCTGCGTGGCGCCCGGCATTGGGGTGATCATAAAGCCGCCGGTTTCGGTCTGCCACCAGGTGTCCATGACCGGGCATTTCTCGTTGCCGATTTTCTTCCAGTACCACTCCCAGGCTTCCGGGTTGATGGGCTCACCCACGGAACCGAGGATGCGCAATGAAGAGCGGTCAGTGCCTTCGATGGCTTTATCGCCTTCCGCCATTAATGCGCGGATCGCCGTTGGCGCGGTGTAGAGAATATTGACCTGATGCTTGTCGACCACCTGACACATCCGCGCCGGAGTCGGCCAGTTCGGTACGCCCTCAAACATCAGCGTCGTTGCGCCACAGGCCAGCGGGCCGTACAGCAGGTAGCTGTGTCCGGTAACCCAGCCCACGTCGGCTGTACACCAGTAGATGTCGCCCGGATGGTAATCAAAGACGTATTTGAAGGTGGTGGCCGCGTAGACCAGATAGCCGCCGGTGGTGTGCAGCACGCCTTTCGGCTTACCGGTCGAGCCGGAGGTGTAAAGAATGAAGAGCGGATCTTCTGCGTTCATCTCTTCCGGCTGATGCTGGTCGCTCGCCTTTTCAATCAGGTCGCTCCACCACAGGTCACGCCCCTCGTTCCAGTCGATTTTGCCGCCGGTACGCTTAAGGACGATAACGTTGCTGACCGTTTTGACGTTCGGGTTTTTCAGCGCTTCGTCGACGTTTTTCTTCAGGGGGATTCCGCGTCCGGCGCGCACGCCTTCATCGGCGGTGATCACCAGTTTTGAACTGGAATCGACAATACGGCCCGCAACCGCTTCTGGTGAGAAACCGCCAAAAATAACGGAGTGGATCGCACCAATACGCGCGCAGGCCAGCATGGCTACCGCCGCTTCCGGCACCATCGGCATATAGATAGCGACCACATCGCCTTTTTTAATGCCTTTTTCCAGCAGGACGTTGGCGAAGCGGCACACGTCGCGGTGCAGTTCTTTATAGGTAATGTGTTTGCTCTGGGAGGCATCATCGCCTTCCCAGATAATCGCCGTCTCGTTTCCGCGCTCGGCAAGGTGACGATCAAGGCAGTTCGCCGCCAGGTTCAGGGTGCCATCTTCAAACCATTTAATGGAGACATTGCCGGGCGCAAAGGAGGTGTTCTTCACCTTCTGATAAGGTTTGATCCAGTCAAGGATATGACCCTGCTCACCCCAGAAGGTGTCCGGGGCGGTGATAGATTGCTGATATTTCTCGTGGTACTGCTCCGGGGTGATCAGGCAACGGTCCGCAATATTTGCGGGAATGTCATGTTTGTGTATTTGGCTCATGGCTTTTTTTCTCCTTGTAAGATGTTAATAATATGTCGCAAAAACGTTAATTGTAGGGGCTTTACAAGCTTTGTTTATTATTTGGGCTGCAGATCACGCATTGTTTGAAGAGTATGAAAATTGAGCGAATGAATCTTTGAAGGAAAATAATTTATGCTGACGATTATTCACATTTATGTTTAAAAAAGCGTTTTTATAACAAAAGGTTATTTATCAGAATTAGAACAAACTGCCGTCATCGTCGCTTTTGTGAGTGAAACGCGTCGTTCTTTAAGGCTTGCGCAACAGGTCGCGCAAATGATACTCATACGCCGCGTTAAAAAATCCCATAAACCAACGCAACACAATTCATACTCTTTCAGTATGTCTCCATATTCATGCAGTTTGAGTGAATAAGGCGCTTCATTGAGGAAGTCAGTTTCTATGAAAAACGTTAAAGTCAGCCTGGCCTGGCAGATCTTAATCGCCCTTGTGCTGGGCATCTTGCTGGGCAGTTACCTTCACTATCACAGCGACAGCCGCGAATGGCTGATTGCGAACCTGCTCTCACCGGCAGGGGATATCTTCATTCATCTGATCAAGATGATTGTGGTTCCGATTGTGATCTCGACGCTGGTGGTCGGTATTGCGGGCGTCGGCGATGCGAAGCAGTTAGGTCGTATTGGTGCAAAAACCATTATCTATTTCGAAGTGATCACTACGGTTGCGATCATTCTTGGTATCACTTTGGCGAACGTGTTCCAGCCGGGTTCCGGGATCGATATGTCGCAGCTGGCAACGGTGGATATTTCGAAATACCAAAGTACGACCGCTGACGTGCAGAGCCATGCGCATGGCCTGATGGGCACAATCCTGTCGCTGGTGCCGACCAACATCGTGGCGTCGATGGCGAAGGGCGAAATGCTGCCGATCATCTTCTTCTCGGTACTGTTTGGTCTGGGGCTCTCTTCTCTGCCCGCGACGCACCGTGAACCGCTGGTGACCGTGTTCCGCTCTATTTCCGAGACCATGTTTAAAGTGACCCACATGGTGATGCGTTACGCGCCGGTAGGGGTGTTTGCGCTTATCGCCGTCACCGTGGCGAACTTCGGTTTTGCCTCCCTGTGGCCGCTGGCGAAGCTGGTGATCCTGGTGCACTTCGCCATCCTGTTCTTCGCACTGGTGGTGCTGGGCATCGTGGCGCGTCTGTGCGGGCTGAGCATCTGGATCCTGATCCGTATCCTGAAAGATGAGCTGATTCTGGCCTACTCCACGGCAAGCTCTGAGAGCGTGCTGCCGCGTATTATTGAGAAGATGGAAGCCTACGGCGCGCCTGCCTCTATTACCAGCTTCGTGGTGCCGACCGGTTACTCCTTTAACCTGGATGGTTCGACGCTATACCAGAGTATCGCCGCTATCTTTATTGCCCAGCTGTACGGCATTGACCTGTCGCTGTGGCAGGAGATCGTCCTGGTACTGACGCTGATGGTGACGTCTAAAGGTATCGCAGGCGTACCGGGCGTTTCGTTCGTGGTGCTGCTGGCGACGCTGGGCAGCGTCGGCATTCCGCTGGAAGGTCTGGCCTTTATCGCCGGTGTGGACCGTATCCTCGACATGGCGCGTACGGCGCTGAACGTGGTGGGTAATGCGCTGGCGGTGCTGGTTATCGCCAAGTGGGAACACAAATTCGATCGTAAAAAGGCGCTGGCGTATGAACGCGAGGTGCTGGGTCGTTTTGATAAGACTGCTGACCAGTAATGTAACGTTGTCTTCCCTCTCCCCTTTGGGGAGAGGGTTAGGGTGAGGGGATTTTATTCCCCGCTCAACGCATCAAACTCTTCGCACCCCGTATCAAACCCTTCCGTACAGCTCAGGTTCAACCAGTACAGTGCTTTCTGTTTATTGGGCGTGATAAAGCCTTTCTCACCCTGCCTGAACAGCATCCCAGCCCAATACTCGGCATAGCCGGTACGCGAAAGGGCTGAACTCCGCTTGAACCAGGAGGCAGCCTGCACGTCATCCTGCGCTACCTCGCCGCCGTTGGCATAAATCAGCCCCAGGAGCAGTTGGGCATCGACCGCAGAGTCGCTGTCGATATCTTCGGTCGCCGTTTGCAGCAGTCTGATGGCCTGGGAATAGTCAGTTTTCCCCGCCTGAGTATTCACCAGAATGCGCGCCAGCATGATCGCACCGCGTTTGCTGCCAGCAATGTTTGCCTGTTGGGCCAGGGCTTTGGCCTGTGCGTAATCACCTTGCGTAAAGAGGATTTGCGAGAGCAACCCCATGGCGTCGACATCGCCGCCTTTCGCGGCTTTCTCGGCCCACAGCGCGGCCTGCTTGCTGTCGCCGGAGCTGAAGTACGTATCGGCAAGATAATACTGGGCGCGGGCATCGCCGGCTTCCGCCTGTTTCCGATACTGGCTGCCTATCTCATCCGCGCGGGCAAAGGACGTTAAAAACAATAACAACAGAAAAATGGCTTTCATGGATTCTTATCATCTGGGTACACGCCGCGCAGTATAATCGCGGGCGCAAAAGAAAAAAACGGGTGCATTAAGACCTCAGCATCCTACAAGCCGGGCGGAACCGTTGTTCCGCCCGTAGAGATTAGCCTGGGTTGCAGGCTAATTTAGCCGCCACCTCCTGATGCTCACTCTTTATTGAAAACTCGCAGAGCTTACCGCGAGTAATAAAGGTAAAGATCACTATCGTCAGGCAAACAATAAAGACGATGCCTAACGCAGTTTTTAATGGCGTCATGCCTTTTACTCCTTGTCAAAAAAAGAATAAGAGGCTACTCTCAACCTGTTGGTAGTTGAGGGAGTAGCCTCGGGTAAATGAAAATTTCCCGGGGCTTTCCACTTTCTGTCCCTCAACAATGCTCAAGACAGAAAGTCTTAAGCACCCGCCGCATATCTTATCTCTCTGAATTAAAATGCAAAGATGTAATTGTATTCTGCGTAAATTACATTATTTCTGCGAGCCGCTTTACAGAATAATAATTTCTATTTCTTATGAATTAATGGGAAATAAAAAGGGAGTGAATATATCACTCCCTTTATTCAACGATCAATTAACGGCTCTAACCCATTGCGCTTTCGCGCAGTCGGGCTTTTAGCTTGTTATATTCCTCTATCACGTATTGTTCCGCCGCGTGCTGATCCACAATCGGCTCAACGTTGACGGCACAGTATTTATACTCCGGCGTTTTGGTTATCGGGCTTAAGTTCTCCGTCACCAGCTCGTTGCAGGCACCAATCCACCACTGGTAGGTCATATAGACCGCCCCTTTGTTCGGGCGATCGCTGACCTGCGCGCGGGTGATGATCCGCCCTTTGCGCGAGTTCACCCACACCAGGGCTTCGTCCTCAATACCAAGGCGTTCAGCATCTGCGGTGTTGATTTGGGCATAGCCCGGTTCGTCCGCCAGCGCGGCCAGCGCGGCGCAGTTACCGGTCATTGAGCGGCAGGAGTAATGGCCCACTTCACGTACGGTGGAGAGCACCATCGGATACTCGTCGGTGAGTTTATCGATCGGCGCGACCCAGTCGCAGGTGAAGAACTGCGCCAGCCCGTTCGGGGTGTCGAATTTCTCCTTAAAGAGATAGGACGTCCCTTGATCGGCCTCCGACTCATCCCGGCACGGCCACTGGATGTACCCCAGCTCACCCATTTTTTCATAGGTGGCGCCGTAGAAGTCCGGACACAGGCTGCGCAACTCGTCCCATATCTCCTGGGTGTTGCTGTAGTGCATCGGGTAGCCCATGCGGGTGGCGATTTCGCTGATGATCTGCCAGTCCGTTTTCAGATCCCACTTCGGCTCGACCGCCTTAAAGAAGCGCTGGAAGCCGCGGTCCGCCGCCGTGTAGACGCCTTCATGCTCGCCCCAGGAGGTCGACGGTAAAATCACATCCGCCGCCGCCGCGGTTTTGGTCATGAAGATATCCTGGACAATCACCAGCTCCAGATCCTCAAACCCTTTACGCACTGCAGAAAGCTCGGCGTCGGTCTGAAGCGGATCTTCACCCATGATGTAGGCCGCACGCACTTCGCCATGCGCCGCGCGGTGCGGCAGCTCGCTGATGCGATACCCGGTGTGTTCCGGCAGGCTTTCCACGCCCCAGGCCTTCGCGAACTTGGCGCGGTTTTCCGGGAACTTCACGTACTGGTAGCCCGGATAAGTATCCGGCAGCGCGCCCATATCGCAGGCGCCCTGCACGTTATTCTGACCGCGCACCGGGTTCACGCCAACGTGGGCCTTGCCAAGGTTTCCCGTCAGCATCGCGAGGCTGGTCAGGGAACGCACGGTTTCCACGCCCTGGTAGAACTGGGTCACGCCCATGCCCCAGAGGATGGCGGCGGTTTTCGCCCCGGCATACATCCTGGCCGCCTGACGAATCTCCTGCGCGCTGACGCCGGTGATCGCTTCGACGGATTCAGGCCTATAGCCCTCGACTATTTTCTTATACTCTTCAAAGCCTTCTGTACGGGTCGCGACAAACGCCTGGTCGTACAGGTTCTCCTCAATAATGACGTGCCCCATTGCGTTCAACAGCGCGATGTTTGAGCCGTTTTTCAATGCAATATGCATATCCGCAATGCGCGCGGTTTCAATTTTGCGCGGATCGCAGACGATGATTTTCGCCCCATTCTGTTTAGCGCGAATAACGTGGTTCGCGACGATAGGGTGAGAATCCGCCGGGTTATAACCAAAGATGAAGACGAGATCGGTATTATCTATCTCGTTGATGGCATTACTCATTGCGCCGTTACCGACCGACTGGTGCAGACCTGCAACCGATGGGCCGTGTCAGACGCGAGCGCAGCAGTCGACGTTATTGGTACCAATAACGGCGCGCGCGAATTTTTGCATCACATAGTTGGTTTCATTTCCCGTCCCGCGGGAAGAGCCGGTGGTCTGGATGGCATCCGGGCCATACTTGGCCTTGATGGCGCTCAGGCGCGTGGCGACGTAATCCAGCGCCTCGTTCCAGGAGACGGCTTCCAGCTTGCCGCCGCGCTCGCGGCGGATCATAGGGGTTTTCAGGCGCGGGGTAAGGATTTGGGTATCGTTAATAAAATCCCAGCCGTAGTAACCTTTCAGGCACAGCGTGCCCTGGTTGGTTTTCCCCTGCGCGGCCTCCGCCCGGACGATTTTGCCGTTATCGACCACCAGGTGGATCTTGCAACCTGAGGCACAATAAGGGCAAACCGTGACGACTTTTTTCATCAGTCTGCTCCAGTTAATCGAATCGTTCGCACCCACTATGCAGCTTCTATGCCATGTTTTTTGTATGGGTATCCCCTGACTTTACGGCCCATCCGGGGTGAAAACCCTGACAAAAAGCAGCCAATCGTCAAAATTGACGTGTCGACAGGGCGGCGGATGTGACATGGGTTGAATTTCCGTCACTGAAAAAACCTTTTGACTGGAGCCGACGGCAGAATAGTTCAGAATTAACATAATCCCCTGACGGAAGCATACGATGAAACCGGCGATTCTGGTGGTTGATGACGATACGGCAGTCTGCGAACTGCTTCAGGACGTGCTGAGCGAGCACGTCTTTAGCGTGCTTGTCTGCCATAACGGCCAGGATGCACTTCGCCGGGTACAACAGGAGCCGAATATCGCGCTTGTGCTGCTGGATATGATGCTGCCGGATATTAATGGCCTGCAGGTTCTGCTGCAGTTGCAAAAGCAGCGTCCGGCTCTACCGGTTGTGATGTTAACCGGGCTGGGCAGCGAGTCAGACGTGGTGGTGGGGCTGGAGATGGGGGCCGACGATTATATTGGCAAACCGTTTAACCCGCGCGTGGTGGTCGCCCGCGTGAAAGCGGTGCTGCGCCGTACGGGCGTGCTGGCTGCGGAACCCTCCGCAGCGCCTGTCGCGGGCATTGCGTTTAACGGATGGACGCTTGATACCACCCGCTGCGAGCTGAGCGATCCGCAGCGTAATCCCGTCCCCTTAACCCAGGGCGAGTATGGCCTGCTGCTGGCGCTCACGCAGAATGCCCGTCGGGTGCTAAGCCGTGACAGGCTGCTTGAGCTGACCCACAGCGAAAGCGCCGACGTGTTCGACCGCACGATTGACGTGCTGATCATGCGCCTGCGCCGGAAAATAGAGGCTAACCCGCATCAGCCTGCGCTCATCAAAACCATTCGCGGACTGGGTTACGTGTTTGCCACCGACGTGAGCCGGCCCGAACAGGCAGCATAAGGCTTACGTTATCGCCGGAACAATGATGGCGGCAAAAATTGCGATGATGCACAGATACTTGAGGGCGTAATAGGCCTTACGGTTTCTTTTTTTCAGACGCTGCCCCCGCTCGCGGCCCGCATGAACGTATTTAAAAATGCGGTTTATGCCGCCGGTGCTGTCATTTTCGTCATTCGGTGAGCTGGCTGCAGACATCAGCGTGGTCCCCACCCAATGGTTAACCGCCTGCGCCCAGCGCCATTTCATCGGACGCTCAATATCGCAGAAGAGAATAATGCGCGTTTGATCCGATTTATTCTCTGCCCAGTGGACGTAGGTCTCATCAAAAATAACGGCTTCACCATCCCGCCAGCTGTGGCGCTGCCCGTCGACTTCAATAAAGCAGCGGTCGTCATTCGGTGTGAATAACCCCAGATGGTAACGAACCGAGCCCGCATAGGGATCACGATGCTTGCCAAGCTTTGCACCCGCCGGCAGCTCGGCAAACATGGCCGCCTTCACCGAGGGGATTTCACTCACCAGCCGGGTCGTCACCGGGCATAAAGACTGCGCGGAGGGATGGGCATCGGCATACCATTTCAGGTAAAACCGTTTCCAGCCGCGTTTAAAAAAGGTGTTAAAGCCAGCGTCGTTATTATTTTCCGCCGCCTTAATATGGTGCTGCAAACGCAGCGCCTCTTCGCGAATAACCAGCCAGTTTTCCGTCAGCTTATTTAATTCCGGGAAGCGCTCTGTTTCAAAGAAAGGCTGCCTGGCGGGCAGGGAAGAAAACGCCGTCATAAACATATTGATGGGCGCCATAAACGTCGAATGGTCGAAGAGCTGACGGGAAAGCGTCTGTTTTTCTTTGCCGCGGGAATGCGCATAAATAACGCTGATAATGAAAATACCGATGATGATGACTGCGAACATTTTTCCCTTGTCCTCTTTCTATCTCATTTCGGAAAAGCGTGCGGACAGAGTGCTGCCCACGCCGAATATGCCAGATGGAGAGAGTGTAGTTCGGGAATATAAAATTCATAGAACTGTAATGAAAAATCGCAATTATTGTTAAATTAAATGCTCTCGCGAATAAACGCCTGCAGCTCGGCCAGCGTTTTTGCGCCGTCAATCGCATTGGCGGCCAGCAGGCTTGCCCGCGCGCAGGCGTGCGCCAGATAAATACTCTCTGTTAGCGGGAGCGATTCATGGCAGCCGTATAAAAAGCCCGCGCAAAAGGCATCGCCCGCGCCGACGCTGCCGATAATCTCTTCCTGCTCCAGCATCCATGACGGGATCCAGCGACCCTCTTCACCGCGAGCTTCTCCCCATGCGCCTTCCGGACAGTGGATCACCACCCGCTGGCGTACGCCGGCCGCCAGCAGCTGCGCCGCGGCGTCCGCGATATGGGCAATGTGCGGGGCGTCGTTTTCGTCACGCATTGTCAGGCCGCTAAACTCACCGGCCTCCAGCTCGTTAATCACCAGATAGTCGAGATGGCGAAGGGCAGGGAGCACCAGCGGCTGATAGCGCGGGTCGCCCTTGCGGGAAACCAGATCGAGCGAGGTTTCATACCCCTGGTCGCGCATCTGCGCCAGCAGCCGCGCGCTGCGGGTGCCAAATTCGTCATCGGGCATATCCAGGCTGTCGAGCAGCAGGAGATAGCCGAGATGGAAGATCTTCATCGATCCGTCTAAGCGATCGAAGGCGGGAAGATCCAGCAGGCGGTTGGCCCCGGGCGAGTGGAAAAAGGTGCGCTGTCCGCTGGGGTCGGTCATCACCTGCGACATGGAGGTTGGCGCAAAGGTGGTGCGCTGTACGCGCTGGCGGTTGACGTGGTACTGGTCGAGCATCGCCAGAATGTAGTCCCCGTCGCCGTCTTCGCCAATCAGCCCCACCGCCTGCAGCGGCAGGCCAACGTGCATTTTTGCCAGCGTCAGCAGGACGTTGAGCGGCGCGCCGCCGGTTGAGCGTTCGCTGTGGGTGATTTCCGCCAGCCAGCCGCGCTCCGGCCACTGCACGATCTGGTGGACGTGGTCCACCAGCATATTGCCTGCGGCGATGATGCCTTTACGTTCCATTATACCTGCCCCGCGCTGCCGAAGATGCGCATCTGTTCGGCGACCGTATCCGTAATCGCCTCTTCTATCCCCAGCAGCAGCTCGGCAAACTCGTCGTACAGCGGCTGGCGGTTAGCCATGCGCTGCTCCACGGCGGCGAGCGCGGCCTGCGACATCCCGGTATAGAAATTGATTTTATGAATGCCCAGCTCAATGGCGCGGCGGAAGTCAGCATCGCTAATCCCGGAGCCGCCGTGTAAAACCAGCGGCAGCCCCGTCTGCTGGCGAATGGCGTCCAGGCGCGGGAAATCGAGCTTCGGCTCGCCTTTATACTTGCCGTGCGCGTTGCCGATGGCGACGGCCAGCGCGTCGATGCCGGTTGAATCAACAAATTCGCGCGCCAGCTGCGGATCGGTGAAGAAGGCTTCATCCGCATGTCCGTAAAGCGCGCCGCCTTCATCGCCACCGACCGCACCCAGCTCCGCCTCCACCGACACGCCGACCGCGTGGCACATTTTCACCACTTCCCGCGTCTGGCGGATGTTTTCCTCGTAGCTCAGCGTAGAGCCGTCGAACATCACCGAGCTGAACCCTAAGCGCAGGGCGCGCACGACGGCGTCAAAATGCAGGCCGTGGTCGAGGTTGAGCACCACGGGAATATCGTGACGGGCGGCTTCGAACTTAACCGCTTCGACAAGAGAATCCAGCGACACGTACTTAAAATGCACTTCGGCGATGTTGATGATAAACGGCGAGCGTTCCTGTTTTGCGGCGGCGAACAGCGCGCGCAGGAAGTGGGAGTCGAGCACGTTAAACGCGCCCAGCGCGTAGCGGTGCTGTCTGGCGTGCGCAAGACCGTCGGCAAGAGAAATTAATGGCATTATTTACCCCTTATATCCGAAACAGGTTGTACTCGTTGCACAGCACCAGCAGCGCCGGTTCGTCTTCTTCGATGTTGTTATAGCGGGCAACGGGCTGCAAAAAGTGGTTGTCGTGTTCATCGTCATTGACCGAGGACACTTCCCCGACCAGCACGTCACCGAAGCCGCGTTCGCCCCAGAAACTGTGGTAAAGACCGGGCGTCAGGCAGATGCTTTCCCCTGGTGTGAGGCGTAGCTGGCTGCCGGGCGCGTGGGTCTGACGGCAGCCGTCGACGGTGACCGTCACGTCGGTGTTTTCCGTCTCTTCATGCGCCCCGGCATTCCACAATTCTACAATCAGGTTCCCGCCGCCCCGGTTGATGATGTCTTCGCGCTTGCGCCAGTGAAAATGCATCGGCGTGACCTGGCCGTCTCGAACGTGCATGATTTTTTCGGCATAGCATTTTTCATAAGGTACGCCGTTGGGCGAGCCGTTGCGCAGGGTAAACAGCGTCAGGCCCTCTGCGGCAAAGCTGTTGCCGCCGAACGCCGTCACGTCCCAGCCGAGCCTGAGATCGAACACTTCCTGCCACGCGGCCTGGTCAAGCTGCTGCCATTTTGTTGGCGGAAAGCTGGCAAAAGGCGGGAGATGCACGTCGTGCATGGAAAAGAACTGTCGCGTGTGGCCGAGAATTTCATTGATGTCGGAGCGTTTCATGGGGACTCCTTGAAAACAGTTCCCTCTCCCTGCGGGAGAGGGAAAAGGATCATTTAACCGTCCACCCCTTATACGTGCCGACGTTCTTTTTATCGATCATCGTCACCGGGATCAGCACGGGCTCTTTCGGCGCAGGTTTGCCCTGAAGAATGTCATAGCCGATCTCCACCGCTTTTGCCGCCATAACCTGCGGATCTTGCGCCGGGGTCGCGACAAACAGGGAGTTTTCGCGCTTCAGCGCTTCCTCACCGTCCGGGCTGCCATCCACGCCGACAATAAAGAACTCATTGCGCTGCGCCTGCTTCGCGGCCAGATCGGCGCCGATCGCGGTCGGATCGTTAATCGCAAACACGCCGTCGATCTTCGGATTGGCCGCCAGCAGGGAGGTCATGACTTCCAGGCCGCCTTCACGACTGCCTTTGGCGTTCTGGTTATCCGAGAGCACCTTGATATCCGGATGTTTCTTGAACTCTGTCTGGCACCCTTCCACGCGGTTTTGCACCGCTGAGACCGGCGGCCCGTTGATGATCACCACGTTGCCTTTCCCTTTCAGGCGGTCAGTAATGTACTTACAGGCCATCTCACCCGCCTGGGTGTTATCGGAGGTGATGGTGGCATCAGCCCCTTCCGCCGCGACGTCAACCGCCACGACCACGATCCCGGCGTCCTTCGCGCGCTTCACCGCCGGGCCGATCCCTTTAGAGTCCGCGGCGTTGAGGATGATCATGTCCACCTTCGCGGCGATGAAGTTGTCGATCTGCGCCACCTGCTGGCCCAGATCGTACCCGCTGGAGACCAGCGTCACCTTGACGTTATCCCCCGCCAGCTTGCGCGCTTCCAGCTCGGCACCTTTGGTGATCTGCACGAAGAACGGGTTGGCCAGGTCACCCACCGTCACGCCAATGGACTTCAGATCTTTTGCCTGCGCAAACGGCGTTGCGGCAAGCAGCGCGCCAGCACAGAGCGCGGTTACTAAGGGTTTCAAACGCATCTTGTCTTCCTCACTCGTAGGGTATTGTTGTTATGCACTTTGATGGTGTCGGGTACGGTATTTGTCGATCAGCACCGCAATGATGATCACCGCCCCTTTGATCACCAGCTGCCAGAAATAGGAGACGCCCATCAGCGTCATGCCGTTATTGAGGGTGGCGATGATCAATGCGCCGACCAGCGTGCCGGTGATCGTGCCGATCCCGCCGACGAAGCTGGTGCCGCCGAGGATCACCGCCGCAATTGCATCCAGCTCGTAACCCGTGCCGAGGTTGCCGTTAGCGCTGTACAGGCGTGAGGCGCTCATGACACCGCCGAGGCCGGAGAGCAGGCCGCTCATGCCGTAGACAAACAGCAGCACCAGCCAGACCTTGATGCCCGTTAAGCGCGCCGCCTGCATGTTGCCGCCCACGGCGTAGATGTGAACGCCGAGCGTGGTGCGGCGCAGGATGAACCAGCACACCGCAATTACCGCCAGGGCGATCACCACCAGCCAGGGGATCGGGCCGAGGTAGTTATTGCCGATCCACTCGAAGTTGATGTTGGAGTTAATGACCGTCGTACCGTCGGCCAGCAGATAGGCCGCGCCGCGCAGCGCCGTATAGGTGCCGAGCGTGACGATAAAGGGCGGCAGCCCGGCAAAGGCCACCAGCGCCCCGTTGAACAGGCCCAGCACCATGCCGAGCATTAGCGCGGCCGGAATGGACAGCCCGGCGAATTCGGGAATGAGCGACACCACCATCGCCGCCACCGCCGTGGTGCCGAGAATCGACCCCACCGAGAGGTCAATCCCGCCGGTCAGGATAATGAAGGTCATTCCCGCCGCGAGCACGATGTTGATCGACGCCTGACGGGTGATGTTGAGCAGGTTGCTCTCGGTAAAGAAGTTCGGGGCGATAAAGCCAAATACCGCCACAATCAGGATAAGAATCGGCAGGATGCCGACCGTTTGCATCAGATCGCTCATCAGCATTTTTTTTGCGGAAGCGGATTTCGCCACCTGCTGCGGACTGGTTGAATGTGTCATGGTTACACCGCCTGATGATGAGTGTCGTTTACGCCGGTTGCCAGCGTCATGATGTTTTCCTGAGAGATGTCGCGCCCGTGGAGCTCGCCCGCAATGCTGCCTTCCCGCATCACATACACCCGGTCGCTCATCCCCACCACTTCCGGCAGCTCGCTGGAGATCATTAAAATTGCCACCCCTTTGCGGGCCATTTGGTTCATGATGCGGTAGATCTCGCTTTTCGCGCCGACGTCCACGCCGCGCGTGGGTTCGTCCAGAATCAGAATGCGTGGGCCAATCGCCACCCAGCGGGAGATGAGCAGCTTCTGCTGATTTCCGCCGGAGAGCCCGCCCGCGCGCACCTGAGCATGGGGCACGCGGATGTTAAGCAGGGCGATGGCGTCATCGGAAATCGACTGCGCTTTTTTGCGGTTTAACATGCCGAAGGTGGCGTCGCGCTCAAGCGTCGCCATGGTGATGTTCTCCTGCGCCGCCAGCTCCAGAAACAGCCCCTGCTCCTTGCGGTTCTCGGTGAGAAAACCGATGCCGTTTTCGATGGCCGCGCGCGGGGAGTGGATCACCACCGGCTCGCCGTCGACCTCAATCATGCCGCCGGTGGCTTTACGCACGCCGAAGATGAGCTGCGCCAGCTCGGAGCGTCCGGCCCCCACCAGGCCCGCCAGCCCGACGATTTCGCCGGAACGCACCTGCAGGCTGCACGGCTGTACTTTTTTACCGTCGGTGAGGTGGTGGACGTTGAGACGCGGGCTGCCGAGGGGGATATCACGCTCCTTGTTGAACAGGTCGCTTAGCGGGCGGCCCACCATCATCTTCACCAGTTCCGACGCGTTCAGCTTGTCGCGCGTCAGGCTGCCGACGTACTGCCCGTCGCGTAGAACGCTGACGCGGTCAGAGAGTTCATAGACCTCCGCCATGCGGTGGCTGATATAGATGATCGCCATCCCTTCATCGCGCAGGCGCAAAATCAGTTCAAACAGGCGATGCGTTTCGCGGGAGGAGAGGGCGGCGGTGGGTTCATCCATCACCAGAATACGGCTGTTGCGGTGCAGCGCGCGGGCAATTTCCACCTGCTGCTGTTCGGCAATGGTCAGCTTCATCACCCGATCGGTGGCGCTGAACTGCGCGCCGAGGCGGTCAATCACCGCCTGCGCCTGGGCGGCCATCTCCTTGCGCTGGACCAGCCCGCCGCGCGACAGCTCGCTGCCGAGGAAGATATTTTCGGCTACGGTCAGATTGGGCGCGAGCTGCATCTCCTGATAAATCAGAGTGATGCCTGCGGCCAGCGCATCTTTCGGCCCTTTAATGTGAAACGGCTTGCCGTCGATCAGGATCTCGCCGCCGGTCGCGGTATAGGCCCCCGCGAGGATTTTCATCAGCGTGCTTTTTCCCGCGCCGTTTTCGCCCATCAGGGCGTGGATCTCACCGGGAAACACCGTCAAATCCACGCCCTTGAGCGCGTGGAAACTGCCAAACGTTTTGGCAATGCTGCGCATCTCTAATACCGGGGTTCTGCTCATGGCGGATCTCCTGTGAATGCCGATTTCTGCACTTCATCACAGGTGCGTAAATGCAAAATGTCAGAAGCTGTTCATATTTGTCATAGTTATGAATAGCTAATCGCCATCACATTTTCCTTTTCCCTCTCCCTGTGGGAGAGGGGCAGGGTGAGGGCAACAAACCGCAAAGGAGCCTCAATCCATGCCATCACGCCGCCCCCCGTTCTTCGCCAGCGCCCGCGGTCGCCTGCTGATTTTCAATCTGCTGGTGGTCGCCGTGACGCTGATGGTGAGCGGCGTGGCGGTGCTCGGCTTCCGTCACGCCAGTCAAATCCAGGAGCAGGTGCAGCAGCAAACGCTGGACGATATGACCGGCAGCATGAACCTGGCCCGCGATACCGCCAACGTGGCGACGGCGGCGGTGCGGCTCTCGCAGGTGGTGGGGGCGCTCGAGTACAAAGGGGAAGCCGAGCGCCTGAAGCAGACGCAAATGGCCCTGCGCCATTCGCTGGAGCAGCTTGCGGAGGCGCCGCTGGCGCAGCAGGAGCCGGCCCTGGTGGCGCGTATTATTCAACGAAGCAATGAGTTACAGCAGAGCGTGACGGAGATGCTGGAGCGAGGACAGCGACGCCATCTGGAGCGTAACGCGCTGCTGAGCTCGCTGTATCAAAGCCAGAGCTACCTGCGCCATCTGCAGGACATCAACAGCCGTTATGACAGCAACGTACCGAATGCGCAGCAACTGATGGAGATGGACCGGCTGATCGCCGCCGCCATTGACACCCCTTCGCCGCGCGCGACCGTTCAGCAGCTGGACGCAGTTGCCGCAACGCTGCCCCGGAGTGCCGCACAGCCGGTTGTGAAGGAAGTTCTGCCTGATTTTAATGCCGAGCTAGGTAAGCTAGGCCCGCTGTCGAAGCAGCTGGAGGAGAGCGATCTGGCGATAAGCTGGTATATGTTCCACATCAAGGCGCTGGTGGCAATCCTCAACAGCGACATCAATCAGTACGTGGAGCAGGTGGCGCAGGCCTCCCGGCTTCGCACCGCCCAGAGCCATCACGAACTGCAATCCATCAGCGTGTTTATCAGCATCTTCGCCGTGCTGGCGTTGATCATCACCGGGTGTGCCTGCTGGTATATCTACCGCCATCTGGCCTCAAACCTGACGGCCATTTCCCGGGCGATGTCGCGTCTTGCTCACGGCGAACAGGATGTCTCCGTTCCCGCCCTGCAGCGGCGCGATGAGCTGGGCGAGCTGGCGCGCGCGTTCAACGTTTTTGCCCGCAACACCGCCTCGCTTGAACACACCACGCGTCTGCTGAAAGAAAAAACAACGCAGATGGAGATCGACCGCATTGAGCGTCAGGGGCTTGAAGAGGCGCTCCTGCACAGCCAGAAGATGAAGGCCGTCGGACAGCTGACGGGCGGGCTGGCGCATGATTTTAATAACCTGCTGGCGGTGATCATCGGCAGTCTTGAGCTCACCGAACCTGAATCAAAAGACGCGCCGCGCATTACCCGGGCGCTAAAGGCGGCCGAGCGTGGCGCCTTGCTGACCCAGCGACTGCTGGCGTTTTCCCGCAAGCAATCCCTGACCCCGCATGCTGTAGAGATGCTGCCGCTGCTGGAGAACCTCCGGGAACTGCTGCGCCACTCCCTGCCTGCTACCCTGACCCTGGAGATTGAAGCGCAATCCCCTGCATGGCCCGCCTGGATAGACGTCAGCCAGCTGGAAAACGCCATCATCAACCTGGTGATGAACGCGCGCGATGCGATGGAAGGGCAAAGCGGAGTGATTAAAATTCGGACCTGGAATCAGCGCGTCACCCGCAGCGACGGGCGCAGGCAGGATATGGTGGCGCTGGAGGTCATTGACCGCGGCAGCGGCATGTCGCAGGAGGTGAAATCCCGGGTCTTTGAGCCGTTCTTCACCACCAAGCAGACCGGGAGCGGAAGCGGATTAGGCCTGTCGATGGTCTACGGCTTTGTCCGCCAGTCCGGCGGTCGCGTGGAGATCGAGAGCGCGCCGGGGCAGGGAACGACCGTGCGGCTACACCTCCCGCGCTCGACGCTGCCCGCTGCTGCAGTTGATGAAGCATTATCTGCCACCGCCTCCGTCGATAGCGAGCGGCTGGTGCTGGTGCTGGAAGATGAGGCGGATGTCCGTCAGACCCTGTGCGAGCAGCTGCACCAGCTTGGCTATCTGACGCTCGAAGCGGACAACGGCGAGCAGGCGCTGAGCATGCTGGCGGCGTCGCCGGATATTGGCATGTTTATCAGCGACCTGATGTTGCCGGGAAGCCTGAGCGGAGCCGAGGTGATTAGCCATGTGCGCAGCCACTATCCGCAGCTTCCGGTGCTGCTGATCAGCGGCCAGGATTTACGGCCCACGCATAATCCTCAGCTGCCGGACGTTCAGCTACTGCGTAAGCCGTTTACGCGGGTGCAGCTGGCGCAGGCTCTGCGGAAAATATGTTTTTAAATGCCTCTGTTTAGGATTTCATCAAGAGCATCGTTAACGCCGGTGATGTTAATCTGCGCAAAATTTAGCAGATTGGGATATAAAAGGAATTATGCCGGTACTCACAAAGGGGGACTCACAAATGATCGTGATGCCTACAACATACAGCCCGAGCACAATTGCCAGGTCGTTTAAACTCGTTGATGAGTTTGAGCTTTCCGGGCGAGTGCTACATGTTATTTTTGATAGCCAGACGCCAAGAGCTGCGATTATTGAAGCGGATATCGAAACCTTCGATGGGGTTCCCCGGCATCGGGTTGTTGCTGCCCTGGATTTACAACGTAAAACGCATTTGGGTGAAGATATCATTGCCGTCGAGCGCTGTTGGGAAGATGCCAATGTTATTCAGGTAGAAGGTATCTGCGTTGATCCCGCCGAGCGTGACAAGGGACTGGCAACTCGCCTGTATGAAGCCCTGGTATTACAGTGTGGCGTGACGCTTGTCAGCGACTTTGAACAATATGAGGGTGGGAAGATGCTCTGGCAGAAAATTGCCCGCGAGTCTGACCAAATCGCTGTATTTGTTCTCGATACCGAGCAGGGCGCATTTTGGCCGTATGATGGTAGCAAGGTTATCTATGACGGAGGGTGTATCCCCGAAGATCGTATCTGGAGCCATTCGCCGGATCAAAAATGCTATGGCATCGTCCTGGTCGCAGAAAATAAACAGCGTGCGAATCAACTGATGGAAGTCCCAGGACACAATTGAATTTGAGATTCCTCCGCTACCCCCGTTTCCTGCCGTTCATTATCGTAAGGCCAGTTCACCTGCGAGTCTGGCCTTATGAAACGTTACTCAACTGCTCTGTTATTTGGTCTGCTGTCTCTCACCAGCCAACTGGCTCATGCCGACATTGTTGATGATGCTATTGGCAACATTCAGCAGGCGATCAACGATGCCTACAACCCCAGCAGCAGCCGAAGCAATGACGACGACGATCGTTATGACCGCAGCCGTCAAATCGACAGTCGACAGTACGACGATCGTCGTCGGCAGCTCGAAGACAGGCGCCGCCGTTTAGACGAGCGCCAGCGCCAGCTGGATGACGACAGACGTCGTCTGGAAGAGGACGAGCGCAGGTTGGAAGACGATTACGATCGAGGCTAAGTGCGGCCTGTTGCCCTCACCCCACCCCTCTCCCACGGGAGAGGGAGAAAACCTAGTCCAGGACCAGCACCATCCCGTCATACCCTGCTTCAATGCCGTCGGGCAGCGGGTTATCCATCATCCACACGTCAAACTGATGGCTGATGTGCGTCAGGATCACCTGCGGGCAGCCAATCACCTCGTTTAGCGCCATCACGGTATTTAAGTCGCAATGGTTTCGCGGCGTCTCGTCGCGCGGTTCGTGGCTGCAGTCGATAATCATCGCCTGCGGCTGATTGTTAAGCAGGAACTTCACCGTTTTTTCCGGCAGCCCGGCGGTGTCGGAAAGCCAGGCCACGCGGCTGTGGGCTGACTCCAGCAAATACCCGAAGGTCAGTTTCGAATGGTTGAGCGGCAGCGGCGTTACCCGCATTCCCTGAAGCTCAAACATGACAAAGGGTTCGACCGTATGGCTGAAATCCAGAATCCCCGGATGTTTAAACAGGTCGTCGCATCCCGCTTCATCCGGCGGACCGTAGACGGGGATCGTCGCGCCCACGCCCCAGCGCAGGGGGAAGAGCCCCTGAACGTGATCCATATGGTAATGGGTCAGCAAAAACTGCTGAAAGCTGCCTGCAGCCCAGTCGTCCATCAGGTGCGGAATACCCGCGTCCAGCAGGGTCACCGCATCGTTGAATTTGACCACCGCGCTACAGGGGCGACGGCGATAGGTCTCCTGCAGGCGCGCCCGGCGGCACGCCGCGCAGTCGCAGCCAAAGACCGGTACGAGCTGGGCGCCTCCGGTTCCTGTTAACGTGATTGTCAGACTCATAACGCACCTCTACAGCGGTTTGGTGAATCGGAAATGGCTCTGCGTATATCCTTCACGGACGTAAAAACGGTGGGCGTCGGTGCGCTTCACGCTGGTGGAGAGCTCGGTCAGCTCCGCGCCCGCCTCTCGTGCCACCCCTTCCGCCCAGGCCAGCAGCTGGCTGCCCACCTTTAGCCCGCGCGCCTGCGGCATCACCACCAGCTCCTGGATCTCGCCGATCCAGCGCGCGTGATGGAGGTGAAACTGCAGGTGCAGGCCGATCATGCCGATGACCTGCCCGTCCAGTTCGGCAAGCTGGTAGCGCATGTTGTGATCCTGCAGATTGGCAAGATAGCCCGCGTGAAACGCCTGGCGATCGAATTCGGCCTGTTTCAATTCGCAGATTAACGCATAGACGATTTGCGTATCGTCGGCGGTGGCGGGACGAAGCCTGCAGTCAGGCATGCTGTTTCTCCTTCTGACGGATAAGCGATAAAAAGGTATCGACTGACTGTAGCAAACTTCCGTCGTTATTAAGGATATGGCAGTCGGAAGGGGTGTAACGCGCCGCACGCTCCAGCCGCTGGTCGATCTCGCGGGCGGATTCACGACCCCGTATCTGCAACCGGCTGCGCAGGACCTCCGGTGAAACCTGCAGGCAGACCGGCAGCAGGGCCGCCCCATAGCGGGCGCGCGCTTGCGAAAGATGCGCACGCGAGCCGTTGACCAGCACGTCGAACCCCGCATGCAGCCACAGATCGGTCTCGATGCCGATTCCGTAGTAATAGCCATTGGCGTGCCAGCTCAGCGCCAGCAGATTTTGCCCGGCACGGGTAAAAAACTCCTGCTCGCTCAGGGCGATATGGTTTTCACTCCCCGCATTGGCCGCCCGGGTAATGTAACGGTGCGCCACCAGCAGCTGGGGATGCTCCTGCTGCCGTAAGGCGGACAGCAGGCTGTCCTTACCGGAGCCGGACGGCCCCATTAGCCAGATAAGTCTTCCCATCAGAACACCCTCTTTCCCTGACGCCAGACGTGGTCGATATGAACGTGCTCGCCCCTGCGGTGGGCCAGGACCAGATCCGCCCGCTTGCCTTCGGCTATCTCGCCGCGATCCTGCAGATTAAGCGCCGAGGCCGGGTTTTTCGTTACCAGGCGAATCGCCTGCGGCAGCGTAAAGCGATTGCCCTCGTCGTCGGCCACCCGGAACGCCGCGTCGAGCAGGCTGGCGGGGTAGTAGTCGGACGAGAGGATATCCAGCAGGCCAAGGGACGCGAGCTTGCTTGCCGCGACGTTGCCGGAGTGTGAACCGCCGCGCACGATGTTCGGTGCGCCCATCAGCACGTTCATGCCGTGCCTGCGGGAGGCTTCAGCCGCCTCGAACGTGGTGGGAAATTCGGCGATCACGCTGCCAAGCTGGTGGGATTCGAGCACGTGATCGTGCGTGGCATCGTCATGGCTGGCCAGCGCGATATTGCGGTCCCGGCACATCGCCGCAATCCTGAGACGGTTAGGCTGCGACCACCGTGCCGCAAGCGCCAGCTGCTCTTCTTCGTAACGCGCCATCTCCGCATCGCTGAGATAATATTTGCCCTGATAGTATTCGCGATACTTTTCAATGTTGGCGAACTGGCGCTGCCCCGGCGAGTGGTCCATCAGGGAGACCAGCGACACCGGCTCGCGGCCTACCAGCTTTTCAAACAGCGGCAGGGTGGTGTGGTGCGGCAGCTCGCAGCGCAGGTGCAGGCGGTGCTCGGCGCGGTTGAGGCCGCGTTTTTGCGTCTCCTCTACGGCGTTGATCATCTTCTCCAGATTCTCCAGACGGTCGCCGCCGTCGCGCACGTCACCAATGGCCACCGCGTCCAGTACGGTGGTGATGCCGCTGGCGACCATCAGCGCGTCGTGGCTGCTCATCGCAGAATGAGCGGGCCAGTCGACCTTCGGGCGCGGGGTGAAGAATTTATCCAGATTATCGGTATGCAGTTCAATCAGCCCCGGCAGCAGCCAGCCGCCTTCACCGTCCATCGCCTCGGGCGAGCGGCTCTGGGTTTCAGCAAACGCGCGGATTGTTCCGTCCTGGATCTCAATCGAGCCGTCAACCACCTCATTATCCAGCACCAGCTTGACGTTATTGATAATCATACGTTTGTCCCCATCGGGTGCAGTCTGTCCGCGACGCGGGTGCGAACGCTCTCATCGTGGAAGATCCCGACGATCGCCGCCCCGCGCGCTTTGGCCTGCTCGATCAGTTCCACCACGGCCGCGCTGTTTTTAGCGTCGAGCGAGGCGGTGGGTTCATCCAGAAGTAAAATCGGGTAGTCGACAATAAAGCCGCGGGCGATGTTGACGCGCTGCTGCTCGCCGCCGGAAAAGGTCGACGGGGCAAGGTGCCACAGGCGCTCGGGCACGTTGAGGCGCGTCAGGAGGCTGGCGGCTTTGGCGGCACAGGTTTCGCGCGGCACGCCAAGATCCAGCAGCGGCTGCATGACCACGTCCAGGGCGGATATCCGCGGGATCACCCGCAGAAACTGGCTCACCCAACCGATCGTTGAGCGGCGCACCTCCAGCACCTTACGCGCGGGAGCCTGTACCAGGTCGACCCATTCATCGCCGTGGCGAATATGAATATGGCCTTCGTCGGGCAGATAGTTGGCGTACAGGGAGCGCAGCAGGGTCGATTTTCCGCTGCCGGAGTGGCCGTGCAGCACCACGCATTCGCCGCGATTAATCTCCAGAGAGGCATTTTGCAGCACCGACAGGCGCACGCCGTTTTGCTGGTGGAGCACAAAGGTCTTACTTACGTTTTGTACGTGGATCATGTTGGCCTCTTAGTTCTGCAACACGGACGACACCAGCAGCTGGGTATAGGGATGGTGGGGATCGTCGAGCACGCGGTCAGTTAACCCACTTTCCACCACCTGGCCCTGCTTCATCACCAGCAGACGGTCCGCCAGCAGGCGCGCCACGCCCAGATCGTGGGTGACAATCACCACCGCAAGGTTCAGTTCCACCACCAGGCCGCGCAGCAGGTCGAGCAGTCGCGCCTGCACGGATACGTCCAGCCCGCCGGTGGGTTCATCCATAAACACCAGCTTCGGATGGGTCACCAGGTTGCGGGCAATTTGCAGGCGCTGCTGCATCCCACCGGAGAAGGTCGTCGGCAGGTCGTCGATGCGCGAGGCGGGAATTTCAACTTCTTCAAGCCAGTGCTGCGCCGTAGCGCGGATGTTGCCGTAGTGGCGCGCGCCGGTAGCCATCAGGCGTTCGCCGATATTCCCCCCCGCAGAGACCTGACGGCGCAGGCCGTCCATCGGGTGCTGATGCACCACGCCCCACTCGGTGCGCAGCAGGCGGCGGCGCTCGGCCTCGCTCATGCCGTAGAGGGAGTGTCCCTGGTAGAGTATCTCGCCGTGTTGCGGCGTCAGGCGCGCGGAGATGGATTTCAGCAGGGTGGTTTTGCCGGAGCCAGACTCGCCGACAATGCCCAGCACTTCGCCCGGCCACAGCTCGAACGACACGTCGCTAAAGCCTTTGCCCGGGGCGTACAGGTGGGTCAGGTTATTAACCGAAAGCAGCGGTTTCATTGGCCGTTCGCCTCGCTCTGTTGGCGGCAAAAATCGGTGTCGGAGCAGACAAACATCCGTTTGCCCGTGTCATCCAGCACCACTTCATCCAGATAGCTGTGTTTGGATCCGCAGATGGCGCACGGCTCGTCCCACTCCTGCACCGTAAACGGGTGATCGTCGAAATCCAGGCTTTCCACGCGGGTGTAAGGCGGAACGGCGTAGATGCGTTTTTCGCGCCCGGCGCCGAAAAGCTGCAGGGCCGGCATCATGTCCATCTTCGGGTTATCGAATTTTGGGATTGGCGACGGGTCCATCACGTAGCGCCCGTTCACCTTCACCGGGTACGCATAAGTGGTGGCGATATGGCCGAAGCGGGCGATATCCTCATACAGCTTCACCTGCATCACGCCGTACTCTTCCAGGGCGTGCATGGTGCGGGTTTCCGTTTCGCGCGGCTCGATAAAGCGCAGCGGCTCCGGGATCGGCACCTGGAAAATCAAAATCTGATCTTCAGCCAGCGGGGTTTCGGGGATGCGGTGGCGGGTCTGGATCAGCGTCGCGTCTTCGGTTTTTTCCGTGGTCGCGACGCCCGTTACCCGCTGAAAGAAGCTGCGGATCGACACGGCGTTGGTGGTGTCGTCGGCGCCCTGGTCGATGACCTTCAGCACGTCCGCCTCGCCGATCACGCTGGCGGTAATCTGAATGCCGCCCGTGCCCCAGCCGTAGGGCATCGGCATTTCGCGGCCGCCGAAGGGCACCTGATAGCCCGGAATCGCCACCGCTTTAAGTATCGCTCGGCGGATCATGCGTTTGGTTTGCTCATCCAGATAGGCAAAGTTGTAGCCGCTTAAGTTAGCCATGTTTGCGCTCCCGTTGCAGGCGTTTCAGCAGTTCCAGTTCGGCCTGGAAATCGACGTAGTGCGGCAGCTTGAGGTGTGAGACAAAACCGGCGGCCTCAACGTTGTCCGCGTGGGCCAGCACGAACTCTTCGTCCTGCGCCGGGCCTGCAACGTGCTCGCCGTAGTCCGGTGCCTGCAGGGCGCGGTCGACCAGCGCCATGGCCATGGCCTTGCGCTCGCCGAGGCCGAATACCAGCCCGTAGCCGCGGGTAAAGTGCGGGTCTTCATTTTCAGGCGCGACAAAACCGTTCACCATTTCGCATTCGGTCATCAGCAGTTCGCCGACGTTCACCGCAAAACCTAGCTCTTCCGGCACGATTTCGACGTCGATGTAGCCGCTGCGAATTTCGGCGGCAAACGGGTGGTTGCGCCCGTAGCCGCGCTGGGTGGAGTAGGCTAGCGCCAGCAGATAGCCCTCGTCGCCGCGCATCAGCTGCTGCAGGCGGGACGAGCGCGAGCACGGGTAAACCGGCGGCGTGCGGGTGATGTCATCCGGCTGCGCGCCTGAATCTTCTTCCGCCTTCGCCAGGCCCTGTTTCGCCAGCAGGCTGAAAACGTGCGGAGACGGTTCCTGTTCTGCGTCAGAGGAGCTGAGCGGCGGCGCTTCGCCGTTCGCCAGCAGGGTAAAATCGAGCAGGCGATGGGTGTAGTCACAGGTAGGGCCAAGCAGCTGGCCGCCGGGGATGTCTTTATAAACGGCAGAAATGCGGCGCTCCAGGCGCATCTCCGCGGTGTTGACCGGCTCGCTCACCGCCAGTTTGGCAAGCGTAGTGCGGTAGGCGCGCAGCAGGAAGATCGCTTCCACGTTATCGCCGCTGGCCTGCTTCAGGGCCAGCGCCGCCAGCTCGCGGTCGGCGATGCCGCCTTCGGTCATCACCCGGTCGACGGCGAGGTTTAGCTGCTGCTCGATTTGGGCCACGCTCAGCTCAGGGAGCTGTTCATCGCCCCGTCGTCTGTGCGCCTGCAGCGCATGGGCGGCGGCGATAGCCTTCTCGCCCCCTTTGACGGCAACGTACATCAGCACACCTCCACGTGGGTGGTCCGCGGGATGGCCAGCAGGCGCTCGCCGCAGGTCAGGATCAGGTCAATGCCCAGCGGGAACGGGTGCGGGCGCTCGGTCAGCTCGTGAATGATGCACTCCGGCAGCTGCGGCGCAACCATGCGCTCATCGGCGATGCCTGCCCCCGTCAGGCGCAGCATGCGGCCGCCGCTCAGGCTGGTGACCTGCAAAATCAGCGTGGCGCTGGTTTCCGGGGCGACGGCGGAGCCTTCGCTCAGGGCATTCAGCTGTTCATGACTGATTTGTTCGTCGGCCACGGCAAAGATTGCCTGCTGCGGCTGTTCAACCAGCGGGGCGCCGGTGTGAAAACGCAGGTTCTGGCTGGCGATATCGTTAGACAGGGCGCCCGAAAGCCATACCGGGGTATCGTTGTCGGCCAGGGTCAGCAGCACGCTGGTGGTCGCCAGGTTCAGCGGCAGCCAGCCCTGAGAGAGCTGGTGCAGCGAGACAATCACGCCCGGCTCGCTCATGGCTTTCAGCAGGCGACGAAAACTGTGTTGGGCATCCTGGACGGCCAGGGTAAAAGCGGGTTGAAGCGTCATGCGTTGTCTCCGCGAACGAGCGTAAAGAAGTCGACCCGGCTGGTATTCACTTCGGCCTGACGCGCGGCAAGACGTGCGGCGCGGTCGGCCTCCAGCGGGGAAATAAGGGTTTCCATCAGCGTCTGGAAATGCGGTTGTTCCTGTAAAAGCGCGTCGATGACCGCGCAGCGCTCGGCGTGCGCTTTATCACGCCCCAGCACGTAGCCGTAGCCCAGCGTGCCGCTGTGCAGGCGGATCGCTGCGCGGGTGAGGGTGGCATCTCCGGCGAAAAAGCGTTCTCCGGTGCCGCCCATGCGCGCCTGGATCTGAACGAGGCCGATCTCCGGCGCGCGGAGGAGGTCGTACCCGGGGGCCAGGGCAAGGGCGATCATGCGGGCAGAGAGCGCAGCAGGCTGGCTGTGGGCCAGCACGCGCATCCAGCGCTGTCGGGTGGCGGTATCGAAGTGCATTCAGTGCTCCATGGTGAATTCGATCATGTCGGCGCGGGTCAGGCTGACGGAGTATTCCGTCGCGTCGATCTCGCCGTCACGGTGGTTGAGGGTGCGCACGCAGAGCAGCGGGGCCATATTGGGGATTTCGAGTACTTTGCTCTCTTTCGCCTGCGCGCGGCGGGCGCTGATGCGCGTCTGGGTGCGTTTCAGCGCAATGCCTGTCGCATTCTGGAGAAAATCATGCAGCGATCCGCTGGAGAAATTCTGCAGCACCGGCCAGAGGGTGAGGTCCGCGAAGTAGTGATCGATCTGGCACACCGCCACGCCGTTGACGCGGCGCAGCGTGCGCAGGTGGATGACGTTGTCGCCCTCCTGAATACCCAGCGCGTCCGCCACGTGGCTGGAGGCCGGTCTTAATACCGAGAGCAGCTTTTCGCTGGTCGGATGGCTGCCCTGATCCAGCAGGTTCTGGCTAAAGCGCGCCTGGGCGTTCAGCGGGTAGTCGAACGGGCGCATCAGCACCAGCACGCCCACGCCCTGACGGCGCTGGACCCAGCCGCGCTCGACCAGCTGGTCAATGGCGCGGCGGAGGGTATGGCGATTGACTTCATAGCGGTCAGCAAGCTGCTGCTCGGCAGGGAGGTAGTCCCCGCAGCGGTAGTGCGTGCGCAGCTCCACTTCGAGCTTTGCCGCGATCTCTTGCCATCGGGTGGGGTAACTGGTCGGATGTCTGGATAAGTGCATAGAAAACAAAGCCTCGCTTCTCAGATGAAGTGCTTACGCAAACGTTGAGAGAGGAAATCCAGCAGGCTGACGGTGACGATGATAAGCACCATCAGGGCGCAGGTTTGCTGGAACTGGAAACCGCGAATGGCTTCCCACAGGGTGACGCCAATCCCGCCTGCGCCGACCATGCCGACGACGGTGGCGGAGCGGACGTTGGACTCGAAGCGGTACAGGGAGTAGGAGATGAGCAGCGGCATCACCTGCGGCAGGACGCCGTAAAGGATCTCTTCGATTTTATTGGCGCCGGTGGCGCGGATGCCTTCCACCGGACCTGGTTCAATGGCTTCGACCGCCTCGGAGAGCAGCTTGGAGAGCACGCCGGTGGTGTGAATGAAAAGCGCCATAACGCCCGCGAACGGACCCAGGCCGACGGCGACCACGAACAGCATCGCAAAGACCATTTCGTTGATGGCGCGGCAGGCGTCCATCAGGCGGCGCATGGGCTGGTATACCCACCACGGCACGATGTTTTCGGCGCTCATCAGGCCAAACGGAACGGAGAGAATGACGGCAAGCGCGGTGCCCCAGACGGCGATTTGCAGGGTGACCGCCATTTCGCTGAGGTAGTCCTGCCACTGGCTGAAGTCCGGCGGGAAGAAGTCGGCGGCGAAGGTCGCCATGTTGCCCGCGTCTTTGAAGAGCAGCAGCGGATCCATTTCCGCGCCCTTCCAGGAGATAACCAGCACCGCCAGCAGGATGGCCCAGCTTATGAGCGAGAACCAGCTGCGCTTTGGCGGCGGGAAAGTGATGGTTTGCATGTTGGCTCCTTAATCTGTTCTCCCTCTCCCTCAAGGGAGAGGGGACAAAGTTACTGCACCGCTTTATTCACGCTGGTCATCGCGCCGAGCGCGGCGGTCAGGCGGTCGAGGTCTTCAAGCTGGGCCTGAATCTCGGCCACTTTGCTGGTCTTCTCCTCGTCCTTCAGCCCCTTGTTGTCCTTCACGCCCTGCATCTCTTTAAACAGCGCCAGCTGGCGAATCGGAACCAGCTGCAGGTCGCTTGACGGACGGAACGGTGCCCAGCCCAGACGTTCGAGAACCGCTTTCTCTTCCGGCGTTTTGCCATAGGTCATGAAGAAGTCGTACACCTTGTCCTTGGTGCTTTCGGACAGGTTTTTACGCCACACGATCGGGTCGCCCGGGATCAACGGCGATTTCCAGATAACCTTGATCTCTTTAAGCTTGTCCGGCGCTGAGGTTTTCAGCTTGTCGAGGTTCTCGGTGTTGTTTGTGGCAACGTCCACCTGCTTGTTGGCCACGGCCAGCGCGTTGGTTTCATGGCTGGCGTTTACGGTGCGCTTGAAGTCGCTGGCGGAGGCGTTGTTTTTGGCGAAGACGTAGTAGCCAGGGACAAGGTAGCCGGAGGTAGAGTTCGGGTCGCCGTTGCCGAAGGTCAGCTCTTTGCGTTTGGCGAGCATGTCATTGAGGTTGTTGATCGGGCTGTCTTTGTTAACGATCAGCACGCTCCAGTAGCCAGGGGAGCCATCGGCCGCGACGGTCTGGGCAAAGACCTGGCCGTTCGCTCGGTCCACCGCTTCCATGGCGGAGAGGTTGCCGTACCAGGCGATGTCCACTTTATTAAAGCGCATCCCCTGGATGATGCCCGCATAGTCCGGGGCGAAGAAGGCGTTCACTTTGATCCCCAGTTTGGTTTCCATATCTTTCAGGAACGGTTCCCACTGAGGCTTCAGGTTCTGCTGTGATTCCGTCGAAATAATGCCGAAGTTCAGCGCTTTTTCCTGCTCTTCCGCATACGCTGGGCTTAACAGGGTGCTGATGCTGAACATGCTGGTAAAGGCCAGCGCGGCAACGGCTTTGTAGCTCATGTACTTTCCTCGGATCGGGTTTAATTAAGCAGCCTGCGCGTTCTCTTCGACGCGGTTAATGCTGCGGTAGAGATGGTCAAAACGTTCGTTATCAAACTGATGGCTCGCGCCATCAAAGAACACGTGCCCCTGACGCAGGGCGACGATGCGCTCGCAGTAGCGCAGGGCGTAATCCACCTGATGCAGCGTGACCACTACGGTGATGCCGTCGTTCTGGTTAATGTCGCGCAGGGTCTCCATCACGATGCGGGCGGACTCCGGGTCCAGCGAGGCGATGGGTTCGTCGGCAAGAATGATTTGCGCTTTCTGCATCAGCGCGCGCGCAATCGCTACGCGCTGCTGTTGCCCACCGGACAGGGTGGAGACGCGCTGGTGGGCGAAGTGCGCCATGCCGACGCGGGTCAGCGCCTGTAAGGCTTCCTGCTTCTGGGAAGGGGAGAACCAGCGCAGACAGGTGCGCCAGAACGGGGTGCTGCCGAGCGCGCCAATCAGCACGTTCTGCAGCACCGTCAGGCGGTTTACCAGGTTGAACTGCTGGAAGATGTAGCCCGTCTGGGCGCGGCTCTTGCGGATATCGCTCGCCAGACGCCCGGCGCGCTGTACGGTATTACCCAGCAGCTCGACGTGGCTTTCCGGCGTTTTATCGCCGGTGATAAGCCCGCTCAAATGGCGCAGAAGGGTAGATTTACCCGAGCCGGATGGCCCCAGCAGCGCCACCATGTCGCCCTGCCGGACGGTCAGATCAACGGCATGCAGAGCCTTGTTGTGATTGAAGGTCTTGCTCAGTTTCTCGACGCGGATGACGGTTTGCATGTGCTGGGCCTCACGATAAATGTGGCCTCATGCTGGCGCATCAATGTGACATTTGGGTTAAGTGCAGGTTGCGGGAGTTTGAAGAGTTGAAGTGAAAGCGATGACAGTTACTGTAGGCCCGGTAAGCGCAGCGCCACCGCGCGCTTTTGCTGGCTGCGCTGCGCGTGTCCTGCCTACGACGTTTGTTGCTTAACGACGTTAATCATCCACGGCACGCCGTACTTATCGGTGACTCTACCAAAACCATGTGCCCAGAAGGTTTCCTGCCAGGCCATGTCGATGTTCCCGCCCGCGGCGAGGTTGTCGAACCAGCGTTTGCCTTCATGGACGTCCTGGGTGTCAAGCACCAGCGTAAAACCCGCGTACTGCGCGTTGCTGCCGGGCGGCATCCCGTCGCTCATCATGATATCGCTGCCCGCAATGCGGACGTTGGAGTGGGCGATAGCCGAATCCGGAAATTGCATACCGGACGGACAGCCTTCTTCGTTGTTATCGCTTTTTGGCATTTCACCGAAGGTGATTTTATAGAGAAGTTCTGCGCCGACGGCTTGCTGGTAAAAGGCGGTGGCCTCAGCGCAGTTGCCGGCAAAAGAGATGTAGGGACTTAACGGCATAATCTTTACCTCACGTAAGATAAGCCCGTTAAGTGTAGTGCCCGAAAGCCCGGTAAGCGAAGCGCCACCGGGCGGGTAAATCAGTTCTTTTTCACAAACTCTGATTTCAGCTTCATCGGACCGAAGCCGTCAATTTTGCAGTCGATATTATGATCGCCTTCAACCAGACGGATATTCTTCACTTTGGTGCCGATCTTCAGCATGGAAGAGCTGCCTTTCACTTTCAGATCTTTAATCACGGTTACGCTGTCGCCGTCCGCCAGCAGATTGCCGTTCGCATCTTTGACGACAAGTGCATCAGCATCGTTTGATGGTTCGGCATCATTCCACTCATGAGCGCATTCCGGGCAGATGAACATGCCATTATCTTCATAGGTGTATTCAGAATTGCATTTTGGGCAGTGTGGGAGTGACATATCGGTATCCTCAAAAAGTGTAAACGCGCTGGAAAGTGCCAGCTAAATGACGGCAGCGTGCCGAAAAAGGCGGCAAGTATAGCGCAAATCCACACGTTTGTCGGTGACATTGTGAATTAAAAAAATGCAAAAAACGTATCGGGAGTGACACTTCCTGTCAGTCAGTTAAGCGATGCTGACCTCATTAACACGGTGGGAAGAAATGACGCTAAATATATCGAATATTTTATTGCGGCAAATTGCTACGTTCCTTCATTTCGGATAAGGTGAAGCGACACATTGTTATTTATCTCTGGACTTCGCTGCTCTACATATCTTATGGCAGTGGGGTATTACCTCTCTTTTTAGGGGGGAAATAATGATGATATATCCTGAAGTTTCTTAAAAATGGGCTACGCTTTTTTTCTTTTGGCTGTCAGGCCAGGAGGGAAGCTATACACGCCATGCAAGGATAGTGAATTATTTCTGATTATCATCAATCAGTTATATTTCGGCGAACATGTTTTCCACACGTAATCATATAAGCCTGAACAACATAATTAATACCAGTGGCTTAATAAAAGTAATAAATTTGCGTTAAGGAAAGGCTTTTATCATGCACACACAGACCATTTTTGAATTAAGCCAGGAAGCTGAGCGTTTGCTACAGCTTGCCCTGCAAAACCTCGATACGTTGAAATCAATGCCGACTGCGATGCTGGAGAGCACTGCGGCTGCTATTACGGGTGAAAAGAACAACGTTTTACCTTTGCATTTTAGCGCGCGCGGCGTCGAAGCGCAGCAGGCGATGCTGAATAATGAATTACGAAAAATAACCCGGCTGGAAATGGTCCTGGCTATTGTGGGCACCATGAAGGCGGGGAAATCAACCACCATTAATGCGATTGTGGGGACCGAAGTGTTGCCGAATCGCAATCGTCCGATGACGGCACTTCCTACCCTGATTCGCCACACGCCGGGTCAGAAGGAGCCGGTGCTGCATTTCTCGCATGCCTCGCCCATTGATGAATTGATCCAACTGCTCCAGAAAAAGCTATGCGATTACGACCGCGGGAAGCTGGCTCAGCGTCTGGAAATTGATAAAGACATGAATACGCTGCTGGAGCGCATTGAAAAAGGGGAAGCGTTTGAGAAGCATCACCTGGGCGCACAGCCGATATTTCACTGTCTGAAAAGTCTCAACGACCTGGTGAGGCTTTCCCAGGCATTAGGTGTAGAGTTTCCGTTCTCTGAGTATGCGGCTATCGAACATATCCCGGTAATTGAAGTGGAGTTCGTGCATCTTGCGGGTCTGGATGCTCACCTCGGACAGCTGACGCTGCTCGATACGCCCGGGCCGAATGAGGCCGGACAGCCGCACCTGCAAAAAATGCTCAGCGAGCAGTTGTCCCGCGCGTCGGCGGTGCTGGCCGTGATGGATTATACCCAGCTTAAATCCATCTCTGATGAAGAAGTCCGCCAGGCCATTTCTGCGGCGGGAAAATCCGTGCCGCTGTATGCGCTGGTCAATAAATTCGATCAGAAAGATCGCAATAGCGACGATGAAGAGCAGATCCGGGCGATGATCTCCGGCACCTTAATGAAAGGCAATATTTCGCCTGGCCAGATCTACCCCGTTTCGTCCATGTGGGCCTATCTGGCGAACCGCGCTCGCTACGAGATGAGTACCCACGGACAACTACCGGATCATCAGGAGCAACCCTGGGTGCAGGATTTTGCTGAAGCTGCGCTTGGACGTCGCTGGCGCACGGCGGACCTGGACGATATCGACCATATTCGTCATTCTGCCGATTTGCTCTGGGAAGATTCGCTATTCGAACAACCGATACGCAAACTGATTTACGCCGCCTATGCCAATGCTTCGCTTTACGCGCTGCGTTCGGCCTCGCATAAGCTGCTTAACTACGCGCAAAATGCCCGGGAGTACCTCGACTTCCGCTATCAGGGATTGACGGTGGCTTTTGAGGCGCTGGAACTGAACATCGCACGTCTGGAAGAGGACATGGCGCTTCTGCAGACGCGTCAGAGCGTGGTGAGCGATGAGGTGAAACATGAGGTTGAAGAGGCTCTGAACGCCACTACGGACTTTATGGGAGCCCAAAAAACTGCGCTTCACCAGGCGATTGGTGAGGTGTTCAGCGCTCAGCATATTCTTGATTTGGCAGGTATCGATCGGCAGAACCTTCGCGGTGACGAGCTGCACGAGCTGAAACAGCTGGTTCTGGAAGATGAAGGGCAGGCGCAGATCGCGCTGAGTAAAATCCGCTCCTCCTGCGAGCTGGTGATGCTGGATGCACAGACGAAGATTTGCCGGGAGCTGGCGTTACGCTTCGACCAGCTTGAATCTACGCTGGCGCGTTCCCTGAACGAAGCCATGCGCCCCATCGAAACGCGTATTAAAGAGCATCTGAGCCATGCGGGTTTTCGGGCGCGGATCAGTTTCCCCGCGTTTCAGGCAAGCCAGCTTAACTTCAATACGCGAGCGCTGTTTAACGATGCGATTGCGCAGGATGACAGCCAGGCTGGCCACCCATCCGGCGGGAGCAGCATGCGTGAAACAGTCTCTCGTTGGCTCAATAATCCGGGCTGGGGCTGGGATGAGTATGTGGAAACGCGCACGCGCTATGTTATCGATATTGCGCAGCTACATGACAGATTTAAGCAACATATTGAGCTGTTTTGTGAACAAATACGTAAAGCTTTGTCCGCGCAGGTCGATGTCTCTGTTACGGCAGGAATGGCAACGTTCTTTGCAGAATTTTCGTTGTGCCTGACCGGGTTACAGGAAAGCTTGCGTGATAGCCTCGCAGTGCGTCAACAGAATGAGCATTCAACCCGAGCGCTCTGCCAGTTGTTGAAGCAAAGTATTACTACTGCGACGTGGATACAGGAAGATACCCGACTGTTACGCGATGATATTCAAACTCTATTCGCGGCAGAGCAACCATGACAACACCACTACTGGATGGCCCCGGGCGAACGCTGGAGTGTATTAATCCAAAATTTATGGTCGATCTGGTTCAGGGAGTGGACGCGGCGCGTCATCCTCACCTGGGACCTCAACAGCTTCAGTTTCGTGAGCGTTTGACTCAGGAAATCATGACGCATACCCGGCTACGCCCCTGGGCGATGGCGGGTATGCTCAATGAAAATGCGGCGCTGCGCCTGGGGCTGGCGGAAAAACTGGCCGGCATGCTTGACCCGGGTCATCTCGCGCTGACGCTGATGGCAGAGAAACTGATTGCTTTGCGCCAGCAGACGCACCCGCGCGCCCAGCAGTCCCCCGGACTGATGCAGCAGTACGCTGAACTCTCTTCTCATTTTACCCAACGCGCCGCCTGGAAAGAGAAGGCGCTAACCCAGCGCGGGCTGACGGTGCAGGCGGGCGAGCACAGCGAGCAGATTTTTACCCGCTGGCGGGCCGGACATTATGATGGCTGGTCGCTGGCCGGGCGCTGTTTTATCGTCCTGGAAGAGCTGCGCTGGGGGGCATTTGGTGACGCATGCCGCCTCGCGAATGAAGATGTGGCGGCAATGCTTAAGGATAACCTGCGCAGCATGGCGGCTAATTATCTGGCGCAGGGGATCAATGCGTCACCCACGACCCGCCATTTCTATCACCAGTGGCTTACAACGCCGGCCTCTCCGGGCTTAATCGATCATAAAGATATGCTGGGCTGGCTGGGGGACTGGTGTCAGGCGGATCAACATCCGGTGAGCTGGTCAGTGACGCAAAACTGGCAGACCGTCGCGCTGGGCATGCCGCGGCTCTGTTCGGCAAAACGGCTGGTGGACGGGATGGTGGAAGAAATTTTTGGATGAATACCTTATCACCCCGATCCTCTCCCCGAGGGGAGAGGGGATGATCTGGTGCGGTGTGTTAATGATTCGCTTCTATTGGCTTCGGTTCAGGCTGGGTCTCATGCATATTCCCGTAGCGCTTCGCATACAGCGCCGTGATGATGGGCACCAGAATCGCGGTGACAATCACGCTCGCGGCAACCAGTGCTGTCGCTGAAGCAGCGACCGGTTCGAAGGCCGGGTTAATCTGAGCAATAATCATCGGGTTTGCGACAGCAGCACCTGCGGCTGAAGAGGCGGCGACGCCCGCCGTGCCGTTTCCTCCTCCGATTACGCGGTCAGCAATAATCAGCGGAATGCCGGTGATGACGATCACGGCGACACCCAGCACAATGCCCAGCAGGCCTGTATCGAGAATGACCTTCAGGTTGATGGTGTTCCCCAGTGCGAAACCGAAGAAAGGGATCAGCACCGGCGTGGCTTTGCTGAAGAAATCACGCAGATCGCGATCGAGATTGCCAAGGGCGAAACCGACCAGGAAGGGCAGGATCGCGCCGACAAAGTGGTGGGGTTCAAACGAGGCCAGGCCAGCAGACCCCAGGATCAGCATCGTCATTAATGGGCCGGACTCCAGTGACATCAACACAAATGCGCCGGACTCTTCTTTCGTTCCGTACTGGTTCATCAGGCTGGCGTATAATCCGCCGTTGGTCATGTCCATCGCCGAGACAATTGCCAGGACCGATAATCCCGCGAAGAACCCGGTCTGAATTCCATTCTCTGGAATGAACATTGCGCATATCATTGCCGCCGCCCAGGCTACCGCTATTTTGGTTATCACCAGCGTTCCGGATTTCCGTAATACGGTACCCGTTGCCCGCAAATTAATGGACGCGCCGATACAAAAAAACCAGACGGCAAGAATCGGAACCGTGCCCGTTATCATGCCTTTAGTGAAACCGCCAAAATAAGCTCCGGTATTGGGAGCAAGGGTATTCAGGATCGCGCCCAGCACCAGCGGAACCAGCATCATACCGCCAGGAATGCGTTCTATCGTGGCTTTAATCTTCATAGACAAACCTCACATCGGATCCCGCAGCACGGGGGATAGGTGTTAAAAATTAGTCAATAAATTCAATTGATTGCTCTTATTGCTTGCCGTCTTTTTTCGATGACCCAGCAACATAATTAAATGTGTGCTCGCGATTAGCCTCTTTTGAAAACACATAAAACGTTGTATTCGGATTTATCATGCGATCATTGGAATATTGATTCAATGAAAATAAAACATCGTTTTAGTTATCTTTGTCACATATTCAATGTAAAGCTTGAGGCCGGATCCTGTTGATGAAAATTTATGTAAAGTTGATGTGAATTAACGTGGTTTGTTTTTCTGTTACGAAAGAAATAAAAACGCGCGTGAGGATGTTCTTTTGGGGAGGGTAAGGAAGTGCTTATTGGCATTCCTTGACAAAAATTGGACTGAGTTGACCAGACGCAAAAATATATGTGAAGTTGATCACAAATATAAACGCTGGTAGGGTAAAAAGGTCATTAACTGCCCAGGCAGGCGTCAACAGGTTCGGTTGTATCGATGTAAAACGTCAATGTAAGTAAACCTGCTACGCTTGAATAAGGCGATTCGCATGGAGCGGATCCCATGGTTCACAGAACGCATACTGGACTGTGAAACAGACAGGGCCGAGTCAACGAGGATAGCTATGCTGAGAAGGAAAAAGATTAAACCCATCACGCTTCGCGACGTCACCATTATTGATGACGCAAAGCTGCGTAAAGCGATTACCGCAGCCTCGCTCGGTAATGCGATGGAATGGTTCGATTTTGGTGTCTACGGTTTTGTGGCCTATGCGTTAGGTAAAGTGTTTTTCCCCGGGGCCGATCCCAGCCTGCAGATGATTGCCGCACTGGGTACGTTCTCCGTTCCCTTCCTGATTCGCCCGCTGGGCGGTCTGTTCTTCGGTATGCTCGGCGATAAATATGGTCGCCAGAAGATCCTTGCTATCACCATCGTTATTATGTCGATCAGTACATTCTGTATCGGCCTTATACCGTCTTACGCCACCATCGGCATTTGGGCACCCATTCTCCTGCTGATTTGTAAGATGGCCCAGGGCTTCTCCGTAGGCGGTGAATATACCGGTGCCTCGATCTTCGTTGCCGAGTATTCCCCGGACCGTAAGCGCGGTTTTATGGGAAGTTGGCTGGACTTCGGCTCGATTGCCGGGTTTGTCCTGGGTGCGGGCGTCGTGGTGCTGATTTCAACCGTGGTGGGTGAAGATAACTTCCTCGACTGGGGCTGGCGTATTCCGTTCTTCCTGGCATTGCCGCTGGGGATTATTGGCCTCTACCTGCGTCATGCGCTGGAAGAGACGCCTGCTTTCCAGCAGCACGTCGATAAACTGGAGCAGGGTGACCGCGAAGGGCTGCAGGATGGTCCTAAGGTATCGTTCAAAGAGATTGCCACTAAGCACTGGCGCAGCCTGCTGACCTGTATTGGTCTGGTGATTTCTACCAACGTGACCTACTACATGCTGTTGACCTACATGCCGAGCTATCTGTCGCATAACCTGCACTATTCGGAAGATCACGGTGTGCTGATTATTATCGCCATCATGGTGGGTATGCTGTTTGTGCAACCGATTATGGGCCTGTTGAGCGACCGTTTTGGTCGTCGACCGTTCATTATTCTGGGAAGCGTTGCGCTGTTTGCTCTGGCAATCCCGGCATTTATTCTTATTAACAGTGATGTGCTGGGGCTGATTTTTGCCGGTCTGCTGATGCTGGCGGTGATCCTTAACTGCTTTATCGGGGTGATGGCCTCAACGCTGCCCGCAATGTTCCCGACCCACATTCGCTACAGCGCGCTGGCCGCAGCCTTTAACATCTCGGTGCTGATTGCCGGTCTGACCCCAACGCTTGCCGCCTCGCTGGTGGAGAGCACACAGAACCTGATGATGCCTGCTTATTACCTGATGGTGATCGCGGTGATTGGTTTGATTACCGGTATTACCATGAAGGAGACGGCAAATCGTCCTCTGAAAGGCGCAACGCCTGCGGCATCGGATATCCAGGAAGCGAAAGAGATCCTGCGTGAGCACTACGATAATGTAGAGCAGAAGATTGAGGATATTGACGCCGAGATTGAAGAGCTGCAGAAAAAACGCTCCCGACTGGTGGATCAGCATCCACGCATCAACGAGTAATAAATAAACCCGCCAACGGCGGGTTTTCTTTTATTAGCATCCGGCAGCGATGTAGTCGCCATTGGCACTGATGGGGATCACCGTCAGGAACAGCACTGTCGCGAACAGGATCAGGACTATCCCTCCGGCTATTTTGACTGCCGGTACCAGCCATCTTAATGAGGCGCTTTCTCCGAACCAGGTCACCGTGCGTTCGCGGGCGTACCTTACAGCAAGGGACAGCCCCACAATAGAGAGGGCGGTTCCCAGAGACATGGTCATGACTGCGGCCACCCCCCAGGTGACAATGCCCAGCGCGTTCGAAAACATCAGAATCATGATCGCCCCGCTGCACGGGCGTGCGCCAATCGCCAGAATCACGCCCAGACGGGTTTTCCAGTCGCCCTGCGTCAGGTCTGTACCTACGCCGTGATGGCTGCAGCCACAGTGTTCGCCGTGCTGATGAAGTGGCTTAATGGCAGAGACAGACATCCTGCGCGGGCGCAGACTCTTCAGCGCCTGGTAAATGACAAATGCGCCGAATGCGCCAATAAGAACTGCGCTGATCTTCTCCACGTACCAGCGGCTGGTACTGATATCCCCTGAGGCGAGGTTAAACCCCACAGCAAGAATAAAGACAAACAGAATGGCGCTCACGCCCTGCATCAGGCTGCCCAGGAAGGGAACGACCCGGGCGGCCAGCTCACTTTCCTTATTGGTAGTCAGATAGGTTGTCACAATGAATTTTCCGTGCCCGGGGCCAATGGCGTGAAGAACACCATAAAGGAAAGCCCCCGTTAACAGCCATAATCCTCCGCTGTACTGGTGATTATTAAGCTGCAGCAGATACATCACCAGATAACGGTGCAGGGTAATTTGTGTGGCAAGACACCACTGGATAAAGGCGTTCCAGTGCGTGTGCAGGGTAAAACCGGCAAAGAGAATTACCAGAAGCATCAACCCAGCGGTAGGGAGACGCCAGTCACGGGTGAGGCGTTGTGTGGTCATGATGCGGCCTGCACAGAGGAGAGTATTTGCCGCTAGTATAGTTGATCTTACCGCTCAATTCGTGGGATCGCGTCGGGAACCGTGCATGAT
>NZ_JAJNOG010000010.1:0-168022 GCF_027947695.1 Enterobacter sp. PI-10 | reverse complement strand
GCGAGTCGGGGTGTCATATTCAACGTGGGAAGTGTTGATGGTGATACCACGAGCTTTTTCTTCTGGTGCGTTATCGATCTGGTCGAATGCACGAGCAGAACCACCGTAGGTTTTAGCCAGAACGGTAGTGATTGCAGCAGTCAGGGTAGTTTTACCATGGTCAACGTGGCCGATAGTACCAACGTTGACGTGCGGTTTTGTACGTTCAAATTTTTCTTTAGACACGGCTATATTCCTTACTATAGTGCTCTCCCCTCTGGAGAGAGCACGGGACTTAGGTTTTAATCCTGTGGATTACTTACCACGGGCTTCAATAACGGCCTGAGCAACGTTGTTAGGCGCATCATCATACTTCAGGAATTCCATGGTGTATGATGCACGACCTTTGGTCAGAGAACGCAGCTGAGTCGCATATCCGAACATTTCAGACAGCGGAACTTCAGCGTGGATCTTAACGCCAGTTACTTCGGATTCCTGACCACGCAGCATACCGCGACGACGGCTCAAGTCACCGATAACGTCACCGGTGTTCTCTTCAGGAGTTTCTACTTCAACCTTCATGATTGGCTCAAGCAGAACTGGTTTTGCTTTCTTAAAGCCTTCTTTAAAGGCAATAGACGCAGCCAGTTTAAACGCCAGTTCAGAGGAGTCAACGTCGTGGTAAGAACCGAAGTGCAGACGAACACCCATGTCAACAACCGGATAGCCAGCCAGAGGGCCCGCTTTCAGCTGTTCCTGGATGCCTTTATCAACGGCAGGGATGTATTCGCCAGGAATTACACCGCCTTTGATGTCGTTGATGAACTCGTAACCTTTCGGGTTAGAGCCCGGCTCCAGTGGGTACATGTCGATCACAACGTGACCGTACTGACCGCGACCACCAGACTGCTTAGCGTGTTTACCTTCAATGTCGGTAACTTTCGCGCGAATCGCTTCGCGGTAAGCAACCTGAGGTTTACCCACGTTCGCTTCAACGTTGAATTCACGCTTCATACGGTCAACGATGATGTCCAGGTGCAGTTCACCCATACCAGCGATGATGGTCTGGTTAGATTCTTCATCAGTCCATACGCGGAATGATGGGTCTTCTTTCGCCAGACGGCCCAGAGCCAGACCCATTTTTTCCTGGTCAGCTTTGGTTTTTGGTTCAACTGCGATGGAGATTACCGGCTCTGGGAATTCCATACGCTCCAGAATGATCGGGTGATCCGGGTCACACAGGGTGTCACCAGTGGTCACGTCTTTCAGACCGATAGCTGCAGCGATGTCGCCCGCACGAACTTCTTTGATCTCTTCACGTTTGTTAGCGTGCATCTGTACGATACGGCCAAAACGCTCACGCGCCGCTTTCACGGAGTTCAGGATGGTGTCACCGGAGTTAACCACACCAGAATAAACGCGGAAGAAGGTCAGGTTACCCACGAATGGGTCGGTAGCAATTTTGAACGCCAGTGCAGAGAATGGCTCTTCGTCGCTTGCGTGACGCTCAGCCGGAGTATCTTTACCGTCGTCCAGGATGCCGTTGATCGCAGGAACGTCAACCGGGGATGGCAGGTAGTCAACTACCGCATCCAGCATCGCCTGAACACCTTTGTTCTTGAACGCAGAACCACAGGTTACCAGGATGATTTCGTTGTTCAGAACGCGCTGACGCAGAGCTTTTTTGATCTCTTCTTCAGTCAGTTCTTCACCACCCAGGTATTTCTCCATCAGCTCTTCAGAAGCTTCAGCAGCGGATTCGATCAGGTTCTGGTGCCATTCGTCAGCCAGGTCCTGCATTGCAGCTGGGATATCTTCGTATTCGAAGGTAACGCCCTGGTCTGCATCGTTCCAGTTGATGGCTTTCATTTTCACCAGGTCGATAACGCCGGTGAAGCCTTCTTCAGCACCAATTGCCAGCTGCAGCGGAACAGGGTTCGCGCCCAGACGGGTTTTGATCTGACCAACAACTTTCAGGAAGTTAGCACCCATACGGTCCATTTTGTTAACGAACGCGATGCGTGGAACTTTATATTTGTTCGCCTGACGCCATACGGTTTCAGACTGTGGCTGAACACCACCAACTGCGCAATAAACCATTACCGCGCCGTCAAGAACACGCATGGAACGTTCTACTTCGATGGTGAAGTCAACGTGCCCTGGGGTGTCGATGATGTTTACGCGATGCGGTTCGTACTGCTTAGCCATACCTGACCAGAATGCAGTAGTCGCTGCGGAGGTGATAGTGATACCACGCTCCTGCTCCTGTTCCATCCAGTCCATGGTGGCTGCGCCGTCATGAACTTCACCGATTTTGTGGTTTACACCGGTGTAGAACAGAATACGTTCGGTAGTAGTGGTTTTACCGGCGTCGATGTGCGCACTGATACCGATGTTACGGTAGCGTGCGATGGGTGTTGTACGAGCCATTTGATTCCTCGTTTATATCTTTAGGCGTTCAGTTAAGTTACCCAGAGCGGGCGGCTTCTCTGAAGCGCCCGCCTGGTGACTAAGACTCCGAAGGGATTACCAACGGTAGTGTGCGAACGCCTTGTTGGCTTCTGCCATACGGTGAACGTCTTCACGTTTCTTAACTGCAGTACCTTTGTTGTCTGCAGCATCAGAAAGTTCGTTCGCCAGACGCAGAGCCATGGATTTATCACCGCGTTTACGAGCAGCTTCAACGATCCAACGCATTGCCAGGGCATTACGACGAACCGGACGAACTTCAACTGGAACCTGATAAGTAGAACCACCAACGCGGCGGGACTTAACTTCTACAGTTGGGCGAACGTTGTCGAGAGCGACTTCGAAAGCTTCCAGTTCATTTTTACCAGAACGCTGAGCCAGGGTCTCAAGCGCGCTGTATACGATTGCTTCTGCAGTAGATTTTTTACCATCTACCATCAGGATATTTACAAATTTTGCCAGCAGTTCTGATCCGAATTTCGGATCTGGAAGAATTTTACGCTGACCAATGACGCGACGACGTGGCATGGGAATACTCCGTTGTTAATTCAGGATTGTCCAAAACTCAAAGAGTTTAGTGTGACATTAAGATAAATCAGTTTGGCCTTACTTAACGGAGAACCATTAAGCCTTAGGACGCTTCACGCCGTACTTGGAGCGAGCCTGCTTACGGTCTTTAACACCTGAGCAGTCCAGCGCACCACGAACGGTGTGGTAACGAACACCCGGAAGGTCTTTAACACGACCGCCACGGATCAGGATCACGGAGTGCTCCTGCAGGTTGTGACCTTCACCACCGATGTAGGAAGTCACTTCGAAACCGTTAGTCAAACGCACACGGCATACTTTACGCAGTGCGGAGTTTGGTTTTTTAGGAGTGGTGGTATATACACGAGTACATACGCCACGTTTCTGCGGGCAGGCTTCCAGCGCAGGCACGTTGCTTTTCGCAACTTTGCGTGCACGTGGTTTGCGTACCAGCTGGTTAACTGTTGCCATTAAATAGCTCCTGGTTTTAGCTTTTGCTTCGTAAACACGTAATAAAACGACCTCATACAATATGAGGACGCGAAATTTTAGGGCTACGTCGAAAAGGTGTCAAGAAATATACAGCGATCTCAAATCACCAGTTCATTTGACTGGCGTGCGTCACAGTAAGATTGACGAAATCAGTATAGCCAACCACGTCAATTTTGGCTGAAATTTGACCAGAAAGACCCCGCGCATCCAGATCGTCCTTCAGCGCAGAGACTGTTATGGGGGCATTCGTGAGAATTTCAACGAAACGACTGCCTTCCAGTGCAGCAAGTACGCCATCCTGAATCAGCAGCAGGTCATCACCGTCGCGCAGCATACTCAGTAACGCGTCGATATCACATTGCCACGGTGAATGGCTCAGAGTATGGAGCATGTCAGCCTCAGAAAGTCAGAACGGTGTCGTAGTGGGAAAGGTGTTCGCGCAATGCAGCTGAAGACAGGACTGTCACATCCAGCACGAAAGGCGTCTTATCATCCAAACCGCGAGCGGCCAGCGAATCGGCGCAGACATAAAGGGTTTCGATGTCGTACAGCGGCAGCACTTTAAAGGTAGCGATGTAATCCCGCGCCAGAATGGCCTGAGGCTGTTGCCCAGCCAAAAGCTGAAACACCCCGTCCCCCAAAAAGAAGACGCCGATATCTTCGGTCAGCGCGGACGTTGCAAGTAACGCATCCAGCCCTTCGCGGCCAGAAGCGCTGCCGTGCGGCGCAGACTTAAAAACAAATGCCACGCGCTTCATCAGAATTGCACCACTCTGTCGCAGGTTAACGCCGCCTGTGCCAGCGCGCCCAGACCACTTAACGAAAAACCGGGCTGCAGGTTAGAACCCGATAAACCAAGACGCGCAGCTTCGGTTGCATCGGTTACGCCCCGGCGCAGTGCCGCCGCCACGCAGATGTGCAGTTCTACGCCCTGCTTTTCGTTTAATGCCTGCCATCCGCGCACCACATCAAACTCATCGTTCGCCGGCGACGTAAACTGGTTTGCGTTGTACACCCCTTCCCGATAGAAGAAGACGCTCGCCAGCTCATGTCCGGCCGCCAGCAGCGCATGCGCAAACTGTAGCGCGCTGCTGGCCTGCTGAGTCCCGTACGCCGGGCCTGTCACCATTAACGCAAAACGCATTACTTATCTTGTCCCAGGAAATCACCGCTTTTGAACTGGCGAATATAGAGGTAGACCGTGTGCTTGGAGATGTTCAGACGATCGGCCACCTGGTTGATGGCGTCTTTAATATCAAAAATCCCTTTCTCATAGAGATTGAGCACGATCTGGCGATTCTTGGCGTTGTTCGAGACGTTGCGATCGGCATTCACTTCTTCAATGGTGAACTCAAGCGTCTGAGTGACGAGATCTTCGACGGAAGAGGCAAAGTTAACAGAAGAGCCAACATCCGGCGTTTCTGGTGGAATAAAGGTGCTCATGATCTGCGAGAAAGGCACATCAAGGTTCATGTTGATGCACAGCAGCCCAATCACACGATGCTCGCGGTTTCGAATCGCGATAGTTTCTGATTTCATCAGCACGCCGCTTTTGGCGCGGGTGAAATAGCATTTGGAGACGCTGCTGTCCGCGCCGGTCATGTCATGCAACATACGCAATGCAAGGTCGGTGATTGGCGAACCAATTTTACGGCCAGTATGCTCACCATTCGCAATGCGGATGGCGGAACACTTCAGATCTTGCAGGGAGTGCAATACGATTTCGCAGTGGGAGCCAATGAGCATCGCTAACCCGTCCACTACCGCTTCATAGGATTTCAGAATATCGAAGTCGGTCTGATCGAAAGGACGTTGATCCAGCAAATCAAGTTCACTGGTTTCGTTGGTTAAAAGCGACCTGGACATGAAAAAAACACTCCTTTTCAGGAGCCTGTCGTTAGGTTTTCAGGGCAGGCTCATTATCTACACGGACAACTAAATTAATACAGCGTGTATAGCGCTTTCCAGTGTTAATTATATCTGCCCCACAATAAAAAAACCGCCGCCTGAAAGGCGGCGGTTTTTATCACATTACTTCTTAGCGTCTGTCGCTGCTTTTTCTTCAGCAGGTGCGTCCGCTTTAGCATCCGCTTTCGGTGCCGGTTTGATGTCCAGCAGCTCTACGTCAAAGACCAGCGTAGAGTTGGCTGGGATTCCCGGAACGCCGGTTTTGCCATAGGCCAGATCCGGTGGGATGACCATCTTGATCTTGCCGCCTTTCTTGATGTTTTTCAGGCCTTCAGTCCAGCCAGGGATCACACCATCCAGACGGAAGGAGAGCGGCTCACCACGGGTGTAAGAGTTATCGAACTCTTTACCGTCGATCAGCGTACCTTTGTAGTTCACAACAACGGTGTCGCTGTCTTTAGGCGCATCGCCGGTGCCTTCTTTCTCAACTTTGTACACCAGGCCAGTAGAAGAGGTTTTCACACCCTTCTCTTTAGCAAAGGTATCGCGGTAGGCTTTGCCTTTCGCTTCGTTGTCTTTCGCGTCCGCGTCCATCTTGGTCTGCGCGGCACCCTTCACACGCGCTTCGAACGCCTGCAGAGTCTGTTCAATTTCCTGGTCAGACAGCTTGCTCTTATCTGCAAATGCGTCCTGAACGCCCGCGATCAGCTGAGCTTTATCCAGTTTGATGCCCAGCTTCTCTTGTTCTTTCAGAGAGTTTTCCATGTAACGACCCAGAGATGCGCCCAGTGCGTAGGCGGATTTCTGGTCGTCATTTTTGAACGCCGCTTTGCTGTCTGCAGTGGCAGCAGGCTTCGCAGCAGTATCAGCAGCGAATGACAGCGGCGCGTTCAGCGCAACAGCCATCGTCGTCGCCAGCAGCGTTACTTTAAACAGTGATTTCATCCATATCTCCAGGGCCTGGGGACTCTCACCCCAGCATTAAACGTAAATGAGTGACGTACTATAAAACGTTGCGGAAGAAATCTACAGACAGACACTTCCAATTCTCGCCACTTTTCAGACTATTTTTGTTTAAATAAGTTTCCTGCCAAGGGGATGCAGACTGTACTTAAGGATAAACTCAGTTAAACTGCGCCGCCGCAGTGCCATTATGGTGAATCTGAAACAAACGAGGTGAATGATGAAGGATACAACGATAGAAGCGAGAATGGCTGAGCTGGAAAGCCGCCTGGCTTTTCAGGACATCACCATCGAAGAGCTAAACCAGACCGTGACCGCACATGAGCTCGAAATGGCGAAACTGCGGGATCATATGCGCCTGCTGACGGAAAAGCTGAAGGCTACGCAGCCGTCGAACATTGCCTCTCAGTCAGAAGAGACGCCACCTCCTCATTATTGAGGCGTAAAAAAAGCGGGATAATCCCGCTTTTTTATTTTCCGCATGACGGAATTAGTGGCAGCCGCAGCCGCCGTTACCGCAACCACCTTTACCGTGGCCGTGATCATGACCATGGTCGTGGCCGTGACCACCGCAGCAGCCATCGTGGCCGTGATCGTGGTCATGGTCGTGACCGTGCGCACCGTGAACGTGGCCATGAGCCAGTTCTTCTTCGGTCGCTTCACGGATCGCAACAACTTCGACGTTGAACTTCAGGTTCTGGCCAGCCAGCATGTGGTTACCGTCAACCACGACGTGGTCATCTTCCACTTCGGTGATTTCAACAGGAACTGGACCCTGGTCAGTTTCAGCCAGGAAGCGCATGCCAACCTGCAGTTCGTCAACGCCCATGAACACGTCTTTAGGAACGCGCTGAACCAGGTTGTCGTCATACTGACCGTAAGCGTCGTTCGCGCCTACTGCAACGTCAAATTTGTCGCCAACTTCATGACCTTCCAGCGCGTTTTCCAGGCCGGAAATCAGGGAACCGTGACCATGCAGGTAGTCAAGCGGCGCACTCACCGGAGACTCATCAACCAACACACCGTCTTCTGTACGTACCTGATAGGCCAGGCTGACCACCAGGTCTTTTGCTACTTTCATGATATCTCCTGAGCGTGGGAAAATTGCTGGCGCAGATTGTAGCGGAAATCTGCACCCGTGTACCCTTAAGCTTAAAAAAACTCAGAGCATATCGCTAGTCTGGATGAAAAATGCCGATAACTTGCTCTTCTTTGCGAACGTGATCGCGGGCCTCTTTGTCGGCCTCACGCATCTGGTGACCGCACTTAACACACTCAACAACATCAATATTATTTTCCCGCCACATCGCCAGGGTATCTTGCGCCTGGCAGGTCGGGCATTTTGCACCCGCGATAAAGCGTTTACGTACAGCCATCTTTCGTTACCCTTTATTCAAATTCATCCCAGCCATCGAGCTGGCGTCTTTCCTGCTGCATCTCGCGCTGGAAGATCTCCTCCAGCTCGCGACGCGCTTCCCGCACGCGGGAGATCTGCGCCGTATCGGTATGTACCGGCATCAGCTCGCGCAGCATCCGCATATCCAGCCGGCGGAAGTGCATCTGGGCGCGCTGCGCCTGATGCGGATGCATGCCGAGCGAGATCAACGCCTTGCGCCCCAGCTCCAGCGCACTGGAGAATGTCTCACGGGAGAAGTGTTTCACACCCGCCTGCAATAATTCGTGAGCTTCAACACGTCCCCGCGCACGCGCCAGAATATGCAGATGCGGGAAATGCTGCTGACACAGATCCACCAGCTTCATCGTGTCTTCCGGGTCGTTACAGGTAATCACGATGGACTCTGCCGCTTCTGCCCCCGCCGAGCGCAGCAGCTCGAGCTGGGTCGCATCGCCGTAGTAAACCTTATAGCCATATTTGCGCATCAGGTTGACCGCGCTGATATCACGCTCCAGCACCGTAATGCGCATTTTGTTCGCCATCAGTAAACGCCCGATCACCTGTCCGAAGCGGCCAAAGCCCACCACGATAACCTGAGGCTTATCATCTTCCACCCACGGCGCTTCGTCTTCATCGTCTGACGGGTTCAGGCGGCGCGACAGGAGTTTATCCACCAGCTTCATCAGCAGCGGCGTGGTCATCATTGACAGCGTGACCGTCACCAGCAAAAGCGCCATCTGATCGTCTTTAAACAGCTTCTGGGAGGAGGCGGTAGAGAACAGCACAAACGCAAACTCACCTCCCTGGCTTAACACGCTGGCAAACTGCATGCGCTCCGAACTGCGCAAGCCGTAAATGCGCGCCAAGACGTACAGCACCAGCGTTTTCACCGCTACCAGGATGGCTACGCTCACCACAACCCACAGCAGATGGGTATAGAGCACACCAAGGTTGAGCGCCATCCCCACCGAAATAAAGAACAGGCCTAACAGCAGCCCTTTGAAGGGATCGATGGCAATTTCCAGCTCGTGCCGATACTCGCTCTCCGCCAGCAGCACCCCGGCGATAAAAGTCCCGAGCGCCATCGACAGCCCCAGCGCATCCATAAACAATGCCGACCCCAGCACCAGCAGCAGCGTCGCGGCCGTAAAGACCTCGCGCACGCCCGACGCGGCAATAAAGCGGAACACGGGACGTAAAAGAAAACGTCCGCCAATCAGCATGCCCGCGAAGGCCAGCACCTTCATGGCAATTTTTGCCCAGTCGAAGTGATCGTCCCCGGAGCCCGCCAGCAGCGGCACCAGCGCCAGCGCCGGGATGACCGCCAAATCCTGGAACAGCAGCACCGAAAAACCCAGCTGACCGGCTTCGTTGCGGTTCATCCCCTTGTCGCGCATCAGCTGCAGGGCCATCGCCGTCGACGACATCGCAAGGCCTATCCCGCCTATCACCGCCGCCTGCCAGGAGAAATTCGTCAGCATTAACAGGCCCCCCAGAATCGCGGCGCTGAGCACCACCTGCGCGGCACCCACGCCAAAGATGGAGCGTCGGAGCTGCCACAATTTAGAAGGGTTCAGCTCAAGGCCGATGATGAACATCAGGAACACCACGCCCAGCTCGGAGAAATGGAGAATTTCATCCACATCGCTGATGAATCCCAGCCCCCAGGGGCCAATCGCGATCCCCGCCAGCAGATAACCCAACACCGCACCTATCCCAATACGTGCAGCAAGCGGCACCGCGACGACGGCCGCAAACAAAAAAAGCACCCCGGCGAGGAGCAAATTCGATCCTTCCATTAACGACCTCCTGCCGGAATCGGTGACGCCAGCCATTCACCGTAGGCTCTGGCGTGGCTGGCCAGTTCTTTAGGATCCTGACGACGGGCCCAGTAGACAATAATCGGGCTCATCCAGTGCATACGGCACATGGCCGCCGTCAGCTCAAAAGGCCGCAGAATGTCGCTCATCGGATAGCGGTTCAGCCCGTCGTGGCGGTAAGCGCTTTCGGGTTCACCGGTCGTAATCACGCTACGCCAGTACTTTCCCGCCAGCTGATTGCCCCCTACCCCGCTGGAGAAACCCCGGCTCAGCACGCGGTCCAGCCACTCTTTGAGCAGCGCCGGACAGCTGTAGGTATAAAGCGGATGCTGGAACACAATCACGTCATGCTGACGCAGCAGTTCCTGCTCGTAAGGGATATCAATAAAGAAATCAGGATAGTGCGCGTAGAGATCGTGCACCGTCACGTTACTGAGCTGTGTGGCCGGCTTAAGCAGCACCCGGTTTGCCACCGAGTCCTGAGATTCCGGATGGGCATACAGCAGCAGCACTTTTGCTGTCTGAGACATCATTCCCCTCCCGGTCTTGTTTCTGTTTTTGTGTATCGTTGTTGTTTTGGGCTACCATGGCGGCCCGGTGCGGAAAATGGCCCACACCTTACATTATCATAATGACAAATTAACATAGTCGGAACATACGGCGCTTCTATGATTGTTTTCTCCTCGTTACAAATTCGTCGCGGCGTGCGCGTCCTGCTGGATAACGCCACTGCTACCATCAACCCAGGCCAAAAAGTGGGTCTGGTCGGCAAAAACGGCTGTGGTAAATCCACCCTGCTGGCGCTGCTGAAAAACGAGATTAGCGCGGATGGCGGTAACTTTACCTTCCCGGGAAACTGGCAGCTCGCCTGGGTAAACCAGGAGACCCCGGCGCTGAGCGAACCGGCACTCGACTATGTTATCGACGGTGACCGTGAGTACCGTAAGCTCGAGGCGGAACTTAACGCCGCTAACGAGCGCAACGACGGCCACGCCATTGCCACGGTTCACGGCAAGCTGGACGCTATTGACGCGTGGACCATTCGCTCCCGCGCCTCCAGCCTGCTGCACGGCCTGGGCTTCAGCAACGAACAGCTCGAACGCCCGGTCAGCGACTTCTCCGGCGGCTGGCGTATGCGCCTCAACCTGGCGCAGGCGCTGATCTGCCGCTCTGACCTGCTTCTGCTCGATGAACCGACTAACCACCTCGATCTCGATGCGGTTATTTGGCTGGAGAAGTGGCTCAAGAGCTATCAGGGCACTCTGATTCTGATCTCCCACGACCGAGACTTCCTCGACCCGGTGGTGGATAAAATCATTCATATCGAACAGCAAACGATGTTCGAGTACACTGGCAACTACAGCTCCTTCGAGCGCCAGCGCGCGATGCGCCTTGCCCAGCAGCAGTCCATGTACGAAAGCCAGCAGCAGCGCGTGGCACACCTGCAGAGCTTCGTGGATCGCTTCAAGGCCAAAGCCTCAAAAGCGAAGCAGGCCCAGAGCCGCATCAAGATGCTGGAACGCATGGAGATGATCGCCCCGGCGCACGTCGACAACCCGTTCCACTTCAGCTTCCGCGAGCCGGAAAGTCTGCCGAACCCGCTGCTGAAGATGGAGAAGGTCAGCGCGGGCTATGCCGACCGCATTATTCTCGACTCCATCAAGCTCAACCTGGTGCCGGGTTCGCGCATTGGCCTACTGGGGCGCAACGGCGCCGGTAAATCGACGCTGATCAAACTGCTGGCGGGCGAGCTTAACCCGGTCAAGGGTGAAATCGGCCTGGCGAAGGGCATCAAGCTGGGTTACTTCGCCCAGCATCAGCTGGAATTTTTACGCGCGGATGAATCCCCGATTCAGCACCTCGCGCGTCTGGCGCCGCAGGAGATGGAGCAGAAGCTGCGCGACTACCTCGGCGGCTTCGGCTTCCAGGGCGATAAGGTCACTGAAAACACCGAGCGCTTCTCCGGGGGCGAAAAAGCCCGTCTGGTGCTGGCGCTGATCGTCTGGCAGCGTCCGAACCTGCTGCTGCTCGATGAACCGACCAACCACCTGGATCTCGATATGCGTCAGGCGCTGACCGAAGCGCTGATTGAGTTCGAAGGCGCGCTGGTGGTGGTTTCGCACGACCGCCACCTGATCCGCTCCACCACGGACGATCTGTATTTAGTGCACGATGGCAAAGTGGAACCGTTCGATGGCGATCTGGAAGACTATCAGCAGTGGCTGACGGACGTGCAGAAGCAGGAGAACCAGCCGGAAGAGTCAGCGAAAGACAACGCCAACAGCGCGCAGGCACGTAAAGACCAGAAACGCCGTGAAGCGGAGCTGCGCACCCAGACGCAGCCGCTGCGTAAAGAGATTGCCCGTCTCGAAAAAGAGATGGAAAAGCTCAACGCCACGCTTGCCGCTGTTGAAGAGAAGCTCGGCGACAGCGGTCTGTATGACCAGAGCCGTAAAGCCGAACTGACGGACTGCCTGCAAACGCAGGCGAAGACCAAATCCAGCCTGGAAGAGTGCGAGATGGCGTGGCTGGATGCGCAGGAGCAGCTGGAAGCGATGCTGCAGGCTGACTGACCTGTTTACCCCGTTTTAAGAACAGAATCCGTACCGGGTTCGGAAATCCAGCTTAAACGGGGTACAATTCGGAAAGTATCGTAAATTTCCGACAAGAATCAGCATCGCGCTTATGACCCAAATCATCCCATCAGACTTCGACATTGCGGTCGAAGACAGCACTGAGTTCGTGCCTATGCGCGGCGTGGCCAATCCCCATTTGCAGACCATGCTGCCGCGACTGATCCGCCGCAAGGTTCAGTTCACCCCGCACTGGCAACGGCTTGACCTGCCAGACGGTGATTTTCTGGATCTCGCCTGGAGCGAAGCGCCGGAACAGGCTCGCCATAAGCCGCGCCTGGTGGTCTTTCACGGCCTGGAAGGCAGCCTGAACAGCCCGTATGCCCATGGGCTAATTGAGGCGGCAAAGGCGCGCGGCTGGCTCGGCGTGGTGATGCATTTTCGCGGCTGTAGCGGCGAACCGAATCGTCAGAAACGCATTTATCACTCGGGTGAAACAGAAGACGGGACGTGGTTTTTACACTGGCTGCGTGAAAATTATGGCACCGTGCCAACGGCCGCCGTGGGCTACTCGCTGGGCGGCAATATGCTGGCCTGCTTGCTGGCCAAAGAGGGCGAAAGCGTGCCGCTGGAGGCCGCCGTCATTGTCTCCGCGCCGTTTATGCTCGAGCAGTGCAGCTACCATATGGATAAAGGCTTCTCCCGCGTCTACCAGCGTTACCTCCTCAACCTCCTGAAGGCCAATGCGGCACGTAAACTGAAGGCCTACCCGGATACCCTGCCGGTCAGCCTGCGCCAGCTGAAAAAGGTACGCCGTATTCGCGAGTTCGACGACCTGATCACCGCGAAAATTCACGGCTTCGCCGATGCGATTGACTATTATCGTCAGTGCAGCGCCATGCCGCTGCTCAGCAAGATCACGCAGCCAACGCTGATTATTCATGCCAAAGATGACCCGTTTATGGATCATCACTCGATCCCCGCGCAGGAATTCCTGCCCGACAACGTTCACTATCAGTTGACCGAGCACGGCGGCCACGTCGGGTTTATCGGCGGCACGCTGCGCCGCCCGAAAATGTGGCTTGAGGCGCGTATTCCTGACTGGCTAACCCCTTATCTGGACGGTGCAACATGATTATTCCCTGGCAGGATCTGGCTCCCGAAACGCTCGATAATCTGATTGAAAGCTTTGTATTACGCGAAGGCACCGATTATGGTGAACAGGAACGCTCGCTTGAGCAAAAGGTCAACGATGTAAAGCGCCAGCTGAAAAGCGGCGACGTGGTGCTGGTGTGGTCAGAACTGCATGAGACGGTCAATATCATGCCCCGCAACGCGTTTCACGGCTGATCTTCCATCCTTTTCAGTCAGGGAGTTGCTATGTCTGCCAGACATCCGGTTATTGCCGTTACGGGATCGAGTGGTGCGGGAACCACCACCACCAGCCTCGCATTTCGCAAGATTTTCGCCCAGCTGAATCTCCGTGCGGCGGAGGTCGAAGGCGACAGCTTTCACCGCTACACGCGTCCGGAAATGGACATGGCCATCCGTAAGGCGCGCGATCTGGGTAAACACATCAGCTACTTCGGCCCGGAGGCCAACGACTTCGGCCTGCTGGAACAAACCTTTATCGAGTATGGTCAGAGCGGCAAAGGGCAGTCCCGCAAGTATCTGCATACCTATGATGAAGCCGTTCCCTGGAATCAGGTGCCGGGAACCTTTACCCCATGGCAACCGCTGCCGGAACCCACTGACGTCCTGTTTTACGAAGGATTGCACGGCGGCGTGGTCACCCCGCAACACGACGTGGCGCGCCACGTGGACCTGCTGGTCGGTGTGGTCCCTATCGTGAACCTGGAGTGGATCCAGAAGCTGACGCGCGACATGAGCGAACGTGGCCATTCGCGAGAGGCGGTAATGGACTCGGTGGTGCGCTCCATGGAAGACTACATCAACTTCCTGACGCCGCAGTTTTCCCGCACCCATATCAACTTCCAGCGCGTGCCGACGGTAGATACCTCCAACCCGTTTGCCGCCAAAAGTATCCCATCCCTGGATGAGAGCTTTGTGGTGATCCATTTCCGCAATCTCGAAGGCATAGATTACCCTTGGCTGCTGGCGATGCTGCAGGGCTCGTTTATTTCTCACATGAATACATTGGTCGTACCGGGCGGAAAAATGGGGCTGGCGATGGAGCTCATCATGACGCCGCTGGTGGAGCGACTGATGGAAGGGAAACAGATTGCGTGACGTCTGTTGCCGGATGGCGCTTCGCTTATTCGGCCTACGTTCGTGCAGTTGTAGCTTTTGTAGGCCCGGTAAGCGCAGCGCCACCGGGCTTTGTTTTAAGCCTCGATCACTTCATACGAATGCGTGATTTTTACCGCTTTCTCCAGCATTAACGCTACAGAGCAGTACTTCTCCGCAGACAGATCCACCGCACGCGAGACCGCCGCGTCTTTCAGTTCTTTACCCGTGACCACAAAGTGCAGGTTAATATGGGTGAACAGACGTGGCGCCTCTTCACGACGTTCTGAGGTGAGTTTAACCTCACAATCCGTCACGTCATGACGACCTTTTTGCAGAATCGACACCACGTCAATGGCGCTGCATCCGCCTGCCGCCATCAGCACCATTTCCATTGGGCTTGGCGCTTTATCGCCGGAGTTACCGTCCATTAAAATCTGGTGCCCTGACGCGGATTCGCCCAGGAACGTTAAACCTTCAACCCATTTCACGCGCGCTTGCATATTCTTAAACTCCAACGTTGCATTTTTGGTGACAGATTACGCGTGCGTTACATTTCTCGCAATGGAAGGCGACCTGCATCATGCTGAAGCGAGACACCAGGAGACACGCGGCGAAAGCTATGCTAAAACACTCTGGATGCTACAGTAATACATTGACGTTACACATGTATGCAGAGGACATCAAACTTTACTGGCTGCGAAACGTTACGGTAGCCGACTTCCCAGGGTATGGGTAAGAATTCGATTGCAACCCCAGAGTCCGGATGCATCTGATGACTCTGGTGACAGCTTATAACAGAGGATAACAGCGCATGGTGCTTGGCAAACCGCAAACAGACCCGACTCTCGAATGGTTCTTGTCTCATTGCCACATTCATAAGTACCCATCAAAGAGCACGCTGATTCACCAGGGTGAAAAAGCGGAAACGTTGTATTACATCGTTAAAGGCTCGGTGGCAGTGCTGATCAAAGATGAAGAAGGGAAAGAGATGATCCTTTCTTATCTGAACCAGGGCGATTTCATCGGTGAACTGGGCCTGTTTGAAGAGGGCCAGGAACGTAGCGCCTGGGTTCGTGCAAAGACAGCATGTGAAGTGGCTGAAATTTCTTACAAGAAGTTCCGTCAGCTGATTCAGGTTAACCCTGACATCCTGATGCGTCTTTCTTCCCAGATGGCACGCCGTCTGCAGGTCACCTCAGAGAAAGTGGGTAACCTCGCCTTCCTGGACGTTACCGGCCGTATCGCACAAACCCTGCTGAACCTGGCGAAACAGCCAGACGCCATGACCCACCCGGACGGCATGCAAATTAAAATTACCCGTCAGGAAATTGGTCAGATCGTCGGTTGCTCCCGTGAAACAGTAGGCCGTATCCTGAAAATGCTGGAAGATCAAAACCTGATCTCCGCCCACGGTAAAACCATCGTGGTCTACGGAACGCGTTAATTCCGCTTAAACGGCGTGCCATCGCAAGGTGTCACGCCGTTTTTGTCTCTACTCCCCATGTGGCGCAGGCTGATCTATCACCCGGAAGTTAACTACGCACTGCGACAAACGCTGGTGTTGTGTCTTCCTGTGGCCATAGGCCTGATCCTCGGACATCTTCAGCAAGGCCTGCTGTTTTCCCTCGTGCCCGCCTGCTGCAACATCGCCGGTCTGGACACGCCGCATAAGCGCTTTTTCAAACGCCTGATCGTTGGCGGCTGCCTGTTTGCCGGCTGTAGCCTCGCCGTACAGCTGTTACTGGCTCGTGATATCCCGCTGCCGCTGATCCTGACCGTGCTGGCGATGACGCTCGGCGTCACCGCCGAAATCAGCTCGCTGCACGCCCGCCTGCTTCCCGCCTCGCTGATTGCGGCCATCTTCACGCTGAGCCTCGCCGGGAATATGCCGGTGTGGGAGCCGCTGCTGATCTACGCCCTGGGGACACTGTGGTACGGGCTGTTTAACTGGTTCTGGTTCTGGCTGTGGCGGGAACAGCCGCTGCGCGAATCCCTGAGCCTGCTCTATGTACAGCTTGCGGATTACTGCGAAGCCAAATACACCCTGCTCACCCAGCATACCGATCCGGAAAAATCCTTACCGCCGCTGCTTACGCGCCAGCAGAAGGTGGTGGATCTGATAAGCCAGTGCTATCAGCAGCTGCATATGCTCGCCGCCAACAAGAACCACGAGTACAAACGCCTGCTGCGCACCTTCCAGGTCGGGCTGGATCTACAGGAACATATCTCCGTGAGCCTGCACCACCCGCAGGAGGTACAAAAGCTGGTCGAGCGCAGCCATGCCGAAGCGGTGATCCGCTGGAACGCGCAGACCGTCTCCGCACGCCTGCGGGTGCTGGCCGATGATATTCTCTATCACCGCTACCCCACGCGCTTTAACATGGATAAACAGCTCGGCGCGGTGGAGAAAATCGCCCGCCAGCATCCGGATAACCCGGTCGGACAGTTTGCCGCCTGGCACTTCAGCCGCATCGCCCGGGTATTGCGCACTCAGCGTCCGCTTTATCCCCGCGACCTGATGGCGGATAAGCAAAAACGGCTGCCGTTATTGCCCGCGCTCAAAAGCTATCTTTCTCTTAAATCGTCCGCCCTGCGCAACGCCGCAAGGATTAGCGTGATGCTCAGTACCGCCAGCCTGATGGGCATGGCGCTGCATCTGCCGAAGCCCTACTGGATCTTAATGACCGTGCTGTTTGTCACCCAGAACGGCTACGGCGCCACGCGGGTGCGTATTCTGCACCGGGCGGGCGGAACGATGGCCGGGCTGATCATTGCGGGCGTGACGCTGCACTTCCACGTGCCGGAAGGCTATACCCTTGCAGGGATGCTGGCGATCACGCTGGTGAGCTATCTGATTATCCGCAAAAACTACGGCTGGGCGATGGTGGGCTTTACGGTGACGGCGGTATACACCCTGCAGCTGCTTACGCTCAATGGCGAACAGTTTATTGTCGCCAGGCTGATTGATACTCTGATCGGCTGCCTGATTGCCTTTGGCGGCATGGTCTGGCTCTGGCCGCAGTGGCAGAGCGGGCTGCTGAGACAGAACGCCCACGACGCGCTGGAGGCCGACCAGCAGGCCATTCGCCTGATCCTGAGCGACGACCCGCAGCCGTCCCCGCTGGCGTATCAGCGCATGAAGGTCAACCAGGCGCACAACGCCCTGTTCAACTCGCTTAACCAGGCGATGCAGGAGCCGGGCTTTAACTCGCACTATCTGGCCGATATGAAGCTCTGGGTGACGCACAGCCAGTTTATCGTCGAGCACATTAACGCCATGACCACGCTGGCGCGCGAGCACACGATGCTGACGCCGGACCTGGCGCAGCGCTATCTGCAGTCATGTGAAATTGCGTTGCAGAGGTGTCAGCAGCGTCTGGAGTATGACGCGCCGGGCGAGTCGGGAGACTCAAACATTCTGGAAGCGCCGGAAACGTTGACCCACGGGCCAATGAGCACCCTGGAGCAGCACTTGCAGCGCGTTCTGGGGCATCTGAACACCATGCACACCATTTCGTCGGTGGCATGGCGTCAGCGTCCGCATCACGGCATTTGGTTAACGCGCCGGTTGAAACGAACCGAATATTAGCCTTTAACGATCTTCGCAACCGCCGCGGCAAAGCGGGTCAACCCGTCTTCAATGTCTTTGTCTTCCACCACCAGCGACGGCGCAAAGCGCATGACGTCCGGTCCGGCGTTGAGCACCATCACCCCTTCGCGAGCGGCGGCGTGCAGGAAGTCGCGAGCGCGGCCCTTGTACTGCGGCTTAAGCTCGGCGCCAATCAGCAGCCCCATCCCGCGGATCTCGCTGAACACGTCGTACTGATCATCAATCTTTTTCAGGTGTTTCACAAACAGCTCGCGCTTCGCGCTAACGCCGTTCAACACCTCTGGCGTGTTGATGATGTCGAATGCGGCACCCGCCACGGCGCTCGCCAGCGGGTTACCGCCGTAGGTGGAGCCGTGAGAACCGACGTGGAACGCGGAGGCGATCTCCTGCGTCGTCAGGACCGCACTTACCGGGAAACCGCCGCCGAGCGCTTTCGCGCTGGTCAGAATATCCGGCGTCACGCCGTAGTGCATATAGGCAAACAGGTCCCCGGTACGCCCCATCCCGCACTGCACTTCATCAAACACCAGCAGCGCCTGATGTTCGTCGCATAGCGCGCGCAGCCCTTTCAGGAATTCCGGGGTTGCCGCGGTCACGCCGCCTTCCCCCTGAATAGGCTCGACCACCACCGCGCAGGTGTGGTCGTCCATCACCGCTTTCACCGCGTGCAGATCGTTAAACGGCACGTGGACGATATCGGCCGGTTTTGGGCCAAACCCGTCGGAATACTTCGGCTGCCCGCCAACGGAGACGGTAAAGAAGGAACGTCCGTGGAAGGCGTTGTGGAAGGCGATGATTTTGGTTTTGTACGGGCTGTGGCGCGTAGTCGCGTAGTAGCGCGCCAGCTTAAAGGCAGTTTCGTTGGCTTCAGTGCCGGAGTTCATAAACAGCACGCGTTCCGCGAAGGTCGCATCAATGATCTTGCGGCCCAGGCGCAGCGCCGGTTCGTTGGTGAACACGTTGCTGGTGTGCCACAGGGTTTCGCCCTGGGTTTTCAGCGCCTCCACCAGCGCGGGATGGCAATGACCCAGCGCCGTGACCGCAATACCCCCCGCGAAATCTACATACTCTTTACCCTGCTGATCCCAGACGCGGCTGCCTTTTCCCTTCACCGGGATAAATTCAGCCGGTGCATAAATCGGCAGGATCACTTCATCAAATGTCGCGCGGGTAATTGCTGGTTGTTCAGTTGCCATGTCATGACCATCCATTTTATGTCACAGTGAATGTGAAAATATAATCACAAAATATGCATAAAAAATCACAGCAAGGCAACAGATTTTCAGCGATTGAGGAAATTTGCCAGCAGCGCGTGCCCCTGCTCGCTGAGGATACTTTCCGGGTGGAACTGCACGCCTTCGAGATCCCATTCGCGGTGGCGAATCCCCATGATCTCCTGCGTATCGCTCCGGGCGGTCACCTCAAAACAGTCGGGCAGCGTCGACGGGTCAATGACCAGGGAATGGTAGCGCGTCACGATTAAAGGATTATTGAGCCCCGTGAACACCCCGGTGCCGGCGTGGGTGACCGGAGAGGTTTTACCGTGCATCACTTTCGCGGCGCGCACGATGGTGGCACCAAACGCCTGGGCAATTGCCTGATGGCCCAGGCAGACGCCCAGGATTGGCAGCTTGCCGGCATAGTGCTGGATAACCTCCAGCGAAATACCCGATTCCGACGGAGTGCAGGGGCCGGGTGAAATCACTATTTTCTGCGGCGCCAGCGTCTCGATATCGGCGAGAGCGATCTCGTCGTTACGGCGGACAACCACCTCTGCACCCAGTTCACAAAAATACTGGTAAAGGTTCCAGGTGAAGGAATCGTAGTTATCAATCAGCAGAATCATGGCGGCTCCCGAAAAAAATGCCGCCCTATTCTACTCAGATTCCCGCGCTTCGCTCACTACTTTGGCAAAGATAGCGTTTAACGCGGTTAAATCTCCCGTTGCGCCACTTCGGTTAGCCGCAACCCACAGCTCGGGGTCGATATCACGCCAGTCCAGCGAGTAGCCCGCGTGGAGCGCCAGCTGCTCGAAGAAAACGCGTTGGGCAATGCCGTTGCCGCCCATAAACGGATGCAGCATGTTGATTTCGCAGTAGTAGTGGCTAACTCTGTCAACAAACGCCGCTTTCTCAAGACCCACAAGATATTTTTCGCTTTCCAGCGCCGCCATCAGCTCGTTCCCCATCTTTTCGATGTACTCAAAATGGCAGAAGGGAATGTCACCTTTAAAAATATCCTCGGTACGGAGCTCACCTGCCCGCTTCATCTCACTGCGGTACAAATGACGATGAATAAGGCACAGATGGGGTAGCCCGGGCGCGGAAGGCCTAAGCTCCAGCGTCTCAATATGGGGTTCTGAGGGACCATTACCTTTTTCAAGGAGACAACTGGCCTGTAAATTGACGTTACGCTGCTGTTCCCAGAGACGGGATTTTTGCTTGTCGGTGAGTTTTTTCACTTAACGCCTCCCTGAATAGTCCGTTTGCCACAAGTATAAGCAGCAAAACGCGCTTTCGCAGGGAGGGCTACATAACGCGGGCCGGAGAAGCCCGCGCTCAGAAGAGTTACGGCAGAACTTTGGCGGAGAGGATAACCACTGGTTTTGACGGGACATTCTGATACGGACCGACGTCGTGAGTAGGCACCTGAGAAATCTTGTCAGCCACGTCCATCCCTTTCACGATTTTACCAAAGACCGCATAGCCAAAGTCGCGCTGACCGTGGTCGAGGAAGGCGTTATCCGCTACGTTGAGGAAGAACTGGCTGGTCGCGCTATCTTTGTCCGCGGTACGCGCCATTGAGATGGTACCGCGTTTGTTCAGCAGGCCGTTGTCCGCTTCGTTTTTAATAGCCGGGTTTGGCTGTTTCTGCTGCATTTGTTCGTTGAAACCGCCACCCTGAATCATGAAGCCTGGGATTACGCGGTGGAAAGTGGTGTTGTTGTAGAAACCGCTGTTCACATAGTCGAGGAAGTTTTTCACGGAAACAGGGGCTTTCTGGCTATTCAGTTCCAGCTCAATATTCCCGGCGGAGGTGGTCAGCAGAACGTGAGGGTCCCCTTTTGCTGCCAGCGCAGCAGGGGAAACGGCAGAAAGAGCAAACACAGCTGCGACAGCCGCCAGTGTTGATTTGAGCATGAGAATTCCTTAACAAAGAGCAGTATAAAAAGCGAATGGCTTGATTCTAAAGAGCAGTATGAACGGAGACCAGCCTTTTACCTAATTTTACGAAGTTGAAACAATTATTACTACGCAAACGATTGGCTATGCCGCCAATTAATGTGATTTAGATCACACTAAAACCTGCAATGACACATTCATTGCCCTTAAAAGATAGGAATAGATCACTTTAACGACTAAAATCTGCCCGCTCTCAGCGCCCCTGGGCGCTTTTCTTTTTCTGAACAGGCCAGACATGACTAACAGCAATCGCATCAAGCTCACATGGATCAGCTTCTTCTCCTACGCCCTGACCGGCGCGTTGGTGATCGTCACCGGGATGGTGATGGGGAATATCGCAGACTACTTCCAGCTGCCCGTTTCCAGCATGAGTAACACCTTCACCTTCCTCAACGCGGGGATCCTGATCTCTATCTTCCTGAATGCCTGGCTGATGGAAATCGTCCCGCTGAAAACCCAGTTACGCTTCGGCTTTGTACTGATGGTCGCCGCCGTGGCGGGACTGATGCTGAGCCACAGCATCGCCCTGTTCTCCGCCGCCATGTTCGTGCTCGGTCTGGTCAGCGGGATCACCATGTCGATTGGTACGTTCCTGATTACCCATATGTATGAAGGCCGCCAGCGCGGCGCGCGTCTGCTGTTTACCGACTCCTTCTTCAGCATGGCCGGGATGATTTTCCCAATGGTCGCGGCCTTTCTCCTGGCCCGCAGCATTGAGTGGTACTGGGTCTATGCCTGCATTGGTCTGGTCTACGTGGCGATCTTTATTCTGACCTTCGGCTGCGAGTTCCCGGTGCTGGGCAAGAAAGCGCAAACCACTGCAGAACCCGTCGCTAAAGAGAAATGGGGTATCGGCGTGCTGTTCCTCTCCATCGCCGCCCTGTGCTACATCCTGGGCCAGCTGGGCTTTATCTCCTGGGTACCGGAATACGCCAAAGGTCTGGGCATGAGCCTGAACGATGCGGGCAAACTGGTGAGCGATTTCTGGATGTCTTACATGTTCGGCATGTGGGCGTTTAGCTTCATCCTGCGCTTCTTCGACCTGCAGCGCATTCTGACCGTGCTGGCGGGCCTGGCGACCGTGCTGATGTATCTGTTCATCAACGGCTCCCCGGAACATATGCCGTGGTTCATTCTGACCCTGGGGTTCTTCTCCAGCGCCATTTATACCTCGATCATTACCCTGGGCTCCCTGCAGACCAAAGTGGCCTCGCCGAAGCTGGTTAACTTCGTTCTGACCTGCGGCACCATCGGCACCATGCTGACCTTCGTGGTGACGGGTCCGATCGTTGCCCACAGCGGCCCGCTGGCCGCGCTGCACACCGCGAACGGTCTGTACGCCGTGGTGTTCATCATGTGCTTCGTTCTGGGCTTCGTGACCCGCCACCGCCAGCACAACGCGGCGGCAGCGTCTCACTAACCCCTGCGCCCCTTTGCATTACGCAGAGGGGCTGTTTCTGGCAAAACTCACCTCTTCTCCTCCGGTATCCATCTGGATCCAGGTTTGCGCCAGCTGCGTGGTGGCGATAATCCGCCCCTGACGAATCGACCAGCGCACCGGCACCTGACAGCGCACCGCTTCAAACCCGCTCTCCGCAGGCAGAATAATCAGGTTTGCCGGATTTCCCGTTTCAATACCGTAATCGCTCAGGCCGAAGGTACGGGCGCTGTTGTGGGTGATCAGGTTTAGGCCATTGTCGATTTGCGGATACCCCATCATCTGACAGACGTGCAGCCCCATATGCAGCACCTGCAGCATATTGCCGGTGCCGAGCGGGTACCACGGGTCGAAGACGTCGTCGTGACCAAAGCAGACGTTAATACCCGCTTCCTGCAGCTCTTTTACCCGGGTGATGCCGCGGCGCTTCGGATAGTCATCAAAGCGCCCCTGCAGGTGGATATTGACCAGCGGGTTTGCGACGAAGTTAATCCCCGACATCTTCAGCAGACGGAAGAGCCGCGAGGTGTAAGCGCCGTTGTAGGAGTGCATGGCGGTGGTATGGCTGGCCGTCACGCGCGGGCCGATGCCGGCCTCATACGCCAGCGCTGCCACCGTCTCGACAAACCGCGACTGCTCGTCGTCGATTTCATCGCAGTGGATATCCAGCGGACGGTCATACTTCTTCGCCAGTTCAAAAGCGATGTGCAGCGACTGCACGCCATACTCGCGGGTGAACTCGAAGTGTGGGATCGCCCCCACCACGTCGGCGCCCAGCTTTAACGCCTCTTCCAGCAGCGCCGCGCCGTTCGGGTAAGAGAGAATCCCTTCCTGCGGAAACGCAACGATTTGCAGCGTTACCCACGGGGCCACCTCCTGCTTCACCTCGAGCATCGCCTTCAGGGCGGTAAGCGTCGGGTCGGAGACATCCACATGGGTGCGGACAAACTGGATGCCGTTAGCGATTTGCCACTTCAGCGTTTTCCAGGCGCGCGCTTTCACGTCGTCATGGCTGAGCAACGCCTTGCGCTCCGCCCAGCGCTCAATGCCCTCAAACAGCGTGCCGGACTGGTTCCAGTTCGGTTCGCCCGCCGTCTGGGTCGTATCAAGATGGATATGCGGCTCAATGAACGGCGGGATAGCCAGCCCACCGCGCGCATTCAATACTTCATAACTTTCGGCGTGGGTGTCGTCCATCGGGGTGATGTCACCAAATCGCCCGTTCTCAATGGCGAGATGCCACAGCCCTTCCCGACCCGGTAAACGAACATTCTGAACAAGCCATAACGGTGTTGTAGACATACCCTTCCCCTAAAAAACGCCGCTGATTTTCAGGCGTATCGATTTTGGCAAAACCATCTCCTGATTTGTACACAAATTCAACGAGCACGAAAAGCCTGCGATTTCCGCCACTTATAAAAATCCTGACAAATCAGTCATATACCACCTAAGGAGTAGGCGAAGACGTATTTGATTTGCATCAATAAGCGCCCCTGCTGAATCGTTAAGGTAGGTAATAATAGAAAAGAAATCGAGGCAATAATGAGCAAACTCAGACTCGCTATCATCGGTAACGGCATGGTCGGCCACCGCTTTATTGAGGATCTTCTCGATAAGGCCGATGCTGAGCAGTTCGATATTACCGTGTTCTGTGAAGAACCCCGCAAGGCGTACGACCGTGTGCACCTGTCTTCCTACTTCTCCCATCATACCGCCGAAGAGCTCTCTCTGGTGCGTGAAGGTTTCTACGAGAAGCATGGCGTAAAAGTGCTGGTGGGCGAACGCGCTATCACCATCAACCGTCAGGAAAAAGTGATCCACTCCAGCGCCGGGCGTACGGTTTTTTACGACAAGCTGATCATGGCGACGGGCTCCTATCCGTGGATCCCGCCAATTAAAGGCTCGGAAACTCAGGATTGCTTCGTCTACCGTACCATTGAAGACCTTAACGCCATCGAATCCTGCGCGCGTCGAAGCAAACGCGGCGCGGTGGTGGGGGGCGGCCTGCTGGGTCTGGAAGCGGCAGGCGCGCTGAAAAACCTCGGCGTTGAAACCCATGTCATCGAATTTGCCCCGATGCTGATGGCAGAACAGCTCGACCACATGGGCGGTGACCAGCTGCGTCGTAAAATCGAAAGCATGGGCGTGAAGGTTCACACCAGCAAGAACACCAAAGAGATCGTTCAGGAAGGGACTGAAGCGCGAAAAACCATGCGCTTTGCCGACGGCAGCGAGCTGGAAGTGGACTTCATCGTCTTCTCCACCGGTATTCGTCCGCGCGACAAGCTGGCGACCCAGTGCGGTCTTGCCGTGGCGCAGCGCGGCGGGATCATGATTAACGACACCTGCCAGACCTCCGATCCGGATATCTACGCGATTGGCGAATGCGCCAGCTGGAACAACCGCGTATACGGTCTGGTGGCGCCCGGCTACAAAATGGCACAGGTCGCAGTGGACCATATCCTCGGCAGCGAAAACGCCTTTACCGGCGCAGACTTGAGCGCCAAGCTGAAGCTGCTGGGCGTAGATGTCGGCGGTATTGGCGATGCGCATGGCCGCACCCCGAATTCCCGCAGCTATGTCTATCTCGACGAAAGCAAAGAGGTCTACAAACGACTCATCGTCAGCCAGGACAACAAAACCCTGCTCGGCGCGGTGCTGGTGGGCGACACCAGTGACTTCGGCAATCTGCTCCAGCTGGTGCTCAACGCCATCGAACTGCCGGAAAACCCGGACGCGCTGATCCTTCCGGCTCATGCCTCCAGCGGCAAGCCGTCAATCGGCGTGGATAAACTGCCGGACAGCGCGCAGATTTGCTCCTGCTTCGACGTCACCAAAGGCATGCTGATCTCCGCCATCAACAAAGGCTGCCACACCGTTGCGGCCCTGAAAGCCGAAACCAAAGCCGGTACCGGCTGCGGCGGCTGTATTCCGCTGGTCACTCAGGTGCTGAACGCCGAACTGGCGAAACAGGGCATCGAGGTGAACAACAACCTGTGCGAGCACTTCGCGTATTCTCGCCAGGAGCTGTATCACCTGATCCGCGTGGAGGGCATCAAATCCTTCGACGAACTGCTGGCGAAGCACGGCCAGGGCTACGGCTGCGAAGTCTGTAAACCGACCGTCGGCTCCCTGCTGGCCTCCTGCTGGAACGAGTACGTGCTCAAGCCCGAGCATACGCCGCTGCAGGACACCAACGACAATTTCCTGGCCAACATCCAGAAAGACGGCACCTACTCCGTGATTCCACGTTCCGCCGGCGGCGAAATCACGCCGGAAGGGCTGGTCGCGGTGGGCCGTATCGCGCGTGAATTTAACCTCTACACCAAAATCACCGGCTCCCAGCGTATCGGCCTGTTTGGCGCGCAGAAAGACGATCTGCCGGAAATCTGGCGTCAGCTGATTGAGGCTGGCTTCGAAACCGGTCACGCGTATGCCAAAGCGCTGCGCATGGCGAAAACCTGCGTGGGCAGCACCTGGTGCCGCTACGGCGTCGGCGACAGCGTGGGCTTCGGCGTGGAGCTGGAAAACCGCTACAAAGGCATCCGTACCCCGCACAAAATGAAGTTCGGCGTCTCCGGCTGCACCCGCGAATGTGCGGAAGCGCAGGGTAAAGACGTGGGGATCATCGCCACCGAAAAAGGCTGGAACCTCTATGTGTGCGGCAACGGCGGCATGAAACCGCGTCATGCGGACCTGCTGGCTGCGGATCTCGATCGCGACACGCTGATTCAGTATCTCGACCGCTTCATGATGTTCTACATCCGTACCGCCGATAAGCTGACCCGTACCGCCTCCTGGCTCGATAACCTCGAGGGCGGCATCGACTACCTGAAATCAGTCATTATCGACGACAAGCTGGGCCTGAACGAGCATCTGGAAGCCGAGATGGCCCGCCTGCGCGAGGCGGTGATCTGCGAATGGACGGAAACCGTCAACACCCCGGCGGCGCAGACGCGCTTCAAACACTTCATAAATAGCACCCAGCGCGACCCGAACGTGCAGGTAGTGCCGGAGCGCGAACAGCATCGTCCGGCCACGCCGTATGAACGTATTCCGGTTACGCTGGTGGAGGAAAACGCATGAGCCAGTGGATAAACATTTGCGATATTAACGACATTATCCCCGCCACCGGTGTGTGCGCGCTGCTGGGCAGCGAGCAGGTGGCGATTTTCCGCCCTCACCACGATCAACAGGTCTTTGCTATCAGCAACATCGACCCGTTCTTCGAGGCCAGCGTGCTCTCCCGCGGACTGATTGCCGAACATCAGGGGGAACTGTGGGTTGCCAGTCCGCTGAAAAAGCAGCGTTTCCGCTTAACCGACGGACTCTGCATGGAAGATGAAAGCTTCTCGGTCAAACACTACGACGTCCGCGTGAAGGACGGCGAGGTGCAGCTGAAAGCGTAACCCCTCGCCTTTTCAATAGGAAAGGCTTATGACCCCTTATGGGTAACGGCAGGAAAAACCGTATGTTCTGTACGATTCCTGCTGTTATCCTGACGTCAATTCTTCCCCCGCCATGAATGCTGTGAGGTAACGTCGTGGATCACCTGCCGATTTTTTGTCAATTACGCAACCGCGACTGCCTGCTCGTGGGCGGCGGCGATGTGGCCGAACGCAAAGCGCGACTGCTGTTAGAGGCTGGCGCCCGCCTGACCGTGAATGCCCTGTCCTTCGCCCCCCAGTTTGAGGTCTGGGCCCAGGAAGGGATGCTTACGCTGGAACAGGGAGAGTTTGATGAGTCCCTGCTGGATACCTGCTGGCTGACCATTGCAGCGACGGATGACGATGAAGTGAACCAGCGCGTGAGCGATGCCTGCGAAGCGCGCAGAATTTTCTGCAACGTGGTGGATGCGCCGAAAGAGGCCAGCTTCATCATGCCGTCGATTATCGACCGCTCGCCGCTGATGATAGCCGTATCGTCCGGCGGACGCTCCCCGGTTCTCGCCCGCCTGCTGCGGGAAAAGCTGGAAGCCCTGCTGCCGCAGCATCTTGGTCAGATTGCGCATTATGCCGGGCAGCTGCGTTCACGCGTGAAGCAAACCTTCGCGACCGTGGGCGAGCGCCGTCGCTTCTGGGAAAAATTCTTTGTGAACGACAGGCTGGCGCAGTCGCTGGCGAATCAGGACACCAAAGCCGTTGAAGAGACGACCGAACAGCTGCTGAGCGAACCGCTGGACCATCGCGGTGAAGTGGTGCTGGTGGGCGCAGGCCCCGGCGATGCGGGCTTGCTGACGCTAAAAGGGCTACAGCAGATCCAGCAGGCCGATACCGTGGTTTACGACCGTCTGGTCTCCGATGACATCATGAACCTGGTGCGCCGCGATGCCGACCGCGTCTTCGTGGGCAAACGGGCGGGCTACCACTGCGTGCCGCAGGAGGAGATTAACCAGATCCTTCTGCGCGAGGCGCAGAAAGGTAAACGCGTGGTGCGCCTTAAGGGTGGCGATCCGTTTATCTTTGGTCGCGGCGGCGAGGAGCTGGAAACCCTGTGCGACGCGGGTATTCCGTTCTCCGTGGTGCCCGGCATTACGGCGGCGTCCGGCTGTTCAGCGTACTCTGGCATTCCGCTGACCCACCGCGACTACGCTCAGAGCGTGCGTCTGGTGACGGGCCACCTGAAGACCGGCAGCGAGCTGGACTGGCATAACCTGGCCGCCGAAAAGCAGACGCTGGTGTTCTACATGGGGCTCAATCAGGCCGCCACGATTCAGGCGAAGCTGCTGGGGCACGGTATGAATGCGGATATGCCCGTCGCGCTGGTCGAAAACGGCACCGCCATTACGCAGCGCGTGGTGGATGGCGTGCTGACGCAGCTGGGCGAGCTGGCGCAGCAGGTCGAAAGCCCGGCGCTGATCGTGGTGGGCCGCGTGGTTGAGCTGCGCGATAAGCTGAACTGGTTTTCGAATCACTAACGCATATTCTTCCTTTCCGGAGTAGTCCCTATACGGACTACTCCCCTCTTACCGCTGTCGATAACATACTGCCCCGAAGTGGAACTTTCCCCTTTATTCCCTTGATAAACATCTAACTTTCGTTTTTAAGACAAGGAATGCGTATGTTCAAACTGGCAAAGGCCGCCGTTTTGGTTGGCCTGTTATCGACTCTGACTGCCTGTACCGGTCATGTACAGAACACCAAAAATAACTGCAGCTACGATTACCTGCTGCACCCGGCGATCTCCATTTCGAAGATCATCGGTGGTTGCGGTCCGGCGGCACAGCAGTAAGCGTTTTACAGGCGTAAAAAAACCGGGATGTCCCGGTTTTTTAGTTTTGGAGAGTGTGTTTTTTGTCGGGTGGCGGCTTTGCCTTACCCGACCTACACGATCCTGTAGGCCGGGTAAGCGTTAGCGACACCCGGCAAGCAGACTCAAGGCTTCGCAACAAACCCAATCGCGTTGTACACCGCTTTCAGGGTTTCGGACGCGCGCGCGCTGGCTTTTTCCGCGCCCTCTTTCATCACTTTCTGCAGGAAAGCTTCGTCGTTACGGTAGCGGTGATAACGCTCCTGCAGCTCAGTAAGCATGCCGGAAACGGCATCTGCCACTTCGCCTTTCAGGTGGCCGTACATCTTGCCTTCGAAGTGTTTTTCCAGCTCAGGGATGCTCTGACCGGTCACACCGGAGAGGATATCCAGCAGGTTGGAGACGCCCGCTTTGTTCTGCACGTCGTAGCGCACAACAGGCGGCTCGTCGGAGTCCGTGACCGCGCGCTTGAGTTTTTTCACTACCGATTTCGGATCTTCCAGCAGGCCGATAACGTTATTGCGGTTATCGTCAGACTTGGACATCTTCTTGGTCGGCTCAAGCAGCGACATGACGCGCGCGCCGGACTTCGGAATAAATGGCTCAGGCACTTTAAACACATCGCCATAGATCGCGTTAAAGCGCTGGGCGATGTCACGGCTCAGCTCCAGGTGCTGCTTCTGGTCTTCACCCACCGGCACCTGGTTGGTTTGATACAGCAGGATGTCTGCCGCCATCAGCACCGGATAGTCAAACAGACCGGCGTTGATGTTTTCAGAGTAGCGGGCAGATTTATCCTTGAACTGGGTCATGCGGCTCAGCTCACCGAAATAGGTGTAGCAGTTCAGCGCCCAGCCCAGCTGCGCGTGCTCCGGTACGTGGGACTGAACGAAAATGGTGCTCTTCTCAGGATCGATGCCGCAGGCCAGGTACAGCGCCAGGGTGTCCAGCGTGGCTTTGCGCAGCTTCTCAGGATCCTGACGCGCGGTAATCGCATGGAGATCGACGATGCAGTAAATGCAATGGTACTCATCCTGCATGCTGACCCACTGACGTAGCGCACCCATGTAGTTACCAATGGTCAATTCACCTGAAGGCTGTGCGCCACTAAAAACGATGGGCTTAGTCATTGTTCAATTCCTGATTTTCACTGTGCGAAAGCCCGAGAGCGGGCAACAAATCTTTGAAGTGGTCGAAAACAACGTCCGGCTCACTCAGCGTGATGGCTTCACCGTAGTTGTAGCCATAGGTTAACCCCACGGAAGGACATCCAGCCGCGCGGGCAGCCAGAATATCATTGCGTGAATCGCCGACAAAGAGCAGCTCCGCAGGCGTTAAGGATAATTTTCCTGCCACCAGCAGCAGCGGTTCCGGATGGGGCTTTTTGTTTTGCACGTCGTCGCCGCCCACAATCACGGAGAAATACTTCGCGATATCAAGCGCTTCCAGCAGAGGTGCGACAAAAGGTGTCGGTTTGTTGGTCACCAGTCCCAGCGGAATGCCCTTCGCGGACAGCGCGCTCAGCGTTTCCTGAACGTCCGGGAACAGGAAGCTGCCCTCTTCGACCGTCTCTTCATAGAAACGATCGAACAGTTTGCGCAGAATACGCAGCTGCTCTTCCTGCGGGATATCCGCGTGATCGACGCTCGGTTTACCCTGGGCGGAACGCTGTGACGCACGCTCCTGACGCGCCCACGTCAACGCGCGCTCCATCAGAACATCGGCCCCGTTGCCAATCCACGTGACGACACGCTCTTCACCCGCAACGGGAAGTTCAAGCGCGTACAGCGCCTGGTCTACGGCGCTCGTTAAGCCCGGCGCGCTGTCGACCAGCGTGCCGTCGAGGTCAAATGCGATACCCCGAATTGCCTGCAATTTATCCATGACTTACCTTCGCCAGCTCGCGGCGCATTTCATCAATGACTTTTTTGTAATCCGGTTGGTCGAAAATGGCTGAACCGGCAACGAACATATCCGCACCTGCCGCCGCAATTTCACCAATGTTATTCACTTTCACACCGCCGTCCACTTCCAGACGAATATCGTAACCTGATTCATCAATGCGACGGCGTACTTCACGCAGCTTATCCAGCGTATGGGGGATAAACGACTGACCGCCAAAGCCCGGGTTAACAGACATCAGCAGGATCACGTCCAGTTTATCCATGACATAATCGAGATAGCTCAGCGGCGTGGCCGGGTTAAACACCAGGCCCGCTTTACAACCGTTCTCTTTGATCAGCTGCAGCGTGCGGTCTACGTGTTCAGAGGCTTCCGGATGGAAAGTGATGATGCTGGCACCCGCTGCGGCGAAGTCAGGCACGATGCGATCAACAGGCTTCACCATAAGATGAACGTCGATCGGGGCGGTAATGCCGTAGTTACGTAATGCTTTGAGCACCATTGGGCCAATGGTCAGATTAGGGACGTAGTGGTTGTCCATAACGTCGAAATGGACAACATCTGCACCAGCCGCGAGAGCTTTGGCAGTGTCTTCACCCAGGCGGGCAAAATCGGCCGACAGAATTGAGGGAGCAATCAAAAACTGTTTCATCCGCTTCTCCTTGAAATGTGTTTACCGGCGGGCAAAACGGCTCAGGGGCGATAAAGAGCCAGAAGTTCGTCCACCTTTTTACGCGTGCCGCCGTTGCTGCTAATGCTACGCCGCACCTTAACCTGAAAATGCTTCGCGGCTTTGTACCATTCGCGCGTATCAGGCGTGTCGTGATTTGAAATTAACACCGGAATTCTTTTGCTGACCAGCTTTTCCGCCATCTCAGCCAGACGAGCCTGTTCGGCCGGGCTGAAGCTGTTGGTGTGATAAGCGGTGAAATTCGCCGTTGCAGACAATGGTGCGTAAGGCGGATCACAGTAAACCACCGAGTTTACGCCTGCCAGCTCCATACATTCTTCATAGGAGAGACAATGAAACTCAGCGTTCTGCGCTTTTTCGGCAAAGTGATACAGCTCGTCCTGCGGGAAATACGGGCGCTTATAGCGACCAAACGGCACGTTAAATTCCCCACGAAGATTATACCGGCACAGGCCGTTGTAACCATGACGATTGAGATAGAGGAATAGCAGCGCTCTGCGGAACGGATCCTGGCTCTGATTAAACTCCGCGCGGAACTGATAGTAGACGTCAGGGGTGTTGTTCTCTGGCGTAAACAGCTTGCGCGCCTCTGCGACATACTCTTCGGTACGCAGCTTAACGATGTTATAGAGGCTGATAAGATCGTTGTTGATATCCGCCAGGATATAACGAGAAAAATCGGTGTTGAGGAACACCGATCCTGCACCCACGAAAGGCTCGATTAGACACTCGCCTTCAGGCAGGTGCTTTTTAATATCATCGAGCAGGGGGTATTTCCCCCCTGCCCATTTCAGAAAAGCGCGATTTTTTTTCATGCTGACTAACTGATTACACCTTCTCCGGCTGTGGAGAAAGCTCCGACAGCATCCTGCGCTTTAAACATTACTTCAGATCGGCCTGAACCTGATGAATCGGCTTCGCCCAGGGGTTTTTCGCCTGAACATCCGCTGGCAGTGCCGCAACGGCACGTTTCGCTTCATCTTTGGACGAATACACGCCGCTGACCAGCACGTACCACGGTTGACCGTTACGGGTCGTCTGATAAACAACATAGTTTTTCAGATTTGATTTCTTCGCCCAGCTGTTGAGGTTGTCATAGTTAGACGAACTGCTCAGCTGCAGGGTGTAGTTGCTGGATGGCGCAGACTTCAGCGAGCCAACGTTACCTGCCGTTTTGCCTGCGGCGCTGCTGGAGGCTGTTGCCGTGGCTGCTGGAGCCGTTGCTGCAGGCGCAGCTGTGGCAGCCGGTGCTGTTGTGGTCGCCGTTGCTTTCGGCGCCGTCTGCGTGACTGGCGCTTTCGCAGGCTCGCTCACCGCCGCCGTTTCAGTATGTTTCGGCTGTGCCGGTACGGCTTTCACTTCAGGCGCTTTGACTACTGACTGAGGTTTGGTTTCACGCTTAGGCTCAATCACCGCCTGCTTACGTTCAGGACGCGTCGCAGTTTGCGTCTGGCGCGGTTTAGTTTCCGTCGCGGCCGTTTGCGGCTGTGCGTTACCACCGCGAATCGGGGCAACGGTTGCCGGCTCGGTTGGCAGCGTGGAGTTAACCACGACGTTATCAACCTGCTGCTGGTTCTGCGACTGCGTCAGCGCATTGTTCAGGTCTCCCTGAACTTCTACGCGCTGCTGGCCTTCAGGCGTAGCAGGTGCCTGACCCTGAGCAGGGGTTGAAGAAACGGGCGGCAGAGAAACATCCTGCGGCGCTGTGGTGTTGCCTGCGGTCTGCTCTGCGGAAGTCGCTCCCGGTGCAGGCTGTGCACCATTCGCCTGATTGGACGCATCGTTACCGGACAGGTTGATGCTCTTCTCAGCGGAAGCAGTTTGCTCGGTTGAGTTCGTTGACGGTGCTTTAAGCGCGGAGCCAATGCCGACAATCAACAGCACAAGCACCAGAACGCCAAGGCCCATCATAATGTACTGGCGGGAAGCCGGTTTCGGCGCAGCGGCTTTTTTACGTTTACGCGGGCGACGCTCTACAGGCTGTTCGTCCATTGAATCTTCTTCGGACTCATAATCCTCTTCTGCTCGCTCTTCGTGCGCGTTGCGGCTGCGCGAAGGGCGACGATCGTCTGCATCCAGATCAACATCGTCAAAGTTGATCTGCGGCTCGTTATCACGTTCTGAAGATTGACGAGAACGACCAGTACGACGATCGCTGGGATCGGGTTTCAGCTCGTCTTCTGGTTTGAATTCATCCATTTAACACCCCACTCAAAGGCTTATGCCAACGACTTTGCATTTCACCTGAAGCTAAACGACCACCTGCGACAGTGGCCTGACCTTTCTAGTTGTTACGCCTGCTGACAATCAGCGATAGCGCCAAGAACGACATCGTGCGGCACTCCGCCGCGCACTTCACTCTTCCCTATTGCAAGCGGGAGTACAAGACGCATCTCACCTGCCAATACTTTTTTATCGCGCATCATGTGGGGTAAATACGCTTGCGCCGACATCTCCTGAGGCCCGGTCACCGGCAAACCTGCACGTTCAAGCAGCGCAATGATACGTGCCGTCTCTTCCGGTTTGAACTGTCCGAGGCGTTCAGAGGTGCGGGCTGCCATGACCATTCCGGCCGCGACGGCTTCACCGTGCAGCCAGTTGCCGTAACCCATTTCGGCTTCAATCGCGTGACCAAACGTATGCCCAAGATTCAGTAAAGCACGTAAGCCCGTTTCACGCTCGTCTGCAGCGACAACTTCTGCTTTCAGCTCACAGCAACGACGAATGCAGTATGCCAGTTTAGCCTCATCCAGGCCCAGCAACGCATCCATATTCTCTTCAAGCCAGACAAAGAACTCGCCATCCAGAATAATGCCGTATTTGATCACTTCCGCCAGACCCGAAGCCAGTTCGCGCTTCGGCAGGGTTTTCAGACAGTCGAGATCCACCACCACCGATGCAGGCTGGTAGAACGCGCCAATCATGTTTTTGCCGAGCGGATGGTTGACTGCCGTTTTGCCACCCACAGAGGAGTCGACCTGGGACAGCAACGTGGTTGGGATTTGAATAAAACGGACGCCGCGCTGATAGCTTGCGGCCGCAAAGCCGGTCAGATCGCCCACAACACCGCCGCCCAGGGCAAGCAGTGTTGTATCGCGACCGTGCGGTTTTTGCAGCAATGCGGTAAAGACGGTATCCAGTACCGTCAGGCTTTTATACTGCTCGCCATCGGGGAGAATCACACTGTCGACTTTTACGCCCGCCTGCTCAAGCAGATGGCGTACGCGGTCGAGATAAAGCGGAGCCAGCGTCTCATTGGTGACCAGCATCGCCTGATCACCCGCTTTCAGTGGTAAAAAGGAAGCTGGGTCGTTAAACAAACCAGCCGCGATGGTGATAGGGTAACTACGTTCCCCGAGAGTAACTGTAATCCTCTCCATGACGCGACATCCACCTTTAATGCTTTTACCCGCAGGCGAGTGTATATAAAGCCAGAATCAGTTGCTTTCCAGCATATGAATAATCTGGTTTGCAACCACTTTAGCGCTCTGGTCGTCAGTACGAATGGTCACATCGGCAATCTCTTCATACAGCGGATTGCGTTCATCGGCCAATGCTTCCAGAACTTCGCGTGGTGGCGTTTCAACCTGCAGCAGCGGGCGCTTTTTATCGCGCTGCGTACGTGCCAGCTGTTTCTCGATAGTCGTCTCAAGATAGACCACTACGCCACGGGCGGAGAGACGGTTACGGGTTTCGCGAGATTTCACAGAACCGCCGCCTGTTGCCAGAACGATGCCCTGTTTTTCCGTGAGTTCGTTGATCACTTTTTCTTCTCGGTCACGGAAACCTTCTTCGCCTTCTACATCGAAAACCCAGCCCACATCAGCTCCGGTTCGTTTCTCAATCTCTTGATCAGAATCGTAAAATTCCATATTGAGTTGTTGAGCTAACTGACGCCCAATAGTGCTTTTGCCGGCACCCATAGGCCCAACCAGAAAGATATTGCGTTTCTCTGCCATTTTATCGGTACTACTAAGACTATTCGTTAATGGTAATCCCCGCTTCGCAGACACCCAGCGTAGCAGGACATGAACTGAAACCTCATATGCAATAGAGCGAGAGTCAGACTAAAAATTATCTCAATACTCCGGCTTGTTTGGCAACTGATTAAATCACCGCGTCGGGCGCATAAGGTAATAAGACGTAAGTCCAACTCAAATCGGTACTCCTTGTATGCTAATTCATGCCCCACGTCAAACATCTGCAACAAACTGAATGCAAAATCATTGCGGGGATCGTTACCCGTCAGCGAATACCGACCAGACGTGGCGTAATAAACACCACTAATTCACGCCTTTCGTTGTCTTTCCCGTCATGGCGAAAAAGCGATCCAATCCAGGGGATGCTCCCAAGCCCCGGTACGCTGTCAGTGCCAGTTTTGTTCTTCTGGGAAAATATTCCGCCCAACGCCAGCGTTTCTCCACTTTTTACCTCCACCTGGGTTTCTATCTCCTGCTTGTCGATAGCCAGCGTTTCGCCATCGGCCTGCTGCAGAACCTGTCCCGGCATATTTTCGCTGATGTGTAATTTCAGGCGCACGCGTCCCCCCGGCAACACCACCGGCGTGACCTCCATGCCTAATACCGCCTCCTTAAACTCAACTGAGGTCGCCCCGCTTTCACCGCTTGAGACCTGATACGGGATCTCACTCCCCTGCTTGATGCTGGCTGGTTGCATATGCGAGGCCAGAAGCCTCGGGCTGGCGATAATATCGACCTGCTGTTTTTGCTCCAGCGCAGAGAGTTCCAGATCAAGCAGCCGACCATTGATCCGTCCGATGTTAAAACCCACGTGGCTGGTGGCGCTGGCAACGGAAAGATCGCTGCCAAGCGTGGTGAGCTGTCCAACTTTGCCCGCGTCGGTGGCGTCGGCGAGATTCCACTTCACCCCTAGCTCGCGCAGGCTTTTTTCATTAATGGTCACAATGTGCGCCGCCAGCTCGACCTGTTCGACGGGAATATCCATCTGGGCGGCCCAGCGCTGTAGAGTCTCCACCACCGTCTGGTTATCCCGAATCAGCAGCCGGTTGGTACGCGTGTCGACGGATAAACTCCCCTTTGGACTCAGGAGTTTTTCCGCGGCTTTCTGCAGCTCTCCGGCATCGGCATAGGAAAAAGCGATGCTGTGAGACACCAGCGGCGCATCAAGCTGTCTTCGGGCCCGCTCCTGTTCCGAGCGTTCCTGCTGTTCACGCTGCCAGGCCGCGGTATACACATAAAAAATGCCGCCCTCCTCTCGCAAAACGAGGCCAGCGCTGGCGACAACCGTCTGTAATGCCTGTCGCCAGGGGACGCGCTTCAGATTGAGCGAAAGCGTGCCGCCGACATCAGGCGATATCACCAGATTTCTATTCTCCTGGGCAACCAGACTCTGTAGTACCTGGGCTACAGGAACGTCATCCACCACCAGCGTGACCGGTTTTGGCGCGGCGGCCCACAGCGGATGGCTGAACGCCAGCAGCCACAGCATTATCCGTAAATTCATTCTTATCCGTTCCTTCTCGTTGCCACGTCCATTTTCCTGGTTCACATGTGTCACCCACATCAACAACCAGTTCCGTTTCATTGATGGTTGTTATCGTCCAGCCTTCCGGAAAGCGCTCATGCGTTTTCAGCCGATACCAGCGCTTTTGCCCATCCTGTAAAATGCCGATAGCCTGCTGTCCTCCCACCATGCCGCGATAGTGCCACTGCGCCAGCTCGGCAATGGCGCAGGGATCGTCCGGCGGGTGAAAGGGATCGCGCATACCGGTCAGTAGCAGCGCAGAGCAAACCAGCAAACATCGCGTGCTATTTCGCATGTTCTAGCTCCAGCCGCAGGCGCAACGCTGTGCCATGTGGTGTAATCGCGAAAGCGGCGATCTGCACATCCCGCTGCGCCAGCCGGGAAAAAAGCGCCGGGATAGCCTGCCACTCTACCTCCAGCATCAGTTCTCCTCCGTTCTGTAGCGGCTTCCAGTGAACGAGCGTCGCGTCATCGCCCTGAAAATCGAGCGGGGAGAACGGCGTCTTCTCCAGTGCTTCCGTTATTTTCGGACGAAACGGCGTCTTTCTGACGGCAGACCATAACGCTGCATTCGTCCTCACGTCCTGAATCAGCTGGCGTTGTCGTTCGGCACTCTGCCCGTCTACCGGTCTGAGCATGGTGCCCCACGCTGCCAGTCCAGCCAGGAGGCTCGCCAGAAACCAGAAGAGCACCCGATTCAAGGGACTGCTTTCGCACCAGCGTTCTAACAGGGTATCCACGCGTTACCCCTCGCTTTTAAGATGAAGGGTGAACATCCATCGCCCCTGGCTGTCCTGCCGAAGCTCACCCGTCGTCCCGGGCGTAAAATCCGCTATGAGGCCAAGCGCATCGCGCAGAGCAGACAGGGCCGGCAGGGTTATGGCATACCCGCTCAGCATCAGAGCAGGGGGCTGATAGCGCAACTCCGTCAGCCAGACCTGTGCCGGAACGGCGCGGGAAAGGGATTCCAGCACCGGTTGCCATGCCCGTTGTTGCAGGGTCTGCACGGGCATCTGCGCCTGTGCGGTCAGTCTTTGCCGGGCGACAAGCGCGTGCTGCACGGCCTGCATTCCCGTCAGATCCGTTTGCAGTGCGCGCAGCTTCACGAGATGGTTGATCCGCAGACAGAAAATGGTCACGAACAGCAACAGCACTGTGCCGACACACATTGCGCCCCAGAAGCGCAGGCATCGCGAGCGCCGCTGCTGTCGCCACGGCAGAAAGTTCATGATGCTCATGCGGGCACCTCGCTCATGGCCAAAGCCAGCGCAACGGTATAATCAGCGCCGCAGTCCGGTAATGGAGCATGGTAACGTTCCAGGATTTCCCACGGGTCACGTCGGCTATCAAACAGCGCGATGTCATCCGGCCCAAGAGCCAGCAGCGCCGCCAGCTCAGCCATGCTTTCTGCTTCGGTAGTTAAGCGGCGTCCCCACTGGTGGCGCATAGCCCAGAGCCACTGCCGATCGTCCCGCCAGGCGATGCATTTCGCTGGTGCCACCGCAGGAAGAAGATTCGCCAGCGCGCTGGCATCCGGAGTAATGGTTACCAGCCGCAAACGCAGCGTTTTCGCCAGCGCCAGTAGGGTGTCGACCTCGTTATTTTGCGCGGCAGTCACGTGAAAGGTATTGCTGAAGGTATCCTGCGCGTAATCGAAACAGAGCGTTTCGGCAGACATCTCCAGTTCTCGCGCGAGCGCCGCACCGAGCCATGTGAGCTGCTCGCTGTCGCGCAGCGCAGCGGCCGGAAGGGGAAGCGACCGCTGCAGGGTGCGTGCTGCCGGGAAAGAGAGGAACACGCGGTGGTAGTGGGGCAGCGTTTTTCGCCAGTCGCGTAACGCATCAACCATCTGTTCTGGCTGACAAATTTTGCCGTCACGAATGATACCTTCGGCCAGAGGTATCGCCCACCAGCGGCGTAAGCACCAGCCAGACCTCTCCCGGGCCAACGAGACGATTCGCACCCTATCCTGTTGAATATGAACGCCCGTTTGCCATATTTTGAAAGCCATGCTTCACGATCTCCTTATCGCCCGTCGTCTTGACGGCTATATCAATGAATCAGGCTTGCCTTTATACTACCGCGCGATTGTTTAGAAACTGCCCAAGTGAAACCAAATGGGAAATCTCCGGTGAAGTTCGTAAAGTATTTATTCATCCTTGCAGTCTGTTGCATTCTGCTGGGAGCAGGCTCGATTTACGGTTTGTACAAATATATTGAGCCACAGCTGCCTGATGTCGCCACGCTTCGCGATGTGCGCCTCCAGATCCCGATGCAAGTCTATAGCGCCGATGGCGAGCTGATGGCGCAGTATGGCGAGAAGCGCCGTATTCCGCTGACCTTAAACCAAATTCCCCCCGTGATGGTGAAAGCCTTTATCGCCACGGAGGACAGCCGTTTTTACGAGCACCACGGTGTCGATCCGGTGGGAATTTTCCGTGCCGCGAGCATTGCGTTGTTCTCTGGTCACGCCTCTCAGGGGGCGAGCACCATTACGCAGCAGCTGGCGCGTAACTTCTTCCTCAGCCCTGAAAAAACGCTAATACGTAAGATCAAAGAGGTGTTCCTTGCGATCCGTATTGAGCAGCTGCTGAGCAAAGATGAAATCCTTGAGCTGTACCTCAACAAAATCTACCTGGGCTACCGCGCCTATGGCGTGGGGGCTGCCGCACAGGTGTACTTCGGCAAGCCTGTTGAGCAACTCACCTTAAGCGAAATGGCCACCATAGCCGGGCTGCCAAAAGCGCCATCCACGTTTAACCCGCTCTACTCGCTCGATCGCGCCACCGCGCGTCGCAACGTCGTCCTGTCACGTATGCTGAGCGAAGGCTACATCAGCCAGAGCGAATACGACCAGGCACGTAACGATGTCATTGACGCTAACTACCACGCCCCTGAGATCGCCTTTGCATCTCCTTACCTGACCGAAATGGTTCGCCAGGAGATGGTGAATCGCTATGGTGACAAGGCCTATGAAGATGGCTATCGCGTGTACACCACCGTCACCCGCAAAGTCCAGCAGGCGGCTCAGGAAGCGGTACGGAACAACGTGATGGATTACGATATGCGTCACGGCTATCGCGGCCCGTCAAACGTGCTCTGGAAAGTGGGCGAAAGCGCGTGGGACAGCAAAAAAATCACCAGTACGCTGAAGGCGCTGCCAACCTATGGTCCGCTCCTGCCTGCCGTGGTGACGCAGGCCGATCCTCAGGAAGCCGTTGCGACGCTCGCGGACGGCACCTCCGTCTCTCTGCGCATGGACGGTGTCCGCTGGGCGCGTCCGTACCGCTCGGATACCCTACAGGGCGCAACGCCGCGTAAAGTGACCGATGCAGTTCAGACCGGGCAGCAAATCTGGGTGCGCAAAGTAGGCGAAGCCTGGTGGCTGGCACAGGTGCCGGACGTCAACTCGGCCCTGGTCTCTATCAATCCACAGAACGGTGCGATCCTGGCCCTGGTCGGCGGATTTGATTTCAACCAGAGCAAATTTAACCGCGCCACGCAGGCGCTACGTCAGGTCGGTTCCAATATCAAACCGTTCCTCTACACGGCCGCGATGGATAAGGGACTGACCCTCGCCAGCATCCTCAACGACGTGCCAATCTCCCGCTGGGATGCCGGTGCGGGTTCCGACTGGCAGCCGAAGAACTCCCCTGCGGAGTATGCCGGTCCTATTCGTCTCCGTCAGGGTCTGGGGCAGTCGAAAAACGTGGTGATGGTGCGCGCCATGCGCGCGATGGGCGTCGACTATGCCGCAGAATATCTGCAGCGCTTTGGTTTCCCGGCACAGAACATCGTTCGCACCGAGTCGCTGGCGTTAGGCTCAGCCTCCTTTACGCCGCTTCAGGTCGCCCGCGGGTACTCGGTGATGGCTAACGGCGGCTTCCTGGTTGACCCGTACTTCATCAGTAAAATCGAGAACGATCAGGGCGGCGTACTGTTCGAAGCGAAGCCGAAAATTGCCTGCCCTGACTGCGATATTCCGGTCATTTACGGCAATACGCCGAAATCCGAGGTGCTTGAGAATAAGGACATGGAAGACCCTGCCGTGTCGCAGGAGCAGCAGAACGGCGTTGTGCCACAGCCGCAGCTCGAGCAGGCGAACCAGGCGCTGGTGGCGCAGACCGGCGCGCAGGAGTACGCACCGCATGTGATCAACACGCCGCTGTCGTTCCTGATTAAGAGCGCGCTGAACACCAACATCTTCGGTGAACCGGGCTGGCAGGGTACCGGCTGGCGCGCAGGTCGTGATTTGCAGCGCCATGATATCGGCGGTAAAACGGGGACAACCAACAGCTCGAAAGATGCGTGGTTCTCCGGCTACGGCCCGGGCGTGGTGACATCAGTCTGGATCGGCTTCGACGATCACCGCCGTGATTTAGGTCGTACCACGGCATCCGGCGCGATTAAGGATCAGATTTCCGGCTACGAAGGCGGAGCGAAGAGCGCGCAGCCGGCCTGGGATGCCTACATGAAGTCCGTTCTTGAAGGTGTGCCGGAGCAGCCGTTAACGCCGCCGCCAGGCGTGGTGACGGTCAATATCGACCGCAGCACCGGTCAGCTTGCCAACGGCGGTAATAGTCGCGAAGAGTATTTCATTGAGGGCACCCAGCCTACCACACAGGCGGTGCACGAGGTGGGTACAGAGATTATCGATAACGGCGAAACGCACGAGCTGTTCTAAAAATAAGAATGCCCGGTAAAAACCGGGCAAAGCATCGTAGGCCGGGTAAGGCGAAGTCGCCACCCGGCTTTTTTTATGGCCTACAGTCGCCCCTGCCCCTTCAACCACTCCCGTACCAGGAACAGCGCGCTCACGTTGCGGGCCTCATTAAAGTCAGGGTCTTCCAGCAGATCCATCAGGTGGGCTAACGGCCAGCGAACCTGCGGCAACGGCTCCGGCTCATCCCCTTCCAGCGATTCAGGATAGAGATCTTCAGCCACCACAATATTCATTTTGCTGGAAAAATAGGACGGTGCCATGCTCAGCTTTTTCAGGAATGAAAGCTCATTAGCCCCGAACCCCACCTCTTCTTTCAGCTCGCGGTTTGCCGCTTCAAAGACGGTTTCACCCGGGTCGATAAGCCCTTTCGAGAACCCGAGCTCGTAAGATTCCGTTCCCACAGCGTATTCGCGGATCAAAATCAGATGATCGTCGACAATGGGAACAATCATCACCGCTTCGCGCGAAGAAGGGCGCATACGTTCATAAACGCGACGCACACCGTTGCTGAACTCCAGATCCACACTTTCGACATTAAACAGGCGCGATTTGGCGACAGTTTCAACATTCAGAATGGTGGGTTTTTGTAGTGGTTTGCTCATCTTGATGGGTCTTAGCAGTGAGAACTGGCGTTATTGTGCGATACGCTGCACGGTTTCGGCAATGTCAATTGTTCTTTATTTACATTTATGCAACGTATTTGGGATCAATCCTCAATTCAAAACAAATGTCAAGAGGTTGAAATGTTTCCAGGAATTTGCTGATATCGCGCCATAACAGGCTTTGCTATCATCACCGGTCACTGGGATGCGCTTCAGAATGCTCAAGTTCGACTCCATACTTGCCGATAGCCAACCACAGACTCTCATTCAATGTAAAGGTGCTACTGACTACACCTGTAAGAAGATAAGTAAGATGGGGAAAGCATGAGCACCATTTTGATTGTTCTCGCTGCTATGCTGGCCGGTGCGTTGGTTGCAGGGTGGTTGTACAGGCGCCGCGTACAGCGCCGTTATCGCCTGCCCTTTTTAAATGCATTTGCGGGTGCGAGCACGCGTAAACTTACGCAAGACGAGCGCGATGCGGTTGAAAACTATCTCGAAATCCTGAACCGTACTCAGTTAACGCCTGGGCCAACGGGAGCCACCGCTGCGCCCGTCGCGCTAAATCTTAATGCACAAAGTGATACCGTGCTCTGCGTGACGCGCTCCATCACGCGCTATGGCATCACTACTGATGACCCTAACAAATGGCGCTATTACCTTGATTCCGTCGAAGTGCATCTGCCCCCGTCCTGGGAGCAATACATTAACGACGAAAACAGCGTTGAGCTGATTCACACCGACTCGTTGCCCCTGGTTATCTCGCTTAACGGCCATACGCTGAATGAATACCTTCAGGAAGCCCCTCGTTTTGCGCTGGAACGCGCCAGTTCAACGCAGGCCTCCATTCGTGGCGAAGAGACTGAGCAGATTGAACTGCTGAATATTCGCCAGGAAACCCATGAAGAGTACGCTCTGAGCCGCCCGGACGGCATCCGCGAAGCCATTCTGATCGTTGCTGCCTTCCTGCTCTTTTTTATCTGCCTCCTCACGCCGGATGTGTTTGTCCCCTGGCTGGCTGGCGGTGCGGTTCTGCTGCTGGCGGGCGGGCTTTGGGGGCTCTTTGCCCCACCGGCCAAAACCTCGTTGCGCGAAATCCACTGCCTGCGCGGAACGCCAAAGCGCTGGGGCCTCTTCGGTGAAAACGATCAGGAACATCTCAACAATATCTCGCTCGGTATTATCGACCTGATCTACCCGCGCCACTGGCAACCGTGGATCGCGCAGGACCTGGGGCAGAAAACCGATATTGATATCTACCTTGACCGCCACGTTGTGCGTCAGGGGCGCTTCTTATCCCTGCATGATGAAGTGAAAAATTTTCCGCTTCAGCACTGGCTTCGCAGCACGGTCATTGCCGGCGGCGCCGCGCTGGTCTTAGTCATGCTGCTGCTTTTCGTGCCGCTGGATATGCCCATTAAATTCACCCTGTCGTGGATCAAAGGGGCGCAAACCATTGAAGCGACCAGCGTCAACAAACTGGATGAAGCCGGTGTGCGCGTGGGGGACACGCTGCGCCTGAAGGGAACCGGGATGTGTAATATTCACACCCCGGGGGCGTGGAACATGCGCCAGAACTCACCGTTTATGCCGTTCGATTGCTCACAAATTATCTGGAACGACGCACCGCCGCTGCCGCTGCCGGAATCCGAAGTCGTGAATAAAGCCACGGCTCTTACCCAGACGGTTAACCGCCAGCTGCACCCGAAACCGGACGATGATTCACGCGTTAGTCCCGCACTGCGTTCGGCCATTCAAAAATCAGGCATGGTTCTGCTGGATGATTTTGGTGACATCGTCCTGAAAACGCAGGATCTTTGTTCCTCTCAGGATGAGTGCATACGTCTTAAAAATGCCCTGGTAAACCTCGGGAACAGTAAAGACTGGGACTCGCTGGTGAAACGCGCCGAAGCGGGACGGCTGGATGGCGTCAACGTGCTGCTGCGGCCGGTTAGCGCTGAATCTCTTGATAACCTGGTCGCCACCTCGACGTCACCGTTCATGATGCGCGAGACCACCCGTGCGGCTCAGGCGCTGAACAGCCCGGCACCGGGCGGCTTTGTAATTGCAAGCGATGAGGGCAGCGACCTGGTCGATCAGCCTTATCCGCAGGTGGCGCTTTATGATTATCCGGCGCAGGAGCAGTGGAGCCAATTCCAGCGCCTGGCGCAGATGCTGATGCAAACGCCGTTCAGCGCAGAAGGGATTGTCACGAGTATTTATACCGACGCCAACGGCACTCGCCATATCGGCCTGCACCGGATGCCGGATAGCGCTGGGCTGTGGCGCTACATCGGCACCTCGCTGCTGATGACCGCGATGCTGATCGCCATTTTCTGGAACGGTTTTATGGCCCTGCGCCGCTACCAGCGCTCGCGCACGCGGCTTGCCGACATCCAGCAATATTACGAAAACTGCCTCAATCCTAAGCTGATCCCCTCGTCTGAGAGCCTGATCTGATAACGTCGTTGCGCGACAAGATGTGCTACCCTGTCGCGCACGTTTCTTCTGGCTGGAGTTCCCCTAATGCATCTTGATATCGCCTGGCAGGAGGTTGATACCGTTCTGCTGGATATGGACGGCACGCTGCTCGATCTCGCCTTTGATAACTATTTCTGGCAAACGCTGGTTCCAGAAACCTATGGCGAACAGCAGGGGATCTCCCCGGCAGAAGCGCAGGCATTCATTCGTTCACAATATAGCGCCGTGCAACATACGCTAAACTGGTACTGTCTTGACTACTGGAGCGAGCGCCTCGGTCTGGATATTTGTGCCATGACTACCGCCCAGGGCCCGCGCGCCGTTCTGCGCGAAGATACATTGCCCTTTCTGGATGCGCTGAAAGCAAGCGGCAAGCGTCGTATCTTGCTGACCAACGCGCATCCACATAATCTGGCGGTGAAGCTGGAACATACGGGTCTGGCGTCGCACCTTGATTTATTACTTTCCACCCACACATTTGGTTATCCGAAAGAGGATCAGCGGTTGTGGCATGCGGTGAAGGAAGAGACGGGTTTGCAGCCGGAACGTACGTTGTTCATTGATGACAGCGAGCCCATTCTGGATTCTGCCGCAAGGTTTGGCATTCGCTACTGTCTGGGCGTCACCAATCCTGACTCTGGCCTGGCTGAAAAAAGCTATCTGCGCCACCCGGGACTGAACGACTATCGCCAGATGATCCCCTCACTGACCGTGAAGGAGACGCCATGAAAGAAAAACCCTCAGACGGGGTAAGACTGGATAAATGGCTGTGGGCAGCGCGTTTTTATAAAACGCGCGCCCTTGCCCGCGAGATGGTAGACGGCGGAAAAGTGCATTACAACGGCCAGCGCAGCAAGCCGAGCAAGATGGTTGAGCTGAATGCCACCTTAACGCTGCGTCAGGGCAACGATGAACGTACGGTGGTGGTTAAAGCCATTACCGAACAACGTCGACCCGCAGCGGAAGCCGTAATGCTTTATGAAGAGACGGCGGAGAGCATTGAAAAGCGCGAGAAGACCGCGCTGGCGCGCAAAATGAACGCGCTGACGATGCCACACCCGGACCGGCGGCCGGACAAAAAAGAGCGCCGCGATCTGATGAAATTTAAACACGGTGAGACTGATTAACCTCACCCGCACGAGAGATGAAAATGGCCCAACACGACCAATTACACCGCTATCTGTTTGAACAATTCGCCGTGCGCGGCGAGCTGGTCACCGTATCCGAAACCTGGAAACAGATTCTGGAAAACCACAATTACCCGCTGCCGGTGAAGACCCTGTTGGGCGAACTGCTGGTTGCCACCAGCCTGCTTACCGCAACGCTGAAGTTTGCCGGGGATATCACCGTGCAGCTGCAGGGCGACGGCCCGATGACGCTGGCGGTCATCAACGGCAATAACCAGCAGCAGATGCGCGGCGTGGCGCGCGTTCAGGGCGACGTGCCAGAAAATGCTGACCTCAAAACGCTGGTAGGTAACGGCTACCTGGTGATCACCATCTCCCCAGAGGAAGGTGAGCGCTATCAGGGCGTGGTCGGTCTGGAAGGCGATACCCTGGCAGCCTGCCTGGAAGATTACTTCATGCGCTCCGAGCAGCTGCCGACGCGTCTGTTCATCCGCACCGGTGAAGTGGACGGCCAGCCTGCTGCGGGCGGTATGCTGCTGCAGGTTCTGCCTGCCCAGGACGCTCAGACCAATGATTTTGAGCACCTGGCGACGCTGACCGAAACCATCAAGGCGGAAGAGCTGTTCAACCTGTCGGCGACCGACGTGCTGTGGCGTCTGTACCACGAAGAAGAAGTGACCGTCTACGACCCGCAGTCCGTGGAGTTCAAGTGCACGTGCTCACGCGAGCGTTGCGCTGGCGCACTGAAAACCCTGCCGGATGAAGAGATCGACAGCATCATGGCGGAAGACGGCGAAATTGATATGCACTGTGACTACTGCGGTACGCACTATGTATTCAATTCGATGGATATCGCTGAGATCCGCAATAACGCCTCCCCGGCGGATCCGCAGGTTCACTAAAGCTCTCTTTCCCCTCACCCTAACCCTCTCCCCTTTGGGAGAGGGCTGGGTTGAGGGGTAAAAAACTCCACCCAAGCTGAATCGTTTTCCCAATGTAACTCTTACGTAATTTTCTTACGTGTATGCGATTACATTCACATTCTTTCCGATAAAATCACCAGCCTTTAACCTTTTCGGAACATTTTCCCCACCCAAAAAGCGATTCCTGCGATAATCCGCCTGCGCCGTGACTGGAGTCGCAGCGTTTTCCGTTAGTAAGGGTTTTGTCCAGATGCGTGAATCTATGAGCCCCGTCGCGGTAAACAACCTCAGAAAAACCCTACAATTTCAGGCAGTACATATTGGCTAAGGAGCAGTGATATGCGTGTTACTGGTTTAACCCCGCAAGATCTCAAGGCTTATGGTATTCACGACGTCCAGGAAATCGTCTACAACCCCGACTACGATACGCTGTATCAGGAAGAGCTCAATCCAGCACTGGAAGGATACGAGCGTGGTGTGTTGACAAATCTTGGTGCTATCGCCGTCGATACCGGTATTTTTACCGGTCGTTCGCCGAAAGATAAGTATATTGTCCGAGACGAAACCACCCGCGATACGCTGTGGTGGGCTGACAAGGGCAAAGGGAAGAACGACAATAAACCGCTCTCCCCGGAAACCTGGCAGCACCTGAAAGGGCTCGTCACCCATCAACTTTCCGGCAAGCGTTTGTTTATTGTCGACGCTTTCTGCGGCGCTAACGCCGATACCCGTCTCTCCGTGCGTTTTATCACCGAAGTGGCCTGGCAGGCGCATTTCGTGAAAAACATGTTTATCCGTCCAACCGACGAAGAGCTGCAGGACTTCACCCCTGATTTCATCGTGATGAACGGCGCGAAATGCACCAACCCACAGTGGAAAGAGCAGGGTCTGAACTCCGAAAACTTTGTTGCCTTCAACCTGACCGAGCGTATCCAGCTGATCGGCGGTACCTGGTACGGCGGCGAAATGAAGAAAGGGATGTTCTCCGTCATGAACTACCTGCTGCCGCTGCGGGGCATTGCCTCCATGCACTGCTCGGCTAACGTCGGTGAAAAAGGCGACGTGGCGGTCTTCTTCGGCCTGTCCGGCACCGGTAAAACCACCCTGTCCACCGATCCAAAACGTCGCCTGATTGGCGATGACGAACACGGCTGGGATGACGACGGCGTATTCAACTTTGAAGGCGGTTGCTACGCGAAGACTATTCGCCTGTCTGAAGAGGCCGAGCCGGATATCTTCCACGCGATCCGTCGCGATGCGCTACTGGAAAACGTTACCGTGCGTGCCGACGGCTCCATCGACTTCGACGATGCGTCGAAAACGGAAAACACCCGCGTCTCATACCCGATCTATCACATCGACAATATCGTGAAGCCGGTGTCAAAAGCGGGTCATGCCACGAAGGTCATTTTCCTTACGGCGGATGCGTTCGGCGTGCTGCCTCCGGTGTCGCGCCTGACGGCCAGCCAGACGCAGTACCACTTCCTCTCCGGCTTCACCGCCAAGCTGGCAGGTACCGAGCGCGGCGTGACGGAGCCAACCCCAACCTTCTCCGCCTGCTTCGGCGCGGCCTTCCTGTCGCTGCACCCGACGCAGTACGCTGAAGTGCTGGTGAAACGCATGCAGGCATCCGGCGCCCAGGCATACCTGGTGAACACCGGCTGGAACGGTACCGGCAAACGTATCTCTATCAAAGATACCCGCGCGATTATCGACGCCATTCTGGATGGTTCTCTGGACGACGCCGAAACCTTCACGCTGCCGATGTTTGACCTGGCGATCCCAACGTCGCTGCCGGGTGTGGATACGCATATCCTCGACCCGCGCAACACGTACGGTTCTCCGGAGCAGTGGCGCGAGAAGGCGGAATCGCTGGCGAAGCTGTTTATTGAGAACTTCGAGAAGTATACCGATACCCCGGCGGGTGCTGCGCTGGTGAGCGCGGGTCCAAAACTGTAGTCCATGTCGGGTGGCGGCTTCGCCTTACCCGACCTACAAAAAAGGGTGGCTCGTGCCACCCTTTTTTCAACTCTCTTTCACCTGCCCCCGCGTCACCGGTACCGGCAGCCAGGCGCGAATGCTCAACCCACCCCGCTCGCTGGTGCCAATCTCCAGCAGCCCGTTATGGTTATCAATAATACGCTGCACTATCGCCAGGCCTAAGCCCGTACCGCTGGTGCTGCGCGCGCTGTCGCCGCGCACAAACGGCTGGAACAGATGCTTACGCTGCTCGAGCTTGATGCCTGGACCGTCGTCTTCCACCTGGAACCAAGCGCGGTTGAGCTCAGACCCGCTGCTGACCTTAATCCAGCCGTTGCCGTAGCGCGCCGCGTTGACCACCATGTTGGCGACCGCACGTTTAATGGAGAGCGGATGCATACGAACCTGAATTTCACCGGCCTGAAGGTCGGTATCAATCTCGCGCTCGTAGCCGCTTTCCGCCGCCACGACTTCGCCCAGCACCGCGTTCAGATCCGCCATCTCCATTGGCATCTCCTGCCCGGTGCGCAGGTAGTCGATGAACTGCTCAATAATGGCGTTACACTCTTCAATGTCCTTATTGATGGACTCGGCAAGGTAACCGTCCTCTTCTCCCATCATCTCCGTCGCCAGACGAATACGCGTTAGCGGCGTGCGCAGGTCGTGGCTGACGCCCGCCATCAGCAGCGTACGGTCATCCGCCAGCTGCTTCACGCCTGCCGCCATATGGTTAAAGGCACGCGTCACTGAACGGACTTCCGAGGCGCCATACTCACGCAGCGGAGGAGGAATAATCCCTTTACCGACCTGCAGCGCAGCGTGCTCCAGGTCGACCAGAGGTCGGTTCTGTATACGGATAAATAGCCACGCGCCGCCTATCGCCAGCAGCATAATCGCCAGGGTATAGCGGAACAGCGGTGAGAAATCGCCCTGATGGATTTCGGTCAGCGGAACGCGAACCCAAATATTGGGTGACAGCCAGGTTTTCAGCCAAACGACGGGCGAGCTTTTGTTGACCTCAACGCGCACTTCCGTTGGACCGCCCAGCTGCTGCGCCATCTGCTGGCTGAGGAATTCGTAGTGCTGCGCCCAGCGCAGGCCAGCGTCTTCCGCCGCTTCGTTGGAATAGAGCGAAATGCCCAGTTCACGATAGATTTCACGGCGAAACGCCGGGGGAACGACGAGCTGCGTGCCGTCCTCCAGCTGCAGTTTATCGGTCATCAGCATACGGACTTCGTAGGCCAGGACCTTATTGAACTGCTGGAGGCTCGGCAGGATCGCAAAGTTCAACACCACCAGGTAGGTCGTCACCAGGCTGACGAACAGCAGGGTGACGATCAGTAACAGGGTGCGGGCAAACGAGCTTCGCGGCGAGAAGCGCATTCGCCTCATGCTTTAGAGCCGTCCGGGACGAACACGTAGCCCAGACCCCATACGGTCTGAATATAACGAGGATGCGCCGGATCTTCTTCCACCATGCGGCGCAGACGGGAGATCTGCACGTCGATAGAGCGTTCCATTGCGGAGTATTCGCGACCGCGCGCCAGGTTCATCAGCTTGTCACGGGAAAGCGGTTCACGCGGGTGGCTGACCAGCGCTTTCAGGACCGCAAACTCGCCGCTGGTGAGCGGCATCGGCTCGTCTTCACGGAACATTTCGCGCGTGCCGAGGTTCAGCTTGAACTTGCCGAAGGCAATAACGGCTTCTTCCTGCGACGGCGCGCCCGGCAGCTCGTTCGCCTGACGGCGCAGCACGGCGCGAATACGTGCCAGCAGTTCACGCGGGTTAAACGGTTTTGGAATGTAGTCGTCCGCGCCGATTTCGAGGCCCACGATACGGTCAACTTCCTCGCCCTTCGCCGTCACCATGATAATCGGCATCGGGTTGCTCTGGCTGCGCAGACGGCGGCAAATAGAAAGCCCGTCTTCGCCAGGCAGCATCAGGTCGAGAACCATCAGGTGGAAAGATTCACGGGTCAGCAGACGGTCCATCTGCTCAGCGTTCGCGACGCTACGAACCTGGAAGCCCTGCTCGGTCAGATAACGTTCCAGCAGCGCACGCAGGCGCATGTCGTCATCCACGACCAGAATTTTGTAGTTCTCTTGCATTGTGTGTACTCCCAAAGGTTCGGATAGTCTTTGTAACAGCGTATTCTAAAAAAGTGCACGTATTCGACCAGTTAATTCTGGTATAAATTCTAGTCGAAATTGTTACAAAGCATATTTAACAGCAGCTTATCTGCTCATTTCATCACATAAATCATTATTAATCCTGTCTGTTACACTGTGTGGTACGTATTGTGCGCAAGACAGTTAACCGGCAGGCAGCAAAGGCTTTACCATGAAAACGCCCCTGATCACCCGCGAAGGGTACGAAAAGCTCAAAAAAGAGATGGATTACCTCTGGCGCGAAGAGCGTCCTGAAGTAACCAAAAAGGTGACCTGGGCGGCAAGCCTGGGCGATCGCAGCGAAAACGCTGACTACCAGTACAACAAAAAGCGGCTACGCGAAATTGACCGCCGGGTTCGCTATCTGACGAAGTGCCTCGAGAATCTTAAAATTGTCGATTACTCTCCGCAGCAGGAGGGCAAAGTGTTCTTCGGCGCGTGGGTGGAAATTGAAAACGACGATGGTGACACCCTGCGTTTTCGCATTGTCGGCTACGATGAAATTTTTGGTCGTAAGGATTACATCTCCATCGACTCCCCGATGGCCCGCGCGCTGCTGAAAAAGGAAGTGGGCGATCTGGCCGTCGTGCAGACTCCAGCCGGTGAAGCCAGCTGGTACGTCAATGAGATCGTCTACGTAAAATAGTCCGAGAGCGCCCTCCCCGGCTGGCATTTTGCCGTGTCAGCCCGTATAACTATCCCCTGATTTTTTCGACTCAACAGATGATAAAGCCATGATGAATGATTCGCTCTGCCGCATTATTGCGGGTGATATTCAGGCCAGAGCCGAACAGGTAGAAGCTGCCGTTCGCCTGCTTGATGAAGGGAACACCGTGCCGTTTATTGCACGCTATCGTAAGGAAGTCACCGGCGGTCTGGATGACACGCAGCTGCGTAACCTGGAGACCCGTCTCGGTTATCTGCGCGAACTGGAAGAACGTCGTCAGGCGATCCTCAAATCCATCGGCGAACAGGGCAAACTGACCAGCGATCTGGAAAGCGCCATTAACGGCACCCTGAGCAAAACCGAATTAGAAGATCTCTATCTGCCGTACAAACCGAAGCGCCGCACGCGCGGGCAGATTGCGATTGAAGCGGGCCTTGAGCCGCTGGCCGACCTGCTGTGGAACGAGCCGTCGCACGATCCGGAAACCGAAGCGGCGAAATTTATCGACGCTGACAAAGGCGTGGCGGACACCAAGGCCGCCCTCGACGGCGCACGCTACATTCTGATGGAGCGCTTCGCCGAAGACGCCGCGCTGCTCGCTAAAGTGCGTGATTACCTGTGGAAGAATGCCCACATCGTCTCTACCGTCGTCGCGGGTAAAGAGGAAGAAGGCGCGAAATTCCGCGACTATTTCGATCACCACGAACCGATTTCCACCACCCCTTCCCACCGCGCGCTGGCAATGTTCCGCGGCCGCAACGAAGGCGTGCTCCAGCTCTCCCTGAACGCCGACCCGCAGTTTGACGAGCCGCCGAAAGAGAGCCACTGCGAGCAGATCATTATCGACCATCTCGGCCTGCGTCTGAACAACGCCCCGGCAGACAGCTGGCGTAAAGGCGTAGTAAGCTGGACCTGGCGCATCAAGGTGCTGATGCACCTCGAAACCGAGCTGATGGGCACCGTGCGCGAACGCGCCGAAGATGAAGCGATTAACGTCTTCGCCCGTAACCTGCACGACCTGCTGATGGCCGCCCCTGCCGGCCTGCGCGCGACCATGGGTCTCGATCCGGGTCTGCGTACCGGTGTAAAAGTCGCTGTCGTTGACGGAACCGGCAAGCTGGTCGCCACCGACACCATCTATCCGCACACCGGCCAGGCAGCGAAAGCGGCCGTCGTGGTGGCGGCACTGTGCGAAAAATACAACGTCGAGCTGGTCGCCATCGGCAACGGTACGGCATCCCGCGAAACCGAGCGTTTCTATCTCGACGTGCAGAAGCAGTTCCCGAAAGTGACGGCACAGAAAGTGATCGTCAGCGAGGCCGGGGCATCCGTCTACTCCGCGTCCGAGCTGGCGGCACAGGAGTTCCCGGACCTGGACGTTTCCCTGCGCGGCGCGGTCTCGATCGCTCGCCGCCTGCAGGATCCGCTGGCGGAGCTGGTGAAGATCGATCCGAAATCGATCGGCGTGGGCCAGTATCAGCACGACGTGAGCCAGACTCAGCTGGCGCGCAAGCTGGATGCGGTCGTGGAAGACTGCGTAAACGCCGTTGGCGTTGACCTGAACACCGCCTCCGTTCCCCTGCTGACCCGCGTGGCGGGCTTAACCCGCATGATGGCGCAGAACATCGTCGCCTGGCGTGATGAGAACGGTCAGTTCCAGAACCGTCAGCAGCTGCTGAAGGTGAGCCGTCTGGGGCCAAAAGCCTTTGAGCAGTGTGCGGGCTTCCTGCGCATCAACCACGGCGATAACCCGCTGGATGCCTCCACCGTGCACCCGGAGGCGTACCCTGTGGTGGAACGCATCCTGGCCGCCACCCAGCAGGCGCTGAAAGATCTCATGGGTGACAGTAGCGCCCTGCGCAACCTGCAAGCCGTTGATTTCACCGACGACAAATTTGGTGTGCCAACCGTCACCGACATTATTAAAGAGCTGGAAAAGCCGGGCCGCGATCCGCGTCCTGAGTTCAAAACGGCGACCTTTGCCGACGGCGTGGAAACCATGAACGACCTGCTGCCCGGCATGGTGCTGGAAGGCGCGGTGACCAACGTCACCAACTTTGGCGCGTTCGTGGATATCGGCGTGCATCAGGATGGTCTGGTGCATATCTCATCCCTTGCCGACAAGTTCGTTGAAGACCCGCACACCGTGGTCAAAGCGGGCGACATCGTGAAGGTCAAAGTGCTGGAAGTGGATCTGCAGCGCAAGCGTATCGCGCTGACCATGCGTCTGGACGAGCAGCCGGGCGACACCAACGCGCGCCGCGGCGGCAATGGCGGAGGCCGCGAACAGCAGCGTCCCGCCGCGAAAGCGGCAAAACCGCGCGGACGTGATACTCAGCCTGCAGGCAACAGCGCGATGATGGATGCGCTGGCGGCTGCGATGGGTAAAAAACGCTAAGGTTGTAAATGCCCCTCACCCTAACCCTCTCCCCAGAAGGGAGAGGGCCGGGATGAGGGGAATAATCATATCGAAATATATGAAACCGATTGCATAGCCATATTTAAACCACTAATTATCACCCCGTTAACAAATACTCCCCTTTTCGTTTTCCAGGCAATTCAGCAAATATTGAGCAAGGTCAAACAGGCCGTAAATTAATACCGCAAACAACATTCCGTCACAGTTTTAATATTGCTGATAAAAACTATTCTCATTATCATCCCATAGTAGATAATTTAACCTTTCGTGGAATCAGGCGTTATGCAATTCACTCCAGACAGTGCATGGAAGATTACCGGTTTTACCCGCGAAATTAGCCCAGCCTATCGGCAAAAGCTGCTGTCGCTGGGCATGCTGCCCGGCTCGTCATTTCAGGTCGTGCGCGTGGCGCCGCTGGGCGACCCGGTTCATATCGAAACCCGCCGCGTGAATCTGGTCCTGCGTAAGAAAGACCTCGCATTAATAGAAGTCGAAGCCTTATCCCGATAACAAGCCAGCGGTTTCAGTGAGTCTAAAAAAATGAAAAAGTTAACTATTGGCTTAATTGGCAATCCTAATTCCGGCAAGACCACGCTTTTTAACCAGCTGACCGGGGCACGCCAGCGCGTAGGCAACTGGGCGGGCGTGACGGTTGAGCGTAAAGAGGGCCAGTTCACGACGACAGACAACCAGGTGACGCTGGTTGACCTTCCCGGCACCTACTCCTTAACCACCATTTCGTCACAAACCTCGCTCGATGAGCAAATCGCCTGTCACTATATTCTTGGCGGCGACGCGGATCTGCTGATCAACGTGGTCGATGCCTCAAACCTCGAGCGTAACCTCTATCTGACGCTGCAGCTGCTGGAGCTGGGTATCCCCTGCATCGTGGCGCTCAACATGCTCGACATCGCAGAGAAACAAAAGCTGCGCATCGACGTCGATGCCCTCTCCGCGCGCCTGGGATGCCCGGTCGTTCCGCTGGTTTCGACGCGGGCTCGCGGTATTGATGCGCTGAAGCTGGCCATTGACCGTCACGCGGGAAATCGCGACGTTGAGCTGGTGCATTACGCCCAGCCTCTCCTGCGCGAAGCCAACGTGCTGGCGCAGGAGATGGACAAAGCCATGCCTGCGAAACAGCGCCTGTGGCTTGGCCTGCAGATGCTGGAAGGGGATATCTACAGCCGCGCTTACGCCGGGCATGCGGCCGATAAGCTGGACGCGACGGTGGCTCGTCTTAGCGACGAGCTGGACGATCCGGCGCTGCACATCGCCGATGCGCGTTACCAGGCCATCGCCTCGATTTGCGACGTGGTGAGTAACGCGCTGACGGCGGAACCCAGCCGCTTTACGGCGGCGGTGGATAAGGTCGTGCTTAACCGCTTCCTCGGTTTGCCCATCTTCCTGCTGGTCATGTACGTGATGTTCCTGCTCGCCATTAACATCGGCGGCGCACTCCAGCCTATTTTCGACGCCGGTTCCGTCGCGGTCTTCGTGCACGGCATTCAGTGGGTGGGATACACCCTCCACTTCCCGGAATGGTTAACCATCTTCCTCGCGCAGGGGATCGGCGGCGGTATCAACACCGTTCTGCCTCTGGTGCCGCAGATCGGCATGATGTATCTGTTCCTCTCGTTCCTGGAAGATTCCGGCTACATGGCGCGCGCGGCGTTCGTGATGGATCGTCTGATGCAGGCGCTGGGCCTGCCGGGTAAATCCTTCGTCCCGCTGATCGTCGGCTTCGGCTGTAACGTGCCGTCGGTGATGGGCGCACGCACCCTGGATGCGCCGCGCGAGCGTCTGATGACCATTATGATGGCGCCGTTTATGTCCTGCGGTGCCCGACTGGCGATCTTCGCGGTCTTTGCGGCAGCCTTCTTTGGCCAGCAGGGCGCGCTGGCGGTCTTCTCGCTCTACGTGCTGGGCATCGTGATGGCGATCCTGACCGGTCTAATGCTGAAGCACACCATAATGCGCGGTGAAGCGTCACCGTTCGTGATGGAGCTGCCGGTGTACCACGTCCCCCATCTGAAAAGCCTGGCGATCCAGACCTGGCAGCGCCTGAAAGGCTTCGTCCTGCGCGCTGGTAAGGTGATTGTCATCGTCAGTATTTTCCTGAGCGCGCTGAACAGCTTCACCCTCAGCGGACAGGCGGCAGATAACATTAACGACTCTGCCCTCGCCTCCGTCAGCCGCGTCATCACGCCGGTCTTCAAACCGATTGGCGTGCATGAGGATAACTGGCAGGCAACCGTCGGGCTGTTTACCGGCGCAATGGCAAAAGAGGTGGTTGTCGGTACCCTGAACACGCTCTACACCGCCGAGAACATTCAGGAGCAGGAATTTAATCCGGCAGAGTTTCATCTCGGTCATGAGCTGCTGGGTGCCATAGAGGAAACCTGGCAGAGCCTGAAGGACACCTTCAGCCTGAGCGTGCTGGCGAACCCGATTGAAGCGAGCAAAGGCGACGGTGAAATGGCGACGGGTGCCATGGGGGTGATGAGCGAGAAATTTGGCAGCGCGTCCGCCGCCTATAGCTACCTCATCTTTGTTCTGCTCTACATTCCGTGCATCTCCGTGATGGGGGCGATTGCTCGCGAGTCCAGCCGCGGCTGGATGGGCTTCTCTATCCTGTGGGGGCTGAATATCGCTTACTCGCTGGCGACGCTGTTTTATCAAACCGTCAATTTCAGCCAGCACCCGCGCTACAGCCTGGTCTGCATTCTCGCGGTTGTGCTGTTTAACGTGATAGTGCTCGGTCTGCTGCGGCGGGCACGCAGCCGCGTCGACATCGACCTGCTGGCAAACCGTAAAACCGCCGCGACCTGCTGCAGCAGCCCGGCGGGCGACTGTCACTAAGGAGCACACCCCATGGCATCGTTGATTCAGGTTCGTGACATGCTGGCACTGCAGGGGCGGATGGAGGCGAAACAGCTGAGCCTCAGCCTGCATACGCCGCAGCCGATGATCGATGCCATGCTGGAAAGACTGGAAGCCATGGGGAAAGCCGTGCGGATTCAGGAAGACGCTGACGGCTGTCTCTCCGGCAGTTGTAAAAGCTGTCCGGAAGGAAAGGCCTGCCTCAGGGAGTGGTGGGCACTGCGTTAATAAAGCCAGGCATTGCTGCCTGGCTTTGTCGTATTACTTGTAGACGTCCGCCGTTGCGCGTACGTTTTTGGTCTGTTTTTCTGCGCTGGTGACGACGTAGTACGTTCCGCCCAGCTCATCCGCTTTCTTCGAGAGCTCTCTGCGAGCATCCATCGGCGCGGTGGTGTCAGACGTAGAAATTTCACCAATTTTCGTCAGATTCATGCTGGCAACTTTATCTTTTTCCAGCTCTTTTGCCGCAAAGACGCCAAATGACAGTGACCCAATAACCAGAGAAGTGACAATACCTGTAACAAGTTTCATAGCCTGACTCTCCATAGGATTGTTGTTTTGATTATCGTAGGCAGAACAACCGCAACGACATCTGGAGTATGGTTGCGGTGTGTTACTTTTTCCAGGCAGGATAGAAAATAATCAGTCGAAACGTTGACTTAACGCAATCAGCGCTGAACAAAATTCCGTCGGATGAGAGATAAACGGGGCATGCGCAGCTTTGGCAACGATCTGCGATTCGCTGTCAGGCCAGAGCGAATCCAGCAGCGGAGCCACTTTGCGCGGGACAATTCCGTCGAGGTAGCCATAGATACGCAGGTGCGGCATCGTCAGGGCGGCCAGCGGCTCGCGCAGATCAACCGTTTTCAGGATCTCCAGGCCACCGTTAAGCACCTCAACCTCCGGCATCGGCAGCGAAAGCACAGTTTGCTTCAGCGTACGGGCATCCTGACGCGCGGTTTCAGTACCCATCGTCTGCAGCGCGAGAAAACGCTCTACGGTCCGCTGGAAATCGTCGCTCAGCTGCTGCTGAAAGCCCGCCAGTACCTCGGGTTTTATCCCTGGCCACGCGTCCTGCGCGCTAAAACAAGGCGACGACGCCACCGTCACCAGCGCTTTTACGCGGTCAGGTCTCGACAGCGCAATCTGGCTCGCCACCAGCCCGCCCAGGCTCCAGCCCAGCCAGATGGCATTTTGCGGAGCAGCGTTCAGAACCTGCTCCGCCATCTCATCAAGCGACATGGCCCCAAAACCGCGGCTGCGGCCATAACCCGGCAAATCCACCAGATGCAGCGTGAAATGCGAGGCGAGTTCCTCGCTTACGCAACGCCATACTTCAGCATTCAGTCCCCATCCGTGCAGCAGCACAAGATGGCAATTTCCTGTCCCGACGGTCTGCCACCACAGCGTCTTCATCAGTTACTGTTCTCTTTTTTCACATGGAGGTTGCACATGCTAACAGTACCTGGGTTGTGCTGGCTATGCCGAATGCCGCTGGCACTAGGCGGGTGGGGCATCTGCTCCGTCTGTACGCGATCGCTGCAATGGCGTATCGGGATCTGCCCACAATGTGGTTTACCGGCCACGAATCCCGCTTTGCCCTGTGGCCGTTGCCTGAAAAAGTCCCCGCCGTGGAGCGCGATGGTGGCGGTGGATGATTATGTTCCACCGCTGAACAGGCTGATCCATGCGCTGAAGTTTTCCGGGCAGAGCTCGCTGGCACAGCCCCTTGCTCGCCTGCTGTTGCTGGCGGTTTTGCAGGCGCGACGTCAGCGGGCACTGCCGAAAATCGACATGGTGGTGAGTGTCCCCCTTTACCGACGTCGTCACTGGCGGCGCGGCTATAACCAGAGTGACCTGCTCTGCCGTCCCCTCGCACGGTGGCTCGGCTGTCGGTATGATGCCCGCGCGCTGACACGTGTTCATGCCACCGCCATCCAGCATCAGCTCAGCGCCCGGCTTCGCAAAAGAAACCTCAAAAACGCCTTTCGCCTTGAATTGCCGGTCGACGGGCTCCATATCGCAATTGTGGATGATGTTGTCACCACAGGCAGTACCGTTGCTGAACTTTCCCGACTGCTTTTGCAAAGCGGCGCCGCGTCGGTTCAGGTATGGTGTCTGTGCCGTACCTTGTAGCCCTTCTTCAATGGGCGTATGATTATACCCAGGTAATTTAGTCAACTATTAGGCCAAAGCTATGATCCGTATTTCCGATTCTGCACAAGCGCACTTTGCCAAACTGCTGGCAAATCAGGAAGAAGGGACGCAGATCCGTGTGTTTGTGATCAATCCAGGCACGCCGAATGCAGAATGTGGTGTTTCTTATTGTCCTCCGGACGCTGTGGAAGCTACTGACACTGCCCTTAAGTTTGAACAGCTCACCGCCTATGTTGATGAGCTGAGCGCACCGTATCTTGAAGATGCGGAGATCGACTTCGTCACCGATCAGTTGGGTTCTCAGCTGACCCTGAAAGCGCCGAACGCGAAAATGCGTAAAGTGTCTGACGATGCCCCTCTGATGGAGCGCGTTGAGTATCTGCTGCAATCCCAGATCAACCCACAGCTGGCGGGCCACGGCGGCCGTGTTTCCCTGATGGAAATCACCGACGAAGGTTTTGCCATTCTGCAGTTTGGCGGCGGCTGTAACGGCTGTTCAATGGTCGATGTCACCCTGAAAGAAGGGATCGAGAAGCAGCTGCTGAACGAGTTCCCGGAACTGAAAGGCGTGCGTGACCTGACCGAACACCAGCGCGGCGAGCACTCTTACTACTGATTCATTGCCCATCTGTATTGCCCGGTGGCGCTGCGCTTACCGGGCCTACAAAACCCTGCTCCCCCTCTTCGCTCCCCTCTATATGTTGACCTGCGTCTCATAATTCACATTTTGCCTGCCAGGGTGATTCTCAATCACGTCATGTTACCCGTATCATTCTCATGGGCACTAAGCACACCCATAACAGCCGACTAAACTTAATCGTTTAAAAGGCATCAGTATTAGTGCCGTTACTTCTCTGTTCCCAGTTGGGACAATCGGAATTTGTCGTTGAAACAATGACGTTACCCATAACAATTCAAAGGCCAGGTAAATCATGCCATTAGTCATCGTTGCTATCGGTGTTGTGTTATTACTGCTCTTGATGATCCGTTTCAAAATGAACGGATTTATCGCTCTGGTTCTGGTGGCACTTGCAGTCGGTCTGATGCAGGGGATGCCGCTGGTGAAAGTTATCAGCTCGATTAAAGCCGGTGTCGGCGGCACGCTCGGCAGCCTGGCATTGATCATGGGCTTCGGCGCCATGCTCGGTAAAATGCTGGCGGACTGCGGGGGCGCGCAGCGTATTGCCACCACGCTTATCGACAAATTCGGTAAGAAGAACATTCAGTGGGCAGTGGTGTTAACCGGCTTTACCGTTGGTTTCGCGCTGTTCTATGAAGTGGGCTTCGTATTGATGCTGCCGCTGGTGTTCACCATTGCGGCTGCCGCGAGCATCCCGCTGCTGTATGTCGGCGTGCCAATGGCTGCGGCGCTGTCCGTGACCCACGGCTTCCTGCCGCCGCACCCGGGTCCAACCGCTATCGCGACCATCTTCCACGCGGATATGGGTAAAACTCTGCTGTTCGGTACGATTCTGGCGATCCCGACGGTGATTCTGGCCGGCCCGGTTTATGCCCGCTTCCTGAAGGGCATTGATAAGCCGATTCCGGAAGGTCTGTACAGCGCCAAAACCTTCACCGAAGAAGAGATGCCGGGCTTTGGCGTCAGCGTATGGACCTCCCTGGTACCGGTGATCCTGATGGCGATGCGCGCCGTGGCGGAGATGATCCTGCCTAAAGGTCATGCGTTCCTGTCCGTGGCGGAATTCCTGGGTGACCCGGTGATGGCAACGCTGATTGCCGTGCTGATCGCGATGTTCACCTTCGGTTTGAACCGTGGCCGCTCCATGGATCAGATCAACGACACGCTGACCTCTTCAATCAAAATCATTGCCATGATGCTCCTGATCATCGGCGGTGGCGGTGCATTCAAGCAGGTTCTGGTCGACAGCGGCGTGGACAAATACATCGCCGCCATGATGCATGAAACCAACGTATCGCCGCTCCTGATGGCCTGGTCTATTGCCGCGGTTCTGCGTATTGCGCTGGGTTCAGCGACCGTTGCGGCGATCACCGCAGGCGGTATCGTTGCCCCGCTGATTGCGACCACGGGCGTAAGCCCTGAGCTGATGGTTATCGCCGTCGGTTCCGGTAGCGTGATTTTCTCTCACGTTAACGACCCGGGCTTCTGGCTGTTCAAGGAGTACTTCAACCTGACGATCGGTGAAACCATCAAGTCCTGGTCCGCGCTGGAAACCATTATTTCGGTGTGTGGTCTGGTCGGGGTGCTGCTGCTCAACATGGTGGTCTGATGCCCTAAGTCGGGTGGCGGCTACGCCTTACCCGACCTGCATGAGCACTGCCTGATAATAAAAAACCCGCCACTGGCGGGTTTTTTATTACTTCTTACCAGCAGCTTTTCGCCGCTTATCCAAATCCTTGATCAGCCTATTCACCCCATCATCGGCAAACATCGCCTCAAGCGTGGTGGACAGCTTGCGACGCCAGTTCTTGTACTGATAGCTGGTGCCCGGGATGTTCACCGGCTCCGCCATATCAATCCAGTCTTCCGGCTGCAGCCCCAGCAGCGCGCTGTTGCTGTCGGCAATATAGCGCTGCAGGCCGCGGTTGAGTGTCGCGGTCATCGACATCAATGACGCTTTATGTCCGGCACGTTTCGGCAGACAGCCCTGCTTGTGCAGCGCATCCAGTAGCCCCTGTTTGGAAAGCTCGCGATCCTGATACAGGCCGCGTAACACCTCCTCATCAGGATACAGGCCCAGCGTTTTGCCGAGCGTCAGATCGCCGCTTTCCCAATAGCCACGAAGCGTAGGAAGGTCATGCGTCGTCGCGACTGCCATTGACTGTTCAGGGTACGCTTGCGGCGCGCGGAAGGTTTTCTCATGGTCGTTTTCAAAATAGAGCACTTTATAGGAGTAGACGCCGCTGTCGCGGAGCTTGCTGACAATTTCCACCGGCACGGTACCGAGATCTTCACCGATCACCATGCACTGATGGCGCTTGCTTTCCAGGGCCAGGATCGACAGCAGATCGTCAACCGGATACTGCACATACGCCCCGTGATCGGCTGTTTCACCGTATGGGATCCACCACAGACGCAGCACGGACATTACGTGGTCAATACGCAGCGCGCCGCAGTTCTGCATGTTAGCGCGCAGCAGGTCGATAAACGGCTCGTAAGCGCGCTCCGCCATGACGTGCGGATCCATAGGCGGCAATCCCCAGTTCTGGCCCAGCGGGCCAAGGATATCCGGCGGCGCGCCGACGGAGGCTTTCAGACAGTAAAGCTCACGGTCACACCAGGTTTCCGCGCCGCCTTCCGCCACGCCCACGGCCAGATCGCGGTACAGGCCAATCGGCATTTTATAGCCCTGGCTCACCTGCCAGCAGGCGGCAAACTGGCTATAAGCCAGCCACTGCAGCCACAGGTAGAAGTCCACTTCATCGGCATTTTTTTTACAGAACGCTTTCACTTCAGGCGTGTCGACGCTCTGATACGCTTCGGGCCAGACCGGCCAGCCCCAGCGCATTTCGTCTTCTTTTACCTGATATGCGTGCAGCGCATCGAACGCCGCCTGCCAGTACAGGCTCTCGCCCTCCTGCGTCACAAACTGGCGGAACGCGGCCATCTGCTCGTCATCGCGCTGCGAAAAGCCTTTCCACGCCAGGCGCAGCGCGGCCATTTTCAGCGCCGTGACGGTGGAATAGTCCACCCAGTCAGCTTCGCGCGCCTGCTTCAGCGCCTGCTGTGTGGTGCTGAGTTTCCACCACGCCTGCGCCTCCTGGCTGTTTTTGAAATCATCTAAGGCGTTAACGTCGATATAAATAACGTTCAGCCAGCGACGGGACGACGGACTATACGGGCTGGCGCTCTCCGGGTTGGCCGGATAGAGCGCGTGGATCGGGTTGAGACCGATAAACGCGCCGCCGCGCTCGCCCACGGATGCCAGCATCTTTTTCAGATCGCCAAAATCACCGATGCCCCAGTTGCTGTCGGAACGCAGAGTGTAGAGCTGCACGCAGGCGCCCCACAGCTTTTTGCCTTCAAGCAGCGCCTGCGGCTCGTAGCAGCGTTTTGGCGCGACGATCACCCGGCAGTGGAAACGCAGATCGTCCTGGGTGAGCGTTAAGGTGTGATACCCCTCCGGCAGCTTTGCCGGAAGGTTTAACGTTTTGCCGCCGGTGGCGTGACCTTTATGCTGATGCCCCTCTTCGGTGGTAAGAAGCCAGCTAAACTCGCCGCGCCCCTCCACCGCCAGCGGCATCTTTTTGCCTGCGGTGAATACCTTCACGTTCGGCACCGGCGCAGCCGACGCTTTCGCGTCGGTTTTGTGCATGGCATCCAGCAAACGTCTTTTGGTGTCCGCACCAATAGACTGCGGTTTGCCGTGAGCATTAATGTAACTGAGGCTAATTCCCGCCGCCTGCGCGGCACTGTCCAGACGTTTACTCTCCATCGCGCTTCCTTAGCGTTTTGCCTGCCAGATACGGGCCTGATAATCACGGATTGAGCGGTCAGAGCTGAACATACCGCAGCGGGCGGTATTCAGGATGCACGCGCGGGTCCACGCTTCCTGGTCGCGATACAGCACGTCGACCTGCCTTTGCGCTTCAACGTAGGCCGTGAAGTCCGCCATTACCAGATACGGGTCACCGCCGTGTTTGTCCATGCTGTGCAGCATCTGGTCAAACGCGTGCTTATCGCCGTCGCTGTATTTACCGCTCTCCAGCTCCTTCAGCACCGCATCGAGGACTTTGTCTTTCTTACGCCATTTCACCGGGTCATAGCCTTTGGCCTTGATAGCTTTCACCTCTTCCACAGTATGGCCGAAGATAAAGATGTTCTCTTCGCCCACCTTCTCGGCGATTTCGACGTTCGCCCCGTCGAGCGTGCCGACGGTCAGCGCGCCGTTCAGCGCCAGCTTCATGTTGCCGGTACCGGAGGCTTCTTTTCCTGCGGTTGAGATCTGCTCGGAGATATCCGCCGCCGGGATCAGCATTTCCGCCGCCGAGACGCAGTAGTCCGGCAGGAACACTACCTTCAGCTTGTCGCCTACTTTCGGATCGCTGTTGATCGCCGCCGCCACTTTATTGATGGCGAGGATAATGTTTTTCGCCAGGTAGTAGCCCGGCGCCGCTTTCGCACCGAACAGGAACACGCGCGGCACGCGGTCGGCCTGCGGGTTCTCGCGGATCTCTTTGTACAGCGCCAGAATGTGCAGCAGGTTCAGATGCTGGCGTTTGTACTCGTGCAGACGTTTGATCTGGATATCGAATATGGCGTTCGGGTTGATCTCAATCCCGGTACGCACTTTCACAAACTCCGCCAGGCGAACCTTGTTCTCAAGCTTGATCGCCCGGTACTGCTCGCGGAATTTCGCGTCGTCAGCGTATTTTTCCAGGTTGATGAGCTGGTCCAGATCGTTGGCCCACTCTTTCTTCAGGGTCTTATCCAGCAGGCCGGCCAGCAGCGGGTTGCACTGCTTGATCCAGCGACGCGGCGTGATGCCGTTGGTCACGTTGTGGAATTTGGTTGGCCACAGCTGGTGGTATTCCGGGAAGAGATCTTTGACCACCAGATCCGAGTGCAGCGCCGCCACGCCATTCACCGCAAACCCGCTGACAACGCACATATTCGCCATGCGCACCTGCTTGTCGTGAACCACCGCCAGCTTCGCCCAGACCGCCTTGTTGCCCGGCCAGGTTTTATCCACGAGCTTTTTAAACTGGTCGTTAATCTTGTTGATGATCTGCATGTGGCGCGGCAGCAGCGTTTTCACCAGCTTCTCATCCCAGCACTCAAGCGCTTCTGGCATCAGGGTGTGGTTGGTGTAGGCAAAGGTACGGCTGGTGATGGCCCAGGCGTCATCCCAGCTCAGCTGGTGCTCGTCGATCAGCACGCGCAGCAGCTCCGGGATGGCAATGGTCGGGTGCGTGTCGTTGAGCTGAATCACTTCAAAGTCCGGCAGCTGCGCCAGCTTGCGGCCCGCCAGGTGATGGCGACGCAGAATGTCCGCCACGGAGCAGGCGCACTGGAAGTACTGCTGCATCAGGCGAAGCTTTTTACCGGCCAGGTGGTTGTCGTTCGGATAGAGGACTTTAGTCAGCTTCTCGGCGTCGATGCCCTGCTGCTCGGCCCGCAGGAAATCGCCGTCGTTGAATTTTGTCAGGTTAAACGGGTGGGCGTGCTTCGCCTGCCACAGACGCAGCGGCTGCGCCACGCCGTTACGATAGCCAAGCACCGGCAGATCCCAGGCTTCGCCAGTGATAGTGAATGCCGGTTCCCAGAGACCCTGCTTTGTCACTTTCCCGCCAATGCCAACCTGTACGTCCAGCTGCGCGTTGTGGCGGAACCACGGATAGGTATTGCGATGCCAGTCGTCCGGCGCTTCCATCTGATGCCCGTCGGCAAACGACTGACGGAACAGGCCGTACTGGTAGTTCAGACCGTAGCCAATCGCCGACTGGCCAACGGTCGCCATGGAGTCAAGGAAGCAGGCCGCCAGGCGTCCCAGGCCGCCGTTGCCCAGCGCCGGGTCAATCTCTTCTTCCAGCAGGTCGGTCAGGTTAATGTCGTGTTCTTTAAGAACGTCACCGACCTCCTGATACCAGCCGAGGTTCAACAGGTTGTTGCCCGTCAGACGGCCAATCAGGAATTCCATTGAAATGTAGTTTATATGGCGCTGGCCTTTTACCGGTTTTGCCAGGGGCTGAGCATCCAGCTGCTCTGCGAGCGCACCGCTCACTGCCTGCCACCACTGGTGAGGCGTCATTTCGTTTGCAGCATGAAGGCCAAAACGCTGCCACTGACGCGTCAGGGCAGCCTGGAATTGAGCTTTGTTGAAGGTAGGCTGTGACATAGGGGATCGGCATCCTTTAGAAAGAAAACACAAGTTGGCGCTAGTGTGCCTGGCTCATTTCCCCTCTTCCTCCTCCTGTGGGGGATTAGACAGGGAGGAGTAGCGGGGATGAGCATAAAAGTGTGATCGAGGCCACTCTCAGAGCATAGTTCGAGTGTGCCCGGAAGATAAAAAAGTAACCGAGGAGAATGTCAAAGAAATGAAATGCGGTTTCGGGTGAAATTAAACCCCGCCGAAATAATTACTTACGTAGAATAATATTTCGGCAATCGGGAAATCGCTAAGGAGATTATTAATCTCCCTTAACTTTACCAGAAGTATATTAAATTCGACGTCACCATCCCTTTCTGAAACCAGTTTCAGCGCAGCCGCAGCACAGCCATACAAGCCAGCATTGACGGGGCATCAAAGACCTTTTCAGAAAGTTCCCTCCTCTGCCTGAATGTTTTGTGACAGAGTGCAAATTCACAGCCACCAAATCCAGACATAACTTGCAATAGTTAACTTATTGGCCGACCTTATATCCATTAATTACGAAGCGCAAAAAAAATAAAATCTCTCGTTCCCCACAGTGAAGTGAAACCTATGTTGATTCCGTCTAAATTAAGTCGCCCGGTTCGCCTTGACCATACAGTGGTCCGCGAGCGTCTGTTGGCTAAACTTTCCGGCGCGCATAATTTCCGACTGGCGCTGGTTACGAGCCCTGCAGGTTATGGAAAAACAACGCTCATTTCGCAATGGGCCGCGGGTAAGAGCGATCTTGGCTGGTACTCTCTCGACGAGGGCGATAACCAGCAGGAGCGTTTTGCCAGCTATCTGATTGCCGCCATACAGCAAGCAACCCATGGACACTGTGTCGCCAGTGAGGTGATGGTGCAAAAGCGCCAGTACGCAAGCCTGTCCTCCCTTTTCTCTCAGCTGTTTATCGAACTGGCCGAATGGCATCGCCCGCTTTACGTGGTGATTGATGATTACCATCTCATCACTAACCCGGTAATTCATGAATCGATGCGTTTCTTCCTGCGCCATCAGCCGGAAAACCTGACCTTAGTCGTGCTGTCACGCAACCTGCCGCAGCTGGGTATTGCCAACCTGCGCGTGCGCGATCAGCTCCTGGAAGTGGGCAGCCAGCAGCTGGCCTTTACCCACCAGGAAGCGAAACAGTTCTTTGACTGCCGCCTGAACTCACCGATTGAGGCCGCCGAAAGCAGCCGCCTGTGTGATGACGTTGCCGGCTGGGCAACGGCGCTGCAGCTGATTGCCCTCTCAGCCCGGCAAAATAACAGTCCGGCACATCAGTCTGCGCGGCGCCTGGCGGGCATCAACGCCAGCCACCTTTCTGACTATCTCGTGGATGAGGTGCTGGACAGCGTCGATCCCTCAACGCGTAATTTCCTGCTGAAAAGCTCTCTGCTGCGCTCCATGAACGATGCGCTCATCGTGCGGGTGACGGGCTGTGAAAACGGCCAGCTGCAGCTCGAAGAGATTGAACGTCAAGGCCTTTTCCTGACGCGCATGGACGATCCGGGGGAGTGGTTTAGCTATCATCCGCTGTTTGGCAGCTTCCTGCGCCAGCGCTGTCAGTGGGAGCTGGCGGTTGAACTGCCGGAGATCCACCGCGCCGCTGCCGAAAGCTGGATGGCGCAAGGCTTCCCGAGCGAAGCCATCCACCACGCGCTGGCCGCCGGTGATGCCAGCATGCTGCGCGATATCCTCCTCAATCATGCGTGGGGCCTGTTTAACCACAGCGAGCTGACGCTGCTGGAAGAATCCCTCAAAGCCCTGCCGTGGGAAAGCCTGCTGGAGAACCCGCGTCTGGTGCTGCTGCAGGCCTGGCTGATGCAGAGCCAGCATCGCTACAGCGAAGTGAACACCCTGCTGGCGCGCGCCGAGCAGGAGATGGAAAGCGAAATGGATACCACCCTGCACGGCGAGTTCAACGCGCTGCGCGCTCAGGTGGCGATTAACGATGGCGACCCGGACGAAGCTGAACGGCTGGCGATGGTCGCGCTGGATGAACTGCCGCTTGCCAACTTCTACAGCCGTATCGTGGCGACCTCCGTGCACGGCGAAGTGCTGCACTGCAAGGGCGATCTCACGCGATCGCTTTCACTGATGCAGCAAACCGAACAGATGGCGCGTCGTCATGATGTCTGGCATTACGCCCTGTGGAGCCTGATCCAACAGAGCGAGATTTTATTCGCGCAGGGGTTCCTGCAGGCTGCCTGGGAAAACCAGGAAAAAGCGTTCCAGCTGATTCGTGAACAGCATCTGGAACAGCTGCCGATGCACGAGTTCCTGTTGCGTATTCGCGCCCAGCTGCTGTGGGCATGGTCGCGTCTGGATGAAGCGGAAAGCTGCGCCCGTCAGGGTGTGGATGTTCTTTCCAGCTTCCAGCCTCAGCAGCAGCTGCAGTGCCTGGCGCTGCTGGTGCAGTGCTCGCTGGCGCGCGGCGATCTCGACAACGCCCGCAACCATCTTAACCGCCTGGAAAACCTGCTCGGCAACGGCCAGTATCATAGCGACTGGGTGTCAAACGCCGACAAGGTCCGGGTGATTTACTGGCAGATGACCGGCGATAAAAAATCTGCCGCCAACTGGCTGCGCCAGACGCCAAAACCGGAATTTGCCAACAACCACTTCCTGCAGAGCCAGTGGCGCAATATTGCCCGCGCGCAGATCCTGCTCGGTGAATTAGAGCCCGCTGAGATTGTGCTGGAGGAGCTGAACGAGAACGCGCGCAGCCTGCGCCTGATGAGCGACCTGAACCGCAACCTGCTGCTGCAAAACCAGCTCTACTGGCAGGCGGGTCGTAAAAACGATGCCCAGCGCGTGCTGCTGGAGGCGCTGCAGCTGGCAAACCGCACCGGGTTTATCAGCCACTTTGTAATTGAAGGGGAAGTGATGGCGCAGCAGCTGCGCCAGCTGATTCAGCTCAACACGCTGCCGGAACTGGATCAGCATCGCGCCCAGCGCATTCTGCGCGAGATTAACCAGCATCATCGGCACAAGTTCGCGCATTTCGATGAGAACTTTGTTGAACGTCTGCTGAACCACCCGGAAGTGCCGGAACTTATCCGCACCAGCCCGCTCACCCAGCGCGAATGGCAGGTTCTGGGGCTGATTTATTCAGGCTACAGCAACGAGCAGATTGCCGGTGAGCTTGCGGTGGCGGCGACCACCATCAAAACGCATATCCGCAATCTGTATCAGAAGCTGGGCGTGGCGCATCGTCAGGATGCGGTGCAGCATGCACAGCAGCTGTTGAAGATGATGGGGTACGGCGTTTAGGTTTGTGCGGCCTGACGCCCTCACTCACAGGGAGAGGGCGCACGGCTTTTCAACACAACTCTAACTGCAAATTATTATCTTTAATTACCTGCATCACGCCCGCCGGCGGCATCACGTCGGTATAGACCGCATCCACCATGCTGATGCTGCCCATGTTCACCATCGCGTTACGGCCAAACTTGGAATGATCCACCACCAGCATCACGTGGCGTGAATTTTCAATAATCGCGCGCTTGGTGCGCACCTCGTGGTAATCAAACTCCAGCAGCGAGCCGTCGCTGTCGATACCGCTTATCCCCAGAATGCCGAAGTCGAGGCGGAACTGCGAGATAAAGTCGAGGGTGGCTTCGCCGATAATTCCGCCGTCGCGGCTGCGCAGCTCGCCGCCCGCGAGGATGATGCGGAAGTCGTCTTTCTGCATCAGGGTATTGGCCACGTTCAGGTTGTTGGTGACCACGCGCAGGTTCTCGTGATCCAGCAGCGCATGGGCGACCGCTTCCGGCGTGGTGCCGATATCAATAAACAGCGTCGCGCCGTTCGGGATCTGGCTGGCGACCTTGCGGGCAATGCGCTCTTTCTCTGCCGTCTGCGTCGCCTTACGGTCGTGCCAGGAGGTGTTGACCGAGCTGGACGGCAGCGCCGCGCCGCCGTGGTGGCGAAGAATACGGTTCTGATCGGCCAGGTCGTTCAGGTCACGACGGATGGTTTGTGGGCTGACGGCAAACTGCTCCACCAGCTCTTCGGTGCTGACGTATCCCTGTTTTTTTACCAGTTCGATAATGGCGTCATGACGTTGTGTTTGTTTCATCAATTATCCCTGAGAATTATGTTCGTTTTCGCGCATGGAGCGTGTCGACAAAGGCCATCGCCAGCCCCACGGCCAGCCCGGCGACGTGCGCTCCGTTGGCGATAGACATACCAAACAGATCAAACCACCCGGCAATTAGCCATATTAACGCAAAGGTTATTAATCCGCGTTGCAGATAGATGCCGCTTTCCGGATCGCGCTCCCCGCGAAGCCAGACGTAGCCCATCAGGGCATACACGACACCCGACAGCCCACCGAACCACGGCCCGCTGAACTTGTGCTGCACGTAGCCGCTTAACAGGGCGCTGATAATAGTGATAACGATCAGCTTGCCGCTGCCCAGACGCTTTTCAACGGCACCGCCGAGATACCACCACCAGAGCAGGTTAAAGAGGATATGCATCACCGAGAAGTGCATCATCACGTGGCTAAAGTAGCGCCAGACGTCAAACTCAAGAGACGAGTCATAGGGCCACGCCAGGGCAATCATTACGCTCTGGTCGCCGACCACGTTCATGATAATGAAGACGATGATACAGGCCGCCATCAGCAGCAGCGTAAACGGGCCCGCGCGCTCGCGAATAGTGGCGAGGAAAGGAAAGCGGCTGTAGTGCAATCCGCTGCCGGTCTGGCCGGACTGCCAGCTGGCCGCCAGATAGCGCGGGTCGCCAGGGTTCTCAAGAAAACGCGCCAGCTCCTCGTTTACCCGTCCGGCCTGGCTCTCATCGGCCAGCCAGACGTCGGTCTGCGTATGTTGTTGAATAGTCAGAATAACGCCCTGCGTCGCCATATAGTCGACAAACGCCTGGGCGACGCGCGGGTTAGTAAAAGAGGTGATCATCAACATGGGCAGCGGTCGCTTATTTCCACACAAAAGAGGACAGTATAGCGGGATCAGCGCTCAAAAGCGTATTCCACTTCCGCCGGGAAATGACGATGCCAGGCATCGAAACCACCGTCGACGCTGTAAACCGCGTCGTAACCCTGCTGAAGCAGATACTGCGCCGCGCCTTTGCTGCTGTTGCCGTGGTAACACATGACCATCACCGGCGTGTCGAAGTCGTTATCGCGCATAAACGCGCTCAGCGTGTCGTTGGTGAGATGGAACGCGCCCGGCGTATGGCCCATCGCAAAACTCTGCGGATCGCGGATGTCCACCAGCACTGCTTTTCCCTGGTGCATCTTCTGGTGGGCTTCTTCTACGTTAATACATTCAAACTGATCCATGGTGTTCTCTTTACAGTGGTCAACGACAAGATTTTACCCCGTAGTGTACGTCCTGGCGGCGGGTAAACGCCATTATGTTATCCATATCACTCTAAATTGTTTTTTTGATGTTACCAAAAGCGCGTTCCTTTGCTATTATGAGCGATATCGAACATTTCTGAGCTTTAACGAAAGTGCATGAGGGTGTTATGGAAACCAAAGATCTGATTGTGATAGGCGGTGGCATCAACGGTGCCGGTATTGCGGTCGATGCCGCAGGACGCGGTTTGTCCGTACTGATGCTGGAAGCTAACGATCTCGCCTGCGCGACGTCGTCCGCCAGCTCCAAACTGATTCACGGTGGCCTGCGCTACCTGGAACACTACGAATTCCGCCTGGTCAGTGAAGCACTGGCCGAACGTGAAGTGCTGCTGAAAATGGCCCCGCATCTGGCGATTCCGATGCGCTTCCGGCTGCCCCATCGCCCGCATCTGCGTCCGGCGTGGATGATCCGAATCGGTCTGTTTATGTACGATCATCTGGGGAAACGCACCAGCCTCCCGGGTTCGAAAGGGTTGCGTTTTGGCTCAGAATCGGTCCTTAAGCCGGAAATCGTGCGCGGATTCGAATATTCCGACTGCTGGGTGGACGATGCCCGCCTGGTACTGGCGAATGCGCAGATGGTTGAGAAGAAAGGTGGCGAGGTGAAAACCCGCACCCGCGCAACCGCTGCCCGTCGTGAAAATGGCCTGTGGATTGTGGAAGCGGAAGACATTGATACCGGCGAGAAATTCAGCTGGAAAGCGCGCGGCCTGGTGAACGCTACCGGCCCGTGGGTGAAGCAGTTCTTCGACGACGGCATGCATCTGCCTTCTCCATACGGCATTCGCCTGATCAAGGGCAGCCACATTGTGGTGCCGCGCGTGCATACCCAGAAGCAGGCTTACATCCTGCAGAACGAAGACAAGCGCATCGTGTTTGTGATCCCGTGGATGGACGAATTCTCGATCATCGGTACTACCGACGTGGAGTACAAAGGCGATCCGAAAAACGTCGAGATCGACGAGAGCGAAGTGAACTACCTGCTCAAAGTGTATAACGCGCACTTTAAGAAACAGCTGTCGCGCGACGACGTTGTCTGGACCTACTCCGGCGTGCGTCCGCTGTGCGATGACGAGTCTGACTCACCGCAGGCCATTACCCGCGACTATACGCTCGATATTCACGACGTTGACGGTCAGGCGCCGCTGCTTTCCGTGTTTGGCGGTAAGCTCACCACCTACCGCAAGCTGGCCGAGCACGCGCTGGAAAAACTGGCGCCGTACTATAAAGGCATTGGCCCGGCATGGACCAAGGGCGCGGTACTGCCCGGCGGTGATATCGGCGATAACCGCGATGATTACGCCGCGAAGCTGCGCCGTCGGTTCCCGTTCATCACCGAAGGAATGGCGCGCCACTATGCCCGCACCTACGGCAGCAATACCGAGCTGATTCTGGGCGATGCGAAGGACATTGCGGATCTGGGCGAGCATTTCGGCCACGAGCTGTACGAAGCCGAGCTGCGTTACCTGGTTGAGCACGAGTGGGTGCGTCGTCTGGACGATGCTATCTGGCGCCGTACCAAGGAAGGGATGTGGCTCAACGCCGAGCAGCAGTCTCGCGTGGCGCAGTGGTTACTGCAACATGCGGGGAAGCGTGAGCTGTCGCTGGCGTCGTAATACGACCGGTGCGGACTGATGCCCTCACCCTGCCCCTCTCCCACAGGGAGAGGGAACAAACACTAAAAACGGCAACCGAGGTTGCCGTTTTGCTTTTATAGCCTCACCGGATCAATATGCCAGATCGTCTCGGCATACTCCTTGATGGTCCTGTCTGACGAGAAATAGCCCATATTGGCGATGTTGTACATCGCGGCGCTGGTCCACTTCTCCGGCTGGCGATAAAGTTCGTCCACCTTGTCCTGACAGTCCACGTAGCTGCGGTAATCCGCCAGCACCTGGTAGTGATCGCCAAAGTTAATCAGCGAATCCACCAGATCGCGATAGCGGCTCGGTTCATCCGGGCTAAACACGCCGGTCGCGATCTGCGTCAGCACCTGACGCAACTCTTCATCCTCTTCGTAATATTGACGCGGCGAGTAGCCTTTCCTGCGCAGCGCCTCCACCTCTTCCGTCGTATTACCGAAGATAAAGATATTCTCTTCGCCCACGTGCTCCAGCATCTCGACGTTCGCCCCGTCAAGCGTGCCGATGGTCAGCGCGCCGTTAAGGGCAAACTTCATGTTACTGGTGCCGGATGCCTCCGTCCCCGCCGTGGAAATCTGTTCAGAGAGATCCGCCGCCGGGATGATCAGCTGCGCCAGGCTGACGCTGTAGTTCGGAATGAACACCACCTTCAGCTTGTCGCCAATGTCCGGATCCTGGTTAACCACCTTCGCCACGTCGTTGATGAGATGAATAATGTGCTTCGCCATGTAGTAGGCCGACGCCGCCTTACCGGCGAAGATCTTCACGCGCGGCACCCATTCGGCCGTCGGATCGGCCTTGATGCGGTTGTAATGGGTGATCACGTGCAGCACGTTCATCAGCTGACGCTTGTATTCGTGGATGCGTTTGATCTGCACGTCGAACAGCGCTTTCGGGTTAGCGACCACGTTGAGGTGCATCGCCAGCCAGACCGCCAGACGCTTTTTGTTCAGCAGCTTGGCTTCGCGCACGGCTTTGTTCACCGTCGGGAAATCAATATGCTGTTCCAGCTCGCTCAGCTGGCTCAAATCGGTACGCCAGGTGCGGCCGATATTCTCGTCCAGTACCTCAGAGAGCGGCTGGTTGGCCAGCGCCAGCCAGCGGCGCGGCGTGACGCCGTTGGTCACGTTGCAGAACCGCGTCGGGAAGATCTTCGCGAAGTCCGCAAACAGCGACTGCACCATCAGGTTCGAGTGGAGCTCGGACACGCCGTTGACCTTGTGGCTGATGACAACCGCCAGCCAGGCCATGCGCACGCGACGACCGTTCGACTCATCAATGATGGACGCGCGGCTCAGCAGGCCGGTATCGTTCGGATACTGCTCCTGCAGCGTCTTGAGGAAGTAGTCGTTAATCTCAAAGATAATCTGCAGGTGGCGCGGCAGGATTTTACCGAGCATGTCCACCGGCCACGTCTCCAGCGCTTCGCTCATCAGCGTGTGGTTGGTGTAGGAGAATACCTGACAGGTCACCTCAAAGGCGTCATCCCAGCTGAACTTATGCTCGTCGATCAGCAGGCGCATCAGCTCCGGAATTGAGAGCACCGGGTGGGTGTCGTTAAGGTGGATCGCGGTTTTCTCCGCCAGGTTGGCGTAGGTTTTGTGCAGCTGATGGTGGCGGCTGAGGATGTCCTGAATGGTCGCCGAAACGAGGAAATACTCCTGACGCAGGCGCAGCTCGCGACCCGAGTAGGTCGAGTCATCCGGGTACAGCACGCGGGACACGTTCTCGGAGTGGTTTTTATCCTCCACCGCCGCGAAGTAGTCACCCTGGTTAAATTTCCCGAGGTTAATTTCGCTACTGGCCTGGGCACTCCACAGGCGCAGCGTGTTGGTGGCGTCAGTATCGTAGCCGGGGATAATCTGGTCGTAGGCCACGGCCAGGATCTCTTCCGTTTCCACCCAGCGGGATTTTTTCCCTTCCTGCTGGATACGCCCGCCAAAGCGCACCTTGTAGCGCGTGTTGTGGCGTTTGAACTCCCACGGGTTGCCGTACTCCAGCCAGTAGTCCGGGGACTCTTTCTGACGCCCGTCGACGATGTTCTGTTTGAACATACCGTAGTCGTAGCGAATACCGTAGCCGCGGCCCGGCAGCGCCAGCGTCGCCAGCGAGTCGAGGAAGCAGGCGGCGAGACGCCCCAGACCGCCGTTGCCGAGGCCCGGGTCGTTCTCTTCGTCGATCAGTTCTTCTAAATCTAACCCCATCTCTTCGAGTGCGGTTTTGACATCGTCATAAATACCGAGCGACAGCAGCGCGTTGGACAGCGTGCGGCCAATCAAAAATTCCATCGACAGGTAGTAAACCTGACGCGTCTCCTGCGAGAGCTGGGCGCGGTTTGAGCGCAGCCAGCGTTCAACTAAGCGGTCACGCACGGCAAACAGGGTGGCGTTCAGCCACTCGTGCTTGTTGGCAATAACCGGATCTTTCCCGATGGTGAACATCAGCTTGTAGGCGATGGAGTGCTTTAACGCCTCAACGCTGAGCGTGGGTGAAGAGTAGCTAAATGGAGCGTTCATATCAGTAACTTCGCCTCGTTACATCAAGCGTTGATAGAGATCGCGGTATGACTGCGCCGCGACGTGCCAGCTAAAGTCCATGGACATCGCCTGACGCTGAACGTAACGCCAGAGTGATGGACGGGACCACAAGACGAAAGCACGCCGAATCGCCCGAAGCAGCGACCAGGCATTACTGTCCTCAAAGACAAATCCGCTGGCGATACCGTCCGCCAGATTTTCCAGAGAGCTGTCGGATACGGTATCCGCCAGTCCGCCCGTGCGGCGCACCAGCGGCAGCGTGCCGTATTTCAGACCATAAAGCTGCGTCAGGCCGCAGGGTTCGAAACGGCTTGGCACCAGAATGACGTCCGCGCCGCCCATAATTCGGTGCGAGAACGCCTCGTGGTAGCCAATCTGCACGCCCACCTGCCCCGGGTGTTCCGCAGCGGCGGCAAGGAAACCTTCCTGCAGCACCGGATCGCCCGCGCCGAGCAGCGCCAGCTGTCCGCCCTGCTCCAGTAAACCGGGCAGCGCCTCCAGCACCAGATCCAGCCCTTTCTGGCTGGTCAGGCGGCTCACGACGGCGAACAGCGGCACTTTGTCGTTCACCTTCAGGCCCATCGCAATCTGCAGCTGGCGTTTGTTTTCCGCTTTGTCTTCCACGGAATCACGGCCATAGCGCGCCGCCAGCAGGAGATCGGTTTCCGGGCTCCAGATCTGTTCATCCACGCCGTTCAGAATGCCCGACAGGCGGCCTTCGCGATGGCGCTGCTGCAGCAACCCTTCCATGCCGTAGCCAAACGCCGGCTGGGTGATCTCACGCGCGTAGGTCGGGCTCACCGCCGTGATGTGATCGGCGTAGTACAGCCCCGCCTTCAGGAACGAGATCTGCCCGTTAAACTCCAGACCGTGCATGTTAAAGAACGACCATGGCAGATCGATGTCATTCATGTGATGGGCGTAGTACATCCCCTGATATGCCAGGTTATGCACGGTAAAGACCGATTTCGCCGGGTGGCCGCGCGCGGCGAGATACGCCGGGGCAAGCCCGGCGTGCCAGTCGTGCGCGTGCACCACATCCGGACGCCAGAACGGATCCAGCCCCGTCGCCATTTCGGCGCCGACCCAGCCAAGCAGCGCAAAGCGCAGCACGTTGTCGGTGTAGGCGAACAGGTTCGTATCGTGATACGGGCTGCCCGGGCGATCGTATAAGTGCGGCGCGTCGATCAGGTAAATCCCTACGCCATTGTAATGTCCAAACAGCAGGGTAATGCGTCCGGCAAACGTTTCACGGCGGGTCACCACTTTTGCATCGGGTATACCGCGCCGGATATCCGGAAAGGCGGGCAGCAGGACTCGGGTATCCACGCCTCCGGCGATTTGCGCCGCCGGTAATGCGCCAAGCACATCTGCCAATCCGCCCGTTTTTAATAACGGGAACATCTCAGAACATACGTGTAAAACCTGCATCATCGCTCCTGTTTGATCTGCAGCTTCCGCAACATTTCCCGTGTGACTAACACGATCCCCTCTTCCGAACGGTAGAAACGACGCGCGTCTTCTTCCGCATTCTCCCCAATAACCATCCCTTCAGGGATGACGCAGGCACGGTCGATCACGCAACGACGCAGACGACACGAGCGCCCTACCCAGACATCCGGCAACAAGACTGCCGAATCGATATTACAGAATGAATTTATCCGCACGCGCGGGAACAGCACCGACTGCACCACGACCGAACCGGAGATAATGCACCCGCCGGACACCAGCGAGTTCAGCGTCATACCGTGGCTGCCGGAGCGGTCCTGGACGAACTTGGCCGGCGGCAGCGACTCCATATGGGTACGAATCGGCCAGTTCTGGTCGTACATATCCAGTTCAGGCGTGACTGACGCCAGGTCGAGGTTCGCTTTCCAGTAGGCTTCCAGCGTACCCACATCGCGCCAGTAGGGTTCCGCATTCGGATCGGACTGTACGCAGGACAGCGGGAATGGATGTGCATACGCCATGCCAGCTTTCGTGATTTTCGGAATGATGTCTTTACCGAAGTCGTGGCTGGAGTTTTCGTCTTTGTCGTCTTCTTCCAGCAGCTCATAAAGATAATCTGCGTCAAAGACATAGATCCCCATGCTGGCGAGCGATTTGGTGTCATCGCCCGGCATGGTTGGCGGGTTCGCCGGTTTTTCAACGAAGTCGATAATTTTGTCGTCGGCATCCACGTGCATGACGCCAAACGCCGTCGCTTCGGCAACGGGCACAGGCAGACACGCCACGGTGCAGCGCGCCCCTTTTTCGACGTGGTCGATCAGCATGTGGGAGTAATCTTGCTTGTAGATGTGGTCCCCGGCGAGGATCACGATGTATTCCGCGTTATAGCGACGAATGATGTCGAGGTTCTGGGTCACCGCATCCGCCGTACCGCGGTACCAGTTCTCGCCGTGAACACGCTGTTGAGCAGGAAGGAGATCGACAAACTCGTTCATCTCTTCGCTGAAGAATGACCAGCCGCGCTGGATATGCTGAACCAGCGTGTGCGACTGATACTGCGTAATGACGCCGATGCGGCGAATGCCCGAGTTCAGGCAGTTGGAGAGCGCAAAGTCGATGATGCGGAACTTACCACCAAAGTGAACAGCCGGTTTGGCGCGCTTGATGGTCAAATCTTTCAGACGGGTACCACGCCCACCCGCAAGGATCAGGGCAACCGTTTTTAATGGTAGCTGGCGTGCCAACATTAAGGGATCGTTCTTCTCTAATCTAACCATGACTAACTCCTTTTTTATCATCTTTGGAATACGCACACTCCGTGCGCAGGCCCGTGCCAGACAGCCATTACTACCGGATTATCCGCTCCGGCAAAGGGGGGAACGGCGCGCCACTCCCCGTCAGGTAAAACAATCTCTGCGACGTCATCCGTCGCGTTCAGCGTGACCAGCCATTTATCCGACAGCAGGATTTGCAGGCGTGGTACGCCGTGTTGCCACTCTTGCGCGCTTAACGGTTGCGCGTCTTTATTCAGCCAGCGAACGTTGCCGTCACCCTCTTCCCACCAGCTGTTGGCGGTCAGCGCGGGGATCTGCTGGCGAAGATGGATCAGCGCAGCGGTGAAGTGAATCAGCCCGCTGTTGGCTTCCCCCCAGTCGAGCCAGGTTAAGGTGTTGTCCTGGCAATACGCATTGTTATTACCGTGCTGGCTGTGACCATGCTCATCGCCTGCCAGCAGCATCGGCGTGCCCTGAGACAATAAAAGCGTTGTCAGCAGCGCATGAACGCTGGCGCGTCGCCGCTCGATGACGTCGAGGCTTCCGCCTAACCCTTCTATACCATGATTAAAGCTATGGTTATTGTTAGTGCCATCGCGATTCTCTTCGCCGTTTGCCTCATTGTGTTTCTGATTGAAACAAACGCAGTCCCTGAGCGTAAAACCGTCGTGCGCCGTCAACAGGTTGACGGTAGCCGACGGGCGTTTGCCGTCGCGCTTAAAAAGATCGCTCGACGCGGCAAAGCGCCCGGCAAATTCCCCCAGCGACAGATTGCGTTCCAGCCAGAAGCGGCGCACGGCGTCGCGGTAGTGATCGTTCCACTCGGCAAACAGCGGCGGGAAATTCCCGACCTGATAACCGCCTTCGCCAATGTCCCACGGCTCGGCAATGAGCTTCATCTGCGAGAGCACCGGACAGTTTTTTATCGCCTCGAACAGCGGCGCCTGCCGGCTGAACGCCGGCGTGCGCCCCATCACGGGCGCCAGGTCGAAACGAAAACCGTCGACGTGGAACGTCTCCACCCAGTATTTCAGGCATTCATACGCAAAATGCGTGACCGCCGGATGGCTGAGGTTGAGCGTGTTACCGCAGCCGGTCCAGTTCTCATAATCGCCATCCTGCCTGATCCAATAATAGCTACGGTTATCAATTCCGCGCATGGAGAGCGTCGGACCGTCGAGATCGCTTTCTGCACTGTGGTTGAGCACCACGTCCAGAATGACCTCAATGCCCGCCGCGTGGAGAGCCTTCACCGCATCGCGGAACTCGTCCCGCGCTTTTTCCGGATGGACGGCATAGCGCGGCTCGAGCGCGAACATCGCCAGCGGGTTGTAGCCCCAGTAGTTGCTGAGCCCCAGCCGCTGCAGGCGCGGCTCGCTGGCAAAATGGGCAACGGGAAGCAGTTCCAGGGCGGTGATACCGAGATGTTTCAGGTAGGCGATCATGGTGGGATGCCCGAGCGCCTTATAGGTGCCGCGCATCTCTTTGGGGATCGACGGGTGCAGGTACGTCAGCCCTTTAACGTGGGCTTCATAAATGACGGTATTGCCCCACGGCGTGTGCGGCGGGGCATCGTCTTCCCAGTCATAAAGATCGTTCACCACCACGCTTTTTGGCGCGACGGGCGCGCTGTCGCGGTGGTCGGGCTCGCCGTAGCCCACGTGGAAGAGCGGGTCATCTTTAAATTCGCCGTCCACGCGGTGCGCGCACGGGTCAATCAGCAGCTTCGCCGGGTTAAACCAGTGACCCTGCGCCGGATCCCACGGACCATGTACGCGAAAGCCATAGTGCATGCCTGGCCGTCCTCCGGCCAGGTAGCCGTGCCAGGTATCCCCCGTGCGCGCGGGTAAATCGTAACGGTGCTCGTTACCTTCCCCGTCAAACACGCACAGTTCAACCCGCTCGGCGTGAGCGGAAAAGAGGGTGAAATTGACACCCTTTCCGTCAAAACGCGCCCCGAGCGGTTCGGGTTTACCTGCCGTAAGCTGCGTCATTCGCCCTCCCGCATCAGCCAGATGGTGCCAAGCGGCGGCAGCGTCAGGCTCAGGGAGTTGGGTCGCCCGTGGCTTTCTATGGCGTCACTCTGTACCAGCCCGCCGTTACCGGCGTTGCTGCCGTGGTAGTGCATCGAATCGGTATTCAGAATTTCACGCCATTTGCCCGGCTGGTTAATGCCGAAGCGGTAGTGTTCGCGCGGCACCGGGGTGAAGTTGCTGGCGACGATGATCTCGTTACCGGCCTTGTCACGACGCACAAAGACAAACACCGAGCGCTCATGGTCGTCCACCACCAGCCATTCAAAGCCGTACGGATCGAAGTCCAGCTCGTGCAGCGCTTTGTGGTGGCGATAGGTCAGGTTCAGATCGCGCACCAGACGCTGCACCCCGTGGTGCCAGTTGTCGCCGCCTTCCAGCAGATGCCAGTCTAGGCTGGCGTCATGGTTCCACTCGCGCCCCTGGGCGAACTCATTGCCCATGAACAGCAGTTTCTTACCCGGGAAGGCAAACATCCAGCCGTAATAGGCGCGCAGGTTGGCAAACTTCTGCCACGCGTCGCCCGGCATGCGGTCGAGAATGGATTTTTTGCCGTGCACCACCTCATCGTGCGACAGCGGCAGCATGAAGTTTTCGGTGTAGTTGTAGAGCATCCCGAACGTCAGCTTATCGTGATGATACTTACGGTGAACAGGGTCCAGCTTCATGTAGTCGAGCGTGTCGTGCATCCAGCCCAGGTTCCACTTATACCAGAACCCCAGGCCGCCCAATGACGGCGGACGGGAGACGCCCGCAAAGTCGGTGGACTCTTCCGCCATGGTCACGGCACCGTCCACCTGCTCGCCGATAATGCGGTTGGTATTGCGCAGGAACTCAATGGCTTCCAGGTTTTCGCGGCCGCCAAACTCGTTCGGGATCCACTCCCCCTCTTTGCGGCTGTAGTCGCGGTAGATCATCGACGCCACCGCATCGACGCGCAGGGCATCAATACCAAACCGCTCGATCCAGTACAGGGCATTCCCGACAAGGTAGTTTGAGACCTCACGACGACCGTAGTTGTAGATCAGCGTGTTCCAGTCCTGGTGATAGCCTTCGCGCGGATCGCTGTGCTCGTAAAGCTTCGTGCCGTCAAACTCTGCCAGCGCGAAATCATCCGCAGGGAAATGGCCCGGCACCCAGTCGAGGATGACGTTCAGCCCGGCGGCGTGCGCGGCATCAATGAAATAGCGGAAGTCGTCGCGCGTGCCGAAGCGGCGCGTTGGCGCATACAGCCCGGTGGGCTGATAGCCCCAGCTGCCGTCGAACGGGTGTTCATTGACCGGCAGCAGCTCAAGGTGAGTAAAGCCCATCCATTTGGCGTATGGCACCAGCTGGTCGGCAAGCTCCCGGTAGCTCAGCCAGAAGTTGTTATCGGTGTGGCGGCGCCAGGAGCCGAGATGAACTTCATAGACGGAGATCGGCGCATCAAAGCGGTTGGCCTGTTTACGCTCTTCCGTCTGGACGACCTTCTCCGGCAGGCCGCAAATCAGCGACGCGGTATCCGGGCGCATCTGCGCTTCGAAGGCATACGGGTCGGCTTTAATGCGCAGCTTGCCGTTGGCGTCGATCATCTCGAATTTATAAAGCTGCCCGGGGTGCGCCCCGGGGATAAACAGCTCCCAGATGCCGGTTTCCCGGCGCAGGCGCATCGGATGGCGGCGACCGTCCCAGTAGTTGAACTGGCCGACAACGGAGACGCGCTGGGCGTTAGGTGCCCACACGGCGAACCGCGTGCCGGTAATGCCATCCATGGTATCGGCATGGGCACCCAGCGTTTCATAAGGGCGAAGATGCGTTCCTTCGGAGAGCAGCCAGGCGTCCATCTCTTTAAGCAGAGGGCCAAAGCTGTAAGGATCGTCAATCAGATTTTGCTGACCGTGCCAGAGAACGGCGAGCTGATAGCGAAAAGAGTTTTTACGACGGGGCATTACGCCCGAGAAGAAGCCACGCGAATCGAGGCATTCAAGATTACCGACCTTGCGGCCAGTTTTGGGTTCAATCACCCAGACTTCTGTGGCATCCGGTAATAGCGCCCGAACTTCCAGACCCGCCTCAGTACGATGCATCCCAAGCACAGAAAAGGGGTCAGCGAAATGACCCGCAATAAGCGCATTAATCACGTCTCTATCCACACGATCGGACATGGTATTCATCCTGTTTTTTATGTCGTCCTTTTTAAGCGCTCCGGGACGACTTTTAATGTGACCTGAACGGGACAGCACAAAAATGTGCATCCATTCTGCTCCGTTCGAACCTCAGGTAAGAAATGACTCTTCCTTAAAGCATAGCCAACGCTCTAGATGACTCCTGATAAAAAATAAGACATACGCGTGTTACTCCATGTAGTACGCAAAAAAAAGGGGTGAAAATCACCCCCGGTAGTTAACAAATTATTACGCCAGCTGGCGCAGCATGCGGCGCAGCGGCTCGGCGGCGCCCCACAGGAGCTGGTCACCGACGGTGAACGCGGAGAGATACTCCGGCCCCATGTTCAGCTTGCGCAGACGGCCAACCGGCGTGGTCAGCGTGCCGGTAACGGCAGCCGGGGTCAGCTCGCGCATGGTGATATCGCGATCGTTTGGAATTACTTTTGCCCACGGGTTGTGCGCGGCCAGCAGCTCTTCCACGGTCGGAATAGACACATCTTTTTTCAGTTTAATGGTGAAGGCCTGGCTGTGGCAGCGCAGCGCGCCGATACGCACGCACAGACCGTCAACCGGAATGGTGTTCGCGGTCGCGAGGATTTTGTTGGTCTCAGCCTGGCCCTTCCACTCTTCGCGGGTCTGGCCGTTATCCAGCTGTTTGTCGATCCACGGGATCAGACCGCCGGCCAGCGGTACGCCAAAGTTATCCACCGGCAGCTCGCCGCTGCGGGTCAGCTGGGTGACCTTACGCTCGATATCCAGAATAGCGGATGCCGGGTTTGCCAGCTCGGTCGCAACGCTCTGGTGCAGCTGGCCCATCTGGGTCAGCAGCTCGCGCATATGGCGCGCGCCGCCGCCGGACGCGGCCTGGTAGGTCGCCACGGAGACCCACTCCACCAGATCCTGAGCGAACAGGCCGCCGAGGGACATCAGCATCAGGCTGACGGTGCAGTTGCCGCCAACAAAAGTTTTTACGCCGTTGTTCAGGCCATCGGTGATCACGCCCTGGTTCACCGGGTCGAGAATGATGATGGCATCATCTTTCATGCGCAGCGACGAGGCCGCGTCAATCCAGTAGCCCTGCCAGCCGCTTTCACGCAGCTTTGGATAGATTTCGTTGGTATAATCGCCGCCCTGGCACGTCACAATAATGTCGAGTGCCTTCAGCGCTTCCAGATCGTAAGCATCCTGCAACGTGCCTGTGGTACCACCAAAGGACGGAGCAGCCTGGCCGAGCTGGGAAGTGGAGAAGAAGACCGGGCGGATAGCGTCGAAATCGCGCTCTTCAACCATGCGTTGCATGAGTACAGAGCCGACCATACCGCGCCAGCCGATAAAACCAACGTTTTTCATAGCATTTTTTTCCTGCTGAGGGTGTGTGCTGATTGTGCAAGCCAGTATTGAACTGGGATATGCTTCACATTACAAAATGCTGCCAAAGTCGCAAGCGAAATTAATCGATGATTGCCCGGCAATCAGAAAAAGCGCTAATCATCGAAATAACACTACTAAGTATCAGGGATAATTTAAAGATGAGTGAAATCATTTCCGCGGCGGTTTTATTGATCCTGATTATGGATCCACTGGGTAACCTGCCGATCTTCATGTCGGTGCTGAAGCACACCGAACCGAAGCGCCGCCGGGCGATCATGATCCGCGAGCTGCTCATCGCCCTGCTGGTGATGTTTATCTTCCTGTTTGCGGGTGAAAAAATCCTCGCATTCCTGAACCTGCGCGCCGAAACCGTGTCGATTTCCGGCGGGATTATTCTTTTCCTGATTGCGATTAAGATGATTTTCCCAAGCGCGGAAGGCAGCAGCAGCGGCCTGCCTGCGGGTGAAGAGCCGTTTATTGTGCCGCTGGCGATTCCCCTCGTTGCCGGGCCGACCATTCTGGCCACGCTGATGCTGCTGTCGCACCAGTATCCGAACCAGATGAGCCATCTGGTGATTGCCCTGCTGATTGCCTGGGGCGGAACGTTTATTATCCTGCTGCAGTCATCCCTGTTCCTGCGCCTGCTGGGCGAAAAAGGGGTAAACGCGCTGGAGCGCCTGATGGGGCTGATTCTGGTAATGATGGCAACGCAGATGTTCCTGGACGGCATTCGGGCGTGGATGAAGGGATGACTCTCTCCCTCTCCCTGTGGGAGAGGGCCGGGGTGAGGGCATCAGGCCGCAGAGGCGCCCACTCAGCCCTTACGAATCAAATACCGGTACGGCAGCGTTTCTGTCTGCTGTGCCACCAGCTCATGCTCCATAAAGGTACAAAAACCGGGAATATCGCGCGTGGTGGCCGGGTCGTCGGCAACGATCAGCAGCGTTTCACCGGTCTGCATGTTGCGCACGGTTTTACGTACCATCATTACCGGTTCCGGGCAGCGAAGGCCCTGGGCATCAAGAGTGTGGTCTGGGCTGGAAAACAGGTCGGTCATGATCTTCTCGGTCTGATAAAAACGGCTGTAGTTTACGCCCGGTTGCGATCAATGCAAACCAGGTTAACGATTGCGTAAAAACTAACCATTGCAATGTCCTGACAAAGCAGTATCATGCTGCGGTTTTTATTGGGTTCCCTCACCCCAACGTATAAAAAGGTCACAATATGACGCAGTTTTCTGAATCTCAGCGCGTAAAAGCGTTGTTCTGGCTTTCGCTTTTCCATTTGCTGGTGATCACCTCCAGCAACTATCTGGTGCAGCTCCCGATCTCCATCTTTGGTTTCCATACCACCTGGGGCGCGTTTAGTTTCCCGTTTATTTTCCTCGCGACGGATTTGACCGTGCGTATTTTTGGCGCACCGCTGGCTCGCCGTATTATTTTTTCGGTCATGCTCCCGGCGCTGTTCATCTCGTACGTGATTTCGTCTCTGTTTTATATGGGAAGCTGGCAGGGCTTTGAGGCGTTAACCCACTTCAACCTGTTCGTTGCCCGTATCGCCGCGGCAAGCTTTATGGCCTACGCGCTGGGGCAGATCCTCGACGTGCATGTGTTTAACCGCCTGCGTCAGAATCATCGCTGGTGGATGGCGCCAACCGCCTCCACGCTGTTCGGTAACGTGAGCGATACGCTGGCCTTCTTCTTTATCGCCTTCTGGCGCAGCCCGGATGCGTTCATGGCCGAGCACTGGATGGAAATCGCGCTGGTGGACTACTGCTTCAAGGTCCTCATCAGCATTGTTTTCTTCCTGCCGATGTACGGCGTGCTGCTCAATATGCTGCTGAAAAGGCTGGCAGATAAATCTGAAATCACAGCATTGCAGGCTGGTTAAGGGTTCGCTTTATCAGTTGTGATAAGATGAGCGAATGAGCCGTTATGGCCGTTTATCGAAAGGAAGAAGTCAATGCGCAATCTGGTTAAATATGTCGGGATTGGCCTGCTGGTTGTGGGTCTTGCAGCCTGTGATAACAGCGACACGAAAACGCCTGCTCAGGGCGCATCCGCAGAAAGCAATGCGACCGGCCAGCCGGTGAATCTGATGGATGGCAAACTCAGTTTCTCTCTGCCAGCCGATATGACTGACCAGAGCGGCAAGCTGGGCACCCAGGCGAACAACATGCACGTTTACTCCGACGCAACCGGGCAGAAAGCGGTCATTGTGATTGTGGGCGACGACACCAGCGAAGACCTGGCCGTCCTGTCCAAACGTCTTGAAGATCAGCAGCGCGGCCGCGACCCGCAGCTGCAGGTCGTGACCAATAAATCCATCGAGCTGAAAGGCCATAAGCTGCAGCAGCTCGATAGCATCATCTCCGCAAAAGGCCAGACCGCTTACTCCTCTGTCGTGCTGGGCAAGGTCGATAACAAACTGCTGACCCTGCAGATCACCCTGCCAGCGGAAGATCAGCAGAAAGCGCAGACGGCCGCTGAAAACATCATTAACACCATCGTGATCCAGTAACGCTTCACGACGATGACGTGGCCTCCGGTGCCTGCACCGGGGGCCATTTTTTTAGCCGCCACGTCAGCAGCAGCGCAATAACAACCAGACCCGCCGCGGCAAGATAGATCACCGGCACGCCTGCCCAGGCCATCACCAGCCCCGCCAGCGGGCCGGTAATGCCTAAAGACATATCCATGAATACCGTATAGGTCGCAAGCGCCGCCCCCTGATTCTGCTGCGGCACGGCTTTTACCGCCACCACGCCCAGCGCCGGGAAGACCAGGGAAAAGCCTGCCCCCGCGAGAAACACGCCCACTTTGGCGACCCACGGCACCATCGCAATTCCGGTCAGCAGAAGCCCGACAATCTCTATCGCAAAGCAGATCATCGCCACATTCAGCCCGCCGAGACGGTTGATGCCGTTAGGGAAAAGCAGGCGGGCACCTACAAACGCACAGCTAAACAGGGTTAACGCAAAGGCCGCGCCGTCCCAGCCTTTGGCGTCGTAGAACAGGGTGATGAAGGTTGCAATTACGCCAAAGCCGGTGGTTGCCAGCGCCAGGGCCATGCCGTACGGCCAGACGCGCCCCAGCACCGCCCGAAACGGCAGCGGCTTGCCTTTGCTGGCCTTAACTTTCGGACGCGGCAGCGCAAAGAGAATTGCCAGCAGCGCGACCGCCATAATGGTGATAGACAGCCCATACAGCCCGCCAAGCGCATAGCAGGCTACGCCGAGCGGCGCCCCGAGGGCCATTGCCCCGTAGGTGACAATCCCGTTCCAGGAGATCACCCGGCCAATGTGCGGCGCACCTACCACACCCACGCCCCACAGCGTCGAGCCGGTTCCCGCCAGGCTTTGTCCGATGCCGAGAATGACGCGGCCCAGACAGAGCAGCGCCAGGCTGACCAGCGGCCAGTGGCTGGTTGCGGCAGCCAGCAGGTAGCTCAGGCCACTGAGGAAACAGCCGCATAAACCCACCACCACAATGCTTTTTGGACCTAACAGGTCCGCGTAGCGCCCGGCATGGGGGCGACTCAGGAGCGTGGCGAAATACTGCAGGCTGATGACCAGCCCCGCCCAGAAGGCGCTGAAGCCCATCACGTCATGGACATAGCCCGGCAGGACCGCCAGCGGAAGGCCAATGGTCAGATAGCTGGCAAAGTTGAAAATCACAACGGAAACGATGCGCAGATTGAGGCGCAATCCGCTCAGTGCCGGTTCAGCGGCAGGTTCGGGCATGGGGTTTTACCTGTATTTTTTACAACCGTGTTTCACTATTACCACGGCGCAATAAGAAAATCAGCACCGACTTTCAGATTAACGGCTCCAGACGAAGCGAAGCCCGGGCACTACACTTACCGGGTCATCATATTAAGGAACACGCATGATCGCTAACCCGTCCGATAAAGCAGGACTTCACATCTTATTAAAACTCGCCTGTCTGGTGGTTATCCTTGCGGGTATTCATGCTGCCGCCGACATTATTGTTCAGCTCCTGCTGGCGCTCTTTTTTGCCATTGTGCTTAATCCTCTGGTCACCTGGTTTTTACGTCGGGGCGTCAGCCGCCCGGTAGCCATCACCATTGTGGTTATTGTTATGCTGATTGGCCTGACGGCGCTCTTCGGCGTACTGGCGGCATCGCTGAGCGAATTCTCCACCATGCTGCCGCAGTACAACAAAGAGCTGACGCGTAAAATTGTCGCGCTGCAGGAGATGGTGCCCTTCCTTAATCTGCATATCTCACCCGAACGGATGCTGCGCAGAATGGACTCCGAGAAGGTCATGACCTACGCCACCACGTTGATGACGGGGCTTTCCGGCGCGATGGCCAGCATTCTGCTGCTGGTCATGACGGTAGTGTTTATGCTGTTCGAAGTCCGCCACGTTCCCTATAAGCTGCGCTTTGCACTGAACAACCCACAAATTCACATTGCCGGATTACACCGGGCACTGAAGGGCGTCTCAAAATATCTGGCGCTGAAAACGCTTCTGAGCGTCTGGACCGGGGTCATTGTCTGGCTGGGGCTGATGCTGATGGACGTGCAGTTCGCGCTGATGTGGGGCGTGCTGGCATTTCTGCTGAACTACGTGCCGAATATTGGCGCGGTGCTTTCCGCCGTGCCGCCGATGATTCAGGCGTTTCTGTTCAACGGTTTCTACGAATGCATGCTGGTCGGCGCGCTGTTCCTCGTCGTGCATATGGTGCTTGGCAATATTCTTGAACCGCGCATGATGGGACACCGTCTGGGCATGTCGACGCTGGTGGTATTTTTATCCTTACTGATTTGGGGATGGCTGCTGGGCCCGGTCGGTATGCTGCTGTCGGTCCCCCTGACCAGCGTATGTAAAATCTGGATGGAAACCACCAAAGGCGGCAGCAAGCTGGCGATCCTGCTCGGTCCGGGGAGGCCGAAAAGCCGATTACCAGGATAACCGACCTACCTGTACAGGTAGGTTTAAACCATCAGTAATACACCGTAAATTACCGCGTCCTTAATCCGTCGCGGTATTTTATTTGCGTTAAGTCGATATTCACCCTGTTTTATTTACGTCGTGCGCATTACGCTCAAACGCAATTCATGATTTAACGCAAATTATAAAAAATGAAATGGTTACTTATTTTTCCATGTTATTATTCCCGTCTTCGCTTCAACGTAATGCAAACATTAATATTGATTAAAAATACGCCTGGCGCCAACGGAAAGCCGGATGAATATTATTTGTAAATACCACTACCTTTAATTGTTAATATTGATATGGAGTTGTTGATGAAAAAGATCGTTAAATGGTGTGCTGCTGCCGTATTCGTTGGCGCACTGGCAGGCTGTGCGCGTACCGCCCCAATCGCTCAGGTTCACTCTATTGTAAGCGCGGGTCATACTGCCGATCAGGTAAAAACGGCAATTTTGAAAGCAGGCCAAAAACGTGACTGGATCATGACGGAAGCGGGCCCGGGAATGATTAAGGGGCGTCTGCAGTCGCGCGATCACTCGGTCCAGGTGAGTATTCCGTACACGGCAACAAGCTATTCAATCAACTATGAAAACAGCCTTAATCTGAAAGCGGCAGACGGTAAAATTCACAAAAATTATAACCGCTGGGTGAATAACCTCGACCACGATATTCAGCTGAACCTCTCCGCAGGCGCCACGCTGTAATATTTTTCTAAAGTCGGGCCGCGTATGGCCCGATAACCTCTCTTTATTATCCTCAAAGGTTACGTAGTAATGTACGAAAAGGACACACTCAGCGCACTGGATGCCATTACCGAAGCGCAACGCATCGCTTTTGCCCCGATGTTATTCCAGACTGCGCTTTGTCTGCGTAACTCAGGCGTTCTCGCCTGGCTAGATAAACAAGGGAAAGAAGGTGCCAGCCTTGAGGAAATAACAGAACACAGCACGCTAGGTAGCTATGGTGTCAGCGTACTGCTGGATATGGGATTAAGCGGTCGAATCGTAACCCAACAGCAAGGACGTTATTTCCTGGCGAAAGTGGGCCATTTTTTACTGCACGACGAAATGACCCGCGTAAATATGGATTTCACCCAGGACGTTTGTTACCAGGGGCTATTTCACCTGGCGGACGCCCTGCAGGAAGAAAAACCTGCCGGATTAGCCGTGTTTGGCAACTGGCCAACCATCTACCCGGCTTTATCCCAATTACCTGCTCCGACGAAGGATAGCTGGTTCGCCTTTGATCATTACTATTCTGACGCCGCTTTTGACGCGGCTTTGCCATATATATTCGCAAGCTCGCCGACAAAATTGTACGATGTGGGCGGAAATACGGGTAAATGGTCGTTACGCTGCTGCCGCTATGACGAAAATGTTGCCGTGACGATCCTCGATCTGCCGCAGCAGATAGCGCTGGCGCAGGAAAACATCGCAAAAGCAGGTTTTTCTCATCGTATTGCATTCCATGCTGTCGATATGCTTAGCCCAGCAACATTGCCGGGTGACGCCGACGTCTGGTGGATGAGCCAGTTCCTGGATTGTTTCTCTCCGGATCAGATTGTCGCCATGCTGACGCGCGTCGCACAGGCCATGAAGCCAGGCGCACGTTTGTGCATCATGGAGCTTTTCTGGGATGCTCAGAAATTTGAAGCAGCCTCTTTCAGCCTGAATGCCACCTCGCTCTATTTCACCTGTATGGCGAATGGCAATAGTCGGTTTTACAGCGTAGAAAAGTTTTATCGCTACCTGGAGAGCGCAGGTTTCAGCGTTGAACAGCGGCTGGACAATCTTGGGGTCGGTCATACCCTGCTGATATGCACCAAACGTGAACAATAGAGCAGCTTAGCTGCCCGGGTGGCCTAGTCTGCCTTTTGAATACGGTTTTTTTCGCGGACGCGCGTAGATGAAATTTTCAGTGAACATTATCGACTGGCAGGCCAGAGCGCCAGGACTCAGCGATGCCACAGAGTGGCAGGCGTGGTCTCGCCTGCAGCTGGCCGTCGATCCAGCTGCCCCGCTTCCCCGGTTGACCGCTTTACCTATGATGACCGCGCGCCGCCTCAATTCAGGCAGTAAGCTGGCAGTGGATATTGGTCTTGCCATGCTGCAAAACCACGCCATTGATGCCGTCGTCTATTCCAGCCGCCACGGCGAGCTGGAGCGCAACTACCGTATTCTGCATGCTCTGGCAACCGGCCAGTCCGTATCGCCCACCGACTTCGCCATGTCCGTGCACAACTCGGCGGTGGGCAATCTCACGATTACCGCACGCCAGCCCATCGTCTCGTCATCCATTTCTGCCGGGCTGGACACCTTCCAGCAGGCTTTATGTGAAGTGCTAAGCCTGCTGCATGCCGGCTACTCCCGCGTCTTGCTGGTCGATTTTGACGGCGCGCTGCCGGAATTTTACCATCCGGCGTTACCGCAGCAGATGCCCACCTGGCCCTACGCGCTGGCGCTGGTCATTGAATCCGGCCAGGAATTGCAGTGTGAAACCCACAGCGGCAGCACGGGTGAAGAACCCGCCCTGCCGCAAAGCCTGATGTTCCTGCAGCGCTATCTCAGCGAGGAACGTCAGTTTGTAGTGCCCGGCGAACGTTTGCTGTGGCAATGGACGCGCGCATGAACCACCTGGCTGCCCGTATCAACTGGTTATGGCGTCTGGTGATGACCGGATTCTGCTTCGCGCTGTTTGGCGTGGGCGGACTGCTGCTGTCGCTGGTCTGGTTCAACCTGCTGCTGATCGTCCAGCGCGACCGCGCCAACCGTCGACGTCTGGCGCGTCGCAGCATTGCGGCCAGCTTCCGTTTCTTCCTGACCGTTGCGCGCGGACTCGGGGTACTGGACTATCGCATTCGCAATCTTGACGCGCTGCGCAGCGATCGGGGTTGTCTGGTGGTAGCTAACCACCCCACGTTAATTGACTACGTGATTCTGGCGTCGGTGATGCCAGAAACCGACTGTCTGGTGAAGAGCGCGCTGCTGCGTAATCCCTTTGTCAGCGGCGTCATCCGCGCGGCGGATTACCTGATTAACAGCGAAGCCGAGCCCCTGCTCGCGGCCAGCCAGCAGCGTCTGGCTCAGGGCGACACGCTTTTGATCTTCCCGGAAGGCACGCGAACCCGGTTTGGCGAGGCTATCTCCCTCCAGCGCGGCGCGGCTAATATCGCCGTGCGCTGTAACAGCGATCTGCGGGTGGTGCTGATCCACTGTAGCGAACATCTGCTGGATAAAAAAAGTCACTGGTATGATGTACCGCCAGAAAAACCTGTTTTCACCGTGGATGTCCGCGACCGCGTGAACATCGACGAATTTTACGATGCAAATGAACAAGAACCGGCGCTGGCGGCAAGGCAGTTAAACCGGCATCTGGAGCATCGATTAACATCAGGCCTTCAATCTTTGTCAGGAATTAATGATGCAAGCGCTTTATCTTGAAATTAAGAATCTCATTATCACCACGCTGAATCTGGACGAGCTTACCGCAGAGGATATTGATACCGATGCCGCGCTGTTTGGCGATGGGCTGGGTCTGGACTCCATTGACGCGCTGGAACTGGGTCTGGCCGTGAAAAACCAGTATGGCGTGGTGCTTTCTGCCGAAAGCGAAGAGATGCGCCAGCACTTCTTTTCCGTCGCCACGCTGGCGTCCTTTATCAACGCTCAACGCGCCTGAGATGTGAACGATGACTGAACAAGAAACCATTTATCAGGAAGTCTGCGGCCTTCTGACCAAGCTCTTTGAAATCGACCCGCAGGACATTACGCCCGAAGCCCGTCTTTATGAAGACCTGGAGCTGGACAGCATTGACGCGGTGGACATGATCGTTCATCTGCAGAAGAAAACCGGTAAGAAAATCAAGCCGGAAACCTTCAAATCTGTTCGTACCGTTCAGGATGTGGTAGACGCCGTCGAACAGCTTCTGCGCGAAGAGTAAGACGTCGTGCGTGGTGGACGGACGTTCCCGGTCATCCCACTGCTGACGGGTCTGATGCTGCTGGCGTGGCCTTTTCTGATTGGATTTGGGCTGACGCACAACAGCCTGCAGTGGCTGTTACCGGTGATGGCGCTGATGTTGCTGCTGCGGCTGCGTCAGGCACAGCGGAACCGTGGCCCGATGAGGTATGTGGTGCAGTGCGTGGCGCTCGCGGGCATTGCGCTCTGCGCGGCAAGCTACCTGCTGAAAGCCCACCAGTGGCTGCTGCTCTACCCGGTGGTCGTCAACCTTGTCATGCTAGCCGTGTTTGGCGGTTCGCTGTGGACAGCGATGCCGCTTGTCGAACGGCTGGCGCGCTTGCGCGAGCCGGATTTGCCCCCGGAAGGCGTGCGCTATACCCGCAGGGTGACCCTCGTCTGGTGCGGCTTTTTCATCGGAAACGGCGCGATGGCGCTGTTCACCGTTCTCCACGGCGACCTGCATCTGTGGACGCTGTGGAACGGTATGGTGGCTTATATCCTGATGGGAACGCTGATGGCGACCGAGTGGCTGGTCCGCCAGCGGGTGATAAAAAAAGAGATGCACAATGACTAATCCCCTTCCGCTGGGCCAGTGGTTAAACGCCCCGCGCCCTGACGATATGCCCGTTGCCTGGCTTGACGATCGTACCTGGACGCTGGGCCAGCTGCGCCACGACGTGACCTTGCTGGTCGACACCCTGCGTCAGCAGGAAGGCGAGCGCTGGGCGCTGTGCTTTGAAAACAGCTATCTGTTTATCGTTGCGCTGCTGGCCTCGCTGCATGCCGGTAAAACGCCGGTCATTCCCGGCCATAGCCGCGTCTCGCAGCTCGAAGAACAGCAGTCGTTGTTTAGCGGCGTCCTGAGCGACAGGACTCTCGATTTCCATGGCAAGCTGATTGTGGTGGCCTCCAGCCATCAGACTGCTCGCCACTGGACGCCCCTGCCGGACATTGACGAAAGCCGCTTTGTTGAACTGTTCACCTCCGGCTCCACGGGCACCCCGCGCCGGGTGGTTAAGCACATCGTCAGTCTGGATCGCGAAGCCCGCCTGCTGGCTAACCGCTTTGGTGAGCGTCTGGCCGGATGCAGCATTGTGGCCTCGGTCGTACCGCAACACCTGTATGGCCTGACATTCCGTATCGTCTTGCCGATGGCGCTGGGCCTGCCGCTGCATGCCGCGATGCTCTATTACGCAGAACAACTGGCCGCCCTGCCTCCTGACAGGCATTACCTGTTCATCAGCAGCCCGGCGTTCCTGAAGCGCCTGGATACGGAACTTCCCGCGCCGCCCGTCAGAATGCTGATTTCAGCAGGTGGAATGCTGCCCTGGTGCGACGTATCCACCACCGCTGGCTGGCTTAACGTCTGGCCGGATGAAATTTATGGCAGTACCGAAACCGGGATCCTCGCCTGGCGCCATCGCCAGCAGGATAACGTCCCGTGGCAACCCTTCCCCGGCGTTATCTTCCAGCAGGAAGATGACGCCTGTCGCGTCACGTCGCCACTGATCCACGAGGCTGAAGGACTCCAGCTGGACGATATCCTCCACTTCGACAGCGAGGGGCTTTTCAGCATCGCCGGGCGTCGCGGGCGGGTGGTCAAAATTGAAGAAAAGCGCATCTCGCTTAACGAGATCGAACGTCGCCTGCTGGAGCTTGACGGCATTTGCGAAGCGGCGGCCCTGCCGGTCACGCGCGGGGGCCGTCAGGGGATTGGCGCCCTGCTGGTTCTGGACGAAGCGGTTCGCCAGCGCGGGTATATGCAGGATAAAAAAGCGCAGGAGTTCGCCTGGCGTCGCGCCCTGCTGCCGTGGCTTGAGCCGGTCGCCGTTCCACGCTACTGGCGTATTGTCGATGAAATGCCGGTAAACAGTATGAACAAGCGTGTCTATGCGCAGTTAGAGGAGTTATTTCATGAAAATTCATGAAATTGAGCGCCACCAGACACAGCCGGAGAAGCTGGAGATCGTTTTGCATCTCGACGCGGCGCTGTTCTGGTTTCAGGGCCATTTTGCCGTACAGCCGCTGCTGCCCGGCGTTGCGCAGCTTGACTGGGTGATGCACTACGCCACGACGTTACTGGCACCGGGCTACCGCTTTCACAGCATTCAAAACGTGAAGTTCCAGGCACCTCTGCTGCCGGAAACCACGGTGACGCTGATGCTTGAGTGGCATGCTGAACGTCAGATGCTGACCTTCAGCTACCAGCGTCACGCAGGGGCTGAGCGCCATACCGCCAGCAGCGGGAAAATTCGGCTATGTCAGTAACCTTCCGCCCCTGCGTGCTGATCCCGTGCTACAACCACGGCGCCATGATCGCCAGCGTGCTCTCACGTCTCGCGCCGTTCGGCCTGCCGTGCCTGGTGGTGGATGACGGCAGCGACGCAGTCACCCGTCAGGAGCTTGAGCGCCTGGCGGCTGAGCAGCCGCAGATGACGCTGGTCCGTCTGGCGCAAAACGCCGGAAAAGGTGCCGCGGTCATCAGGGGGCTGGAAGAGTGCGCGCGCGCGGGCTATACCCACGCCGTGCAGGTGGACGCGGACGGCCAACACGCCATCGAAGATATCCCCAAACTGCTGGCGCTGGCGGAGCGCCACCCGGACGCGCTGATTTCCGGCCAGCCCATTTACGATGATTCCATTCCGCGCTCGCGACTCTACGGGCGCTGGATAACACACGTCTGGGTCTGGATTGAGACCTTATCCCTGCAGCTTAAAGACAGCATGTGCGGCTTTCGGGTCTACCCGGTCTCGCCCACGCTGCGGCTGGCAGCGCGTGAAACGCTCGGTAAACGGATGGACTTTGACACCGAAGTGATGGTCCGTCTTTACTGGCAGGGCAACACCAGCGTCTTTTTGCCCACCCGCGTCACCTACCCGCAGGACGGCTTGTCCCACTTCGATGCGTTAAAAGATAACGTGCGGATCTCCCTGATGCATACCCGACTCTTCTTCGGCATGCTGCCCCGCATGCCCGGCCTGCTTTTCCGTCGACGCCGCCAGCACTGGGCGCAGCAGGACGAGGTCAAGGGTCTGTGGGGGATGCGCCTGATGCTGCGCGTCTGGAAACTGCTGGGTCGGCGGGCCTTTACCGTGCTGATGTGGCCGGTGATCGGCGTGTACTGGCTTATAGCACGTCCTGCACGGCAGGCCTCGCGGCAGTGGATTGGAAGGGTCAAGCAAGAACTGCATAAGCGGAACATGCCCGTTCCCTCACGGCTCAACAGCTTTTTCCATTTTATGCGCTTCGGCAACGCGATGCTGGATAAGGTCGCCAGCTGGCGCGGCGAGCTGAAGTTTGATCGCGACGTGGTTTTTGCCGCCGGCGCGAGCGAAACGCTTAATATTGCGGCGCCACAGGGCAAGCTGCTGCTGGCCTCGCATCTTGGCGACGTAGAAGCCTGCCGGGCCCTGGCCCAGCTGGACGGCAGCAAAATTATCACCGCCCTGGTCTTCAGCGAGAACGCCCAGCGCTTTAAGCAAATCATGAGCGAAATGGCGCCCGAGGCCAGCGTGAATTTGATGTCTGTCACCGACATCGGCCCGGACACCGCGATCGTCATCAAAGAGAAGCTTGAGCGGGGAGAATGGGTCGCGATTGTGGGCGATCGCATCGCGGTGAATCCGCAGCGTGGCGGCGAGTGGCGGGTGATCTGGAGTACGTTTATGGGGCAGCCAGCGCCGTTCCCACAGGGGCCGTTTATCCTGGCCTCCATCCTGCGCTGCTCAGTGGTGCTGATTTTTGCCCTGCGCCAGCAGGGTAAGCTCGTCCTGCACTGTGAACCATTTGCAGATCCGCTGCACCTGCCGCGCGGTGAACGCCAGCAGGCGCTGCAGAATACCGTCGATCGCTACGCGCAGCGGCTGGAGCATTACGCCCTCATGTCGCCGCTCGACTGGTTTAATTTTTTCGATTTCTGGCATCTGCCAGAGTCCAGTGAAAAGGAGTAAAGGGTGCTGACCGATCCCCGCTTTACGACTGAAGTCGAGATCACCGTTCCGTTCCACGACGTCGATATGATGGGCGTGGTCTGGCACGGTAACTATTTCCGCTACTTTGAGATCGCCCGCGAGGCGCTGCTCAATCAGTTTGACTATGGCTATCGCCAGATGAAGGCCTCCGGCTACGTCTGGCCCGTCGTCGACACGCGGGTGAAATACCGCGATGCGGTGACCTTTGAGCAGCGTATTCGCGTCCGCGCGCACGTTGAAGAGTATGAAAATCGCCTGCGCATTGCCTATCAAATTTTCGATGCGCAGACCGGCAAACGCACGACCACCGGGTACACCATCCAGGTGGCGGTGGAAGAAGCCACCCGCGAAATGTGCTTTGTGAGCCCGGCAATACTGTTTGAACGTATGGGAGTAACACCATGAAATGGTTGCCTTTACTGGCGCTAATCCTCAGCCCGCTGGTCAGCGCCGTGACGCTGGATGAGCTGCAGCAGCGCTTCACCGAGCAGCCCGTGGTGCGCGCGCACTTCGAACAGGTTCGCACCATAAAAGATATGCCGCAGCCGCTGCGCTCGCAGGGCGAAATGCTGATCGCCCGCGACAGCGGCCTGCTGTGGGATCAAAAAGCGCCGTTTCCGATGACGCTGCTGCTGGACGACAAGCGGATGGTTCAGGCAATCAACGGCCAGCCGCCGCAGACCATCACTGCCGACAATAATCCGCAGATGTTCCAGTTCAATCATCTTCTGCGCGCCCTGTTCCAGGCCGACCGCAAGGTGCTGGAAGAGAACTTCCGCATTGATTTTAAAGACCTGGGAGCGGGCCGCTGGTCGCTGGTGCTTACGCCAAAAACGACGCCGCTGGACAAGATTTTCGCCACCCTCGATCTGGGCGGCGCGACCTATCTGGAGACGATTCGACTCAACGACAAACAGGGCGACCGTACCGATATCGCCCTTTCACGCCACCAACTGACGCCCGCCAGCCTGACCGATGACGAACGCCAACGCTTTGCCGCACCGTAAATCCCTGCGCCCGGCGCTGCTGTGGGCCACGCTATGCCTGATTCTGATGGGCGTGCTGCTGTCGCTGCTGCCCGGCGCGCGTCTGAACAGCAGCGTGCTGGCCATGCTGCCGAAGCAGACGCTGGGGGCGATCCCGCCGGCGCTCAACGACGGGTTTATGCAGCGTCTCGACCGCCAGCTGGTCTGGCTGGTCAGCCCCGGCAAAGAGCCCGATCCGCGCGTGTCGCAGCAGTGGCTGGCGCTGCTGCAAAGCACTGATTCGCTTAGCGAGGTCAAAGGCCCGATGGACGCCGCCGGGCAAAAGGCCTGGGGAGAGTTCTTCTGGCAGCACCGAAATGGCCTGATCGATCCCGCCACCCGCGCCCGCCTGCAAAACGGCGGAGAAGCGCAGGCGCAGTGGATTTTATCTCAGCTTTATTCGGCCTTTTCCGGCGTCAGCGGCAAAGAGCTGCAAAACGATCCCCTGATGCTGATGCGCGGCTCGCAGCTCGCTCTTGCGCAAAACGGCCAGAAGCTACGGCTGATGGACGGCTGGCTGGTCACAAAAGATGAGGCGGGAAACTACTGGTATCTTCTGCACGGAGAGCTGGCGGGCTCGTCATTTGATATGCAGCAGACCCACCGGCTCGTGACGACGCTTAACGCGCTGCAGGAGACGCTCAAAGCCCGTTACCCGCAGGCACAGCTGCTTTCCCGCGGGACGGTGTTTTACAGCGATTACGCCAGCCAGCAGGCCAAACGCGACGTCTCAACGCTGGGCATCGCCACCCTGCTTGGCGTGTTCCTGCTCATCGTGGCGGTGTTCCGCTCTTTGCGTCCGCTGCTGCTGAGCGTGCTCTCGATTGCCATCGGCGCGCTGGCGGGCACGGTGGTGACGCTGCTGCTCTTTGGCGAGCTGCATCTGATGACACTGGTGATGAGCATGAGCATCATCGGTATTTCGGCCGACTACACGCTCTACTACCTGACCGAACGGATGGTGCACGGCGCGGAGCTTTCCCCCTGGCAAAGCCTGGACAAAGTTCGCAATGCGCTGCTGATGGCGCTGCTGACGACGGTCGCCGCCTACCTGATTATGATGCTGGCCCCCTTCCCCGGGATCCGCCAGATGGCGGTGTTCGCCGCCGTGGGGCTGAGCGCCTCCTGCCTGACGGTGATTTTCTGGCATCCGTGGCTGTGCCGCGGGTTACCGGTGCGCCCGGTTCCATTTATGGTCCTGATGCTGCGCTGGCTGGCCGCCTGGCGGCGCAGTAAAAAATTGTCCGTTGGTTTGCCCGTCGCGCTGGCGCTGCTCTCCGCCGTGGGGATGAGTACGCTGAGGGTGGACGACGACATCGCCCAGCTGCAGGCGCTGCCGAAAGATATTCTGGCCCAGGAGAAGGCCATTACCGCCCTGACCGGACAGAGCGTCGATCAGAAATGGTTTGTGGTTCACGGCGCCTCGCCTCAGCAAACGCTGGAGCGGCTGGAAGCCTTTACCCCGGCGCTGGCGGAGGCGCAAAAAGCGGGAGAGATTGTCCGCTGGCGCACCCTGCCGCTGAACTCGCTGGCCCGCCAGAAAAGCGATCTTACGCTTCTACAGAACGCCGCGCCTGCGGTAATGAACGTGCTGAAAAACGCCGGGCTCAACGCCGTCTCCCCGAATCTCGACGCCATGCCGGTCAGCGTGGACGCGTGGCTTAAAAGCCCGGCGAGCGAAGGCTGGCGTCTGCTCTGGCTGACCCTGCCCGACGGGGAAAGCGGCGTGCTCGTGCCGGTGGACGGTGCGAAAAACAGCGCTTACCTCGGTGAGCTAGCCGCGCGCCATGACGGCGTCGTCTGGGTCGATCGCAAAGCCAGCTTTGACAGCCTGTTTGCCCTCTATCGCACGCTGCTGACGGGGCTACTGTTTGCGGCGCTGGCGGTGATTGCCTGCGGGGCGATGCTGCGCCTCGGCTGGCGTAAAGGGCTGATAAGCCTGGTGCCGTCCTTGCTGTCGCTGACCTGCGGGCTGTCGGTCCTGGCCGCAACGGGCCACCCGGTGAATCTGTTTTCACTTCTGGCGCTGGTACTGGTGCTCGGCATTGGCATTAACTACACGCTGTTTTTCAGCAACCCGCGCGGTACGCCGCTGACCTCCATGCTGGCGATTACGCTGGCCATGATGACCACGCTGCTGACGCTGGGCATGCTCGTCTTTAGCGCCACCCAGGCCATCAGCAGCTTTGGTATCGTGCTGGTGAGCGGTATTTTTACCGCCTTCCTGCTGGCGCCGCTGGCGATGCCGGATAAGAAAGAGAGAAAACGTAAATGAACGCTTTTTACCGCGCCGTCGCGCTAACCGCAGCGCTGCTGCTGGCGGGCTGCAGCCATTCGACCGATACCAAAGAGACGCGTCCCCAGGCCTGGCTCCAGCCGGGAACCAGAGTGACGCTGCCGCCGCCCGGCATCAGCCCGGCGGTAAGCTCCCAGCAGCTGCTGACCGGCAGCTTTAACGGACAAACGCAATCTCTGCTGGTGATGCTCAACGCGGATGCGCATAAGGTGACGCTGGCCGGGCTCTCTTCCGTGGGCATTCGTCTGTTCCTGGCGACGTACGATGAGACCGGTATTCATACCGAACAGTCGATCGTTGTGCCGCAGCTGCCGCCCGCCAGCCAGGTGCTGGCGGACGTGATGCTAAGCCACTGGCCAATTAGCGCCTGGCAGCCGCAGTTGCCGAAGGGCTGGACGCTAACGGACAATGGCGATCGACGCGAGCTGCGTAACGCCAGCGGCAAGCTGGTGACGGAGATTGTCTACCTGCAGCGTAAAGGCAAGCGCGAGCCGATCAGCATCGAGCAACACGTATTCAAATACCACATCACCATTCAATATCTGGGTGACTGAGATGATTTATATTTCCGCTGTTGGCATGGTCAACGCGCTGGGCAATTCGCCTGATATGATTGCCGCGAACCTGGTGGCAGGCGTGGCGCCGGGTATGCACGCCCGGACCGGCTGGTTGCAGGACTCACCCGAAGCCGTTCTGGGCGGCGTTGAAGGCGAATTGCCGCCCATCCCGGACACCTTCTCCGCACACCGCACCCGCAATAACCAGCTGCTGCTGGCCGCGCTGGCGCAGATTCAGCCAGCCGTCGACGAGGCTATCGCCCGCGTCGGTCGTGACCGTGTGGCCGTGGTGCTGGGAACCAGTACCTCCGGGCTGGATGAAGGCGATGAGCACGTACAGCGCATGACCCATGGCGAAGCGAGCACGCGCTGGCAGTACCCGCAGCAGGAGCTTGGCGATCCGTCCCGCTTCCTCGCCAGCTGGCTTCAGCTCGAAGGCCCGGCCTATACGATTTCAACAGCCTGCTCTTCCAGCGCGCGGGCGATGATCGGCGGCAAACGTCTGATCGAAGCCGGGCTGGTTGACATCGCCATCGTCGGCGGAGCAGATACCCTGAGCCGGATGCCCGTCAACGGCTTTAACAGCCTTGAATCCTTCTCCCCTTCGCTCTGCGAACCGTTTGGTCGCGACCGCAAGGGGATCACCATCGGAGAAGCCGCCGCGCTGATGGTATTGAGCCGCGAGCCCGCCGACGTGGCGCTGCTCGGGACGGGTGAATCCAGCGATGCGTACCATATTTCCGCCCCGCATCCGCAGGGCGAAGGAGCGATAAGGGCGATTACTCAGGCGCTTAACGAAGCGGGCATGCAGCCGGAGGATATCGGCTACATCAACCTGCACGGCACGGCCACGCCGCTTAACGATCAGATTGAATCGCAGGTGGTACACGATCTCTTCGGGGAAAGCGTGCCGTGCAGCTCAACCAAACACCTTACCGGCCATACGCTGGGCGCTGCCGGTATTACCGAAGCGGCCCTGAGCTGGCTGATTCTTTCGCGCGATCTACCGTTGCCGCCGCAGGACTTCGCCCGCTACGCGCCCGACGACACGCTGGCGCCGTGCGGCCTGCTGCACCGGCACATCGCGCTGAAAAAGCCGGTTATTCTGTCTAACTCGTTCGCGTTTGGCGGCAACAACGCCAGCATTCTGCTGGGGAGAGCCTCATGAGCTACTTATCACCCGAAGCCTATCTGCCGCACGAGGCGCCGATGATGCTGCTGGGGTCCGTAGAGAAAGTTACGGACGAGATGGCGGTCTGCCGCGTGGCAGTCAACGGGCAAAGCGTGCTGGCGCCGTTTCTCAATGCCGATGGCGACCTGCCGGGCTGGTACGCGCTTGAGCTAATGGCGCAGACCGTTGGCGTCTGGTCAGGCTGGCATCGTCAGCAGCAGGGGCAGGAACATGTCGCGCTGGGCATGGTGCTCGGCGCGCGCGAGCTGGTCTGCGCCAGCGGGCATTTCGCCGCAGGCCTGACGCTGGACATTACCGTTAAGCTGCTGATGCAGGACGAACGCTTCGGCAGTTTTGAATGCGCGATTTCCGCTAATGAAGAGACGCTGGCCACGGGCCGGGTCAATACCTTCCAGCCGAGCGCAGAAGAATTAACATCGCTATTTAATCAGGGATCTAACGCATGAGTCGTTCCGTACTGGTCACAGGGGCCAGCAAAGGCATAGGGCGCGCCATTGCCCGCCAGCTTGCCGCCGACGGGTTTACCGTAGGCGTGCATTACCATCGTGATGCCGCAGGCGCGCAGGAGACGCTGGACGCCATCACGCAGGCGGGTGGGAACGGTCGTCTACTCGCCTTTGATGTGGGCAACCGCGAACAGTGCCGCGAGGTGCTGGAGCAGGAGATTGAAACCCATGGCGCATGGTATGGCGTTGTCAGCAACGCCGGAATTACCCGCGACGGCGCCTTTCCGGCGCTGAGCGAAGACGACTGGGACAGCGTGATCCACACCAATCTCGACAGTTTTTATAACGTCATTCACCCCTGCATTATGCCGATGATTGGCACCCGTAAAGGAGGACGCATTATCACCTTATCGTCCGTGTCCGGCGTGATGGGTAACCGCGGGCAGGTGAACTACAGCGCGGCAAAAGCGGGCATTATCGGCGCCACCAAAGCGCTGGCGATTGAGCTGGCAAAACGCAAAATCACCGTGAACTGCATTGCCCCGGGGCTGATTGATACCGGCATGATTGAGATGGAAGAGGCCGCGCTGAAGGAAGCGATGTCCATCATTCCAATGAAACGTATGGGCCAGGCTGAAGAAGTCGCCGGGCTGGCAAGCTATCTGATGTCGGATATCGCGGGCTACGTTACCCGCCAGGTCATTTCCATTAATGGAGGAATGCTATGACGCGTCGCGTGGTGATTACGGGCATGGGCGGCGTGACCGCCTTTGGCGAAAACTGGCAATCCGTTTCCAGCAGGCTGCTGGCGTATGAAAACGCGGTGCGTAAAATGCCGGAATGGCAGGTCTATGATGGCCTGCATACCCTGCTCGGCGCGCCGATCGATGATTTCACGCTGCCGGAACACTATACCCGCAAGCGTATTCGCGCCATGGGCCGGGTGTCGCTGATGTCGACCCGCGCCACCGAGCTGGCGCTGGAGCAGGCGGGGCTGATTGGCGAAGCGGTGCTCACCAATGGTCAAACGGGTATCGCCTACGGTTCTTCGACAGGCAGCACCGGCCCGGTCAGCGAATTCGCCACCATGCTTACCGAAAAGCACACCAATAACATCACCGGGACAACCTACGTCCAGATGATGCCGCACACGACCGCGGTGAATACCGGCCTGTTCTTTGGATTGCGTGGCCGCGTGATCCCGACGTCGAGCGCCTGTACCTCCGGCAGCCAGGCGATTGGCTATGCCTGGGAGGCGATTCGCCACGGGTATCAGACCGTGATGGTCGCGGGTGGCGCGGAGGAGCTGTGTCCGTCTGAAGCAGCGGTGTTTGACACGCTGTTTGCCACCAGCCAGCGTAACGACGAACCCAAAACCACCCCTTCACCGTTCGATACGCAGCGCGATGGTCTGGTCATTGGGGAAGGCGCTGGCACCCTGATTCTGGAAGAACTGGAGCACGCCAGAGCGCGCGGGGCCACAATCTATGGCGAGATCGTGGGCTTTGCCACCAACTGTGACGCGGCCCATATCACCCAGCCTCAGCGTGACACCATGCAGATTTGCATGGAGCAGTCGCTGGCTATGGCGGGATTAAGCGCCCGGGATATGGGGTATATTTCCGCGCACGGTACCGCCACCGATCGCGGCGATATCGCCGAAAGCCAGGCCACTGCCGCTATCTACGGTGATAACGTGCCGGTTTCCTCGCTGAAGAGCTATTTTGGCCATACGCTTGGGGCCTGCGGCGCGCTGGAAGCGTGGATGAGCCTGCAGATGATGCGTGAAGGCTGGTTTGCCCCGACGCTCAATTTAACGCAGCCGGATGAGCAATGCGGTGCTTTAGATTATATTATGGGAGAAGCCCGTCAGATTGACTGCGAGTATTTGCAGAGCAATAACTTCGCGTTTGGCGGCATCAACACCTCGATTATCATTAAACGCTGGGCGTAACTATGTACCAGTTTGTACTGGGAAAAATCTCCACCCTTTGCGCGGACCCGCTGGCGTCAACGCTCGCAGACAGGGCGCCTCAGGGTGCCCAACAGGCCTCCTGGCTGGCCGGGAGGACGCTGCTCGCGAGAACGTTATCCCCTCACCCACTCCCCGACATTATTTACGGCGAGCAGGGGAAACCGGCCTTTGCGAAGGGTCATCCGCTGTGGTTTAACCTGAGCCACAGCGGTGACGATATCGCCCTGCTGATGAGCGATGAAGGCGAAGTCGGCTGTGATATCGAAGTGATTCGTCCCAGGAAAAACTGGCAGGCGCTGGCGAATGCGGTCTTCAGCATGACGGAGCATGATGAGCTTGAGCGCGAAGCGCCAGAGGAACGGCTTGCCGCCTTCTGGCGCATCTGGACGCGAAAAGAGGCGATCATAAAGCAGCGCGGCGGCAGCGCCTGGCAAATTGTCAGCATCGACAGCACGGCGCAGACGCACGCGGTCAGCCAGCTACAGGTCGGTTCGCTGAGCCTTGCCGTCTGTACATCGACCCCTTACACCCTGACCCACGAATCGATTATTCACGTCGGGACGTTCGGGGCAGAAAAATCACTAACACACCCAGAATAATAAACCCGACGCCCACCAGCCCGTGCCAGGAGAAGCGTTCTCCCCAGCCGGGCAGCAGGATCGCCGCGGCCCACACCAGGATGTAGCTAAGACTCAGCAAGGCATACGCTTTGCTGAGCGCCATACGATGCAGCGCCAGATACCAGCAGCCCATGGAGGCCACATACCCCATCAACCCCAGCAGCAGCGCCCCCGTGCCGGATGAGAAGTGCCACAGCGCGGAAATAAGCGCCAGAACATCGCTGACCGGCGGCAGTGCCTGCATGGCATCGCGCAGCAACAGCTGCGCCGCGCTGACTAACAGCACGCTGCATAAGGCCCAGAAAGTCCCTTTCACAGGCTCCCTCCCAGGATAACAATCCCCATGATGATGAACCCCACCCCCAGCCAGTGATGCGACGCGACGTTTTCACGCCAGAATACCCTGGCCGCCAGCGTCACCCAGACAAAATTGAGGCTCAGCATAGGGTACGCGATGCCGACAGGCAGGCGTTGCAGCACCACCAGCCAGACCAGCATCCCGCTGCCCAGCGCCAGCAGTGCCAGACCAAGCCACAGCGCGATGTGCGTCCCGCGCCGCCCGGCTTTCGCCGGACGGGTGGCCTGTTTCTGGCACAGCTGCCCAGCGCAGCTGAGCAGGCTTGCCAGTATCAGCCAGATCCAGGTCATCACTTCGGCAGGTACTCCAGCAAGGCCAGACGCCCCTGGATATAGAGATTGTCCGGCTGCGGTAAATTCGCCCGTGAAATATCGTCGCGTTTTGAGAGCAGCATGACCAGCGACACGCGCCCCTGCTGACGATGCGCTGCCAGCCACTGCGCGAAGTCGTCCTCACTGACAAAACGATCTTTCACATCGGGATAATCCAGCCCGTAGCGCAGTTCGCCGCTCTGACCAAACAGCGTGATGTCATTGCGCTTCAGCTCCCACGCAAGGCCAGCCGCCACGCCTACGTTATTGGCGAGCACGAATCGGCTCTCCTGCAGCGGCTCGCGCACGGTATCGACCAGCGACTGCGGCTGTTTGGAATCCACCACCAGGTTAGGAATAGCAAAACCAATCAGCAGCGCCAGGCCTGCTGGACACAGAGCCGCCAGCCACCAGCGCTGCTGGCTCTGCCGGAACGTAAACCAGCCTACCGCGGCCCAGATGAGGAACGCGACCACCGCGCAGAACACTTTATACAGTTCGACCGAGGTCCAGACCGGATGCTTAGACAGTCCCCACGGGGAGACCACCAGCGCGGCCACCACGCCGATAACGCCAAACGCCAGGTTAATTCCGCCGTTAATGCGCAACGCTCTGGCGCCTTTCTCCGCCGCGAGGCAGGCATAGCGCGCCATCAGGATCGCCAGCGGGGCAAAGCACGGCAGGATGTAGGTCGGCAGCTTGCCTTTGGCGATGCTGAAGAACAGCAGCGGCATCACCACCCATCCCAGCAGATAGAACCCACCGCCCGCGTTTTGTCGGTCATTCCAGCCGAGACGAAACGCGCCGGGTAAAAGCGCCAGCCACGGCAGGCTACCCGCGATCAGGAACGGCACGTAGTACCAGAACGGGGCTTTGTGCTGCGCGTCGCTCTGGGCGAAACGCTGAATATGCTCCACCCAGAAGAAGTAACGCCAGAAGTCAGGCTCTCTCTGCGCAATGGCCAGCCCCCATGGCAGAACAATCAGCACGCAGCTCAGGATCGCGAGCCAGCCAAAAATCAGCACCTCTTTCCAGCGCTTCTGGGCGATTGCCCACGGCAGCACGCCAATCACCGGTACCGCCAGCGCCAGGAAGCCTTTGGTCATCACCCCCATCCCGCAGGCCAGCCCAAGCAGCACATAGCCACCCGCTTTTCCGGCAACGGTTTGCGCCTGTGATGCCAGCCAGAAGCTGCACATCGCCGCCACCAGCCACAGGGTGATGATAGGATCCAGTACCGCATACGTGCCGATGCCATACACCAGGAACAGGGTCAGGAAGATCAGCCCGGAGAAAATGGCGGTCCGCTTATCCCGCCAGAGACGCCAGGCCATCCAGATGACCAGCAGCGCGGCTAAGCCGGTAGAGAAGATAGACCCGGCGCGCACGGCGAGGTTCGTGTGCCCGAACAGCATCTGTCCGATGCTGTTGATCCAGTAGCCAGCAATCGGCTTTTCAAAGTAACGCAGCCCCAGAAAATGCGGGACTACCCAGTCTCCGGAGGCCAGCATTTCACGGCTGATTTCCGCATAGCGCGTTTCATCAGGCTGCCAGAGCAGGCGGATATCGACCGGAATGAGGTAGTAAACGATAAACAGTGCGAGAAGCGCTAAGCCATAACGGGCTGTTTTCATGGGGCCGGACTCACGGTTTGTTGATAGCCAAGCCAGCCTTCCCGGCCAGCCATTTCATTACGGACAACTTTGCCTGCGGGCAGGGTACTAAGGTCGTCTGGCAGCAGCTCGCTCAACGGGCAGAATTCAATTCCCTCCTGAGCGGCCATAGTCAGCAGTTTGTCGAAATCATGCTGATACGCAATCCCTTCCACTTCGGCATGGATGGTATACACCGGCGTACCGGCGTCACGATGAATGCGGTCTAGGATGTAGCGATTGAACTCATTCGCTTTCACCTCGCGCCCGACCACTTCATCCCAGGTAGGAAGCGTGACCGGAATTTGCACCGTTCCGTAGCGATTTTCGCCTAACAGCGGCAAAAATGGCCCGGTTCCGCGGCAATCGCTGTTGTAGCGAAACGCGAAGGCCTCTTTAGCTTTCACCACGCGCTGATCCGCACGCCATCCCGCCACGGCGGAGCAGCGCACGGGCTGGGCGATAATGGCCTCCAGCTCCAGCATTCCACGCTCGACCTCACGGGACAGGCGCGGGATATCCCAGACGCCCGCCCAGGCTTGCCAGGCATGGTGATCCCAGGCGTGCAGACCCACCTCATGATGCTGCGCCGCCTCGCGGATAACCGCTTCATTACCCGCGCCGATGCGCCTGCCGGGCCAGGCGGTGCCTGCCAGCAAAATATCCCAGCCGTAGAGGGATGCTGCGCGCGAGCGCAGCATTTTGAACAGAAATGCCGGTTTAATCAGACGCCATAAATGGCGCCCCATGTTGTCAGGCCCCACGCTGAAGAAAATGCTGGAGCGCACGCCGTGCTTGCTCAGCAGCTCCAGCAGTTTGGGTACACCGTCACGCGTTCCCCTGAAGGTATCGACATCAATGCGTAAACCGACTTTTTTCATGAGACCTGTTCCGACAGCTCCACGGTGCGCAGGAAGAAATCGAGCGTTTCATCAATGGTCTGCTCCATCTTCACCGTCGGCGTCCAGTTCAGGCAGCGCTTCGCGTTGCGAATGCTTGGCTTACGGTGCTCAACGTCCTGGTAGCCCTTACCATAGTAGCTGCTGCTTTCCACTTCGCGGAAACCGGCAAACGGCGGGAATTTATCGCGCAGCGGATGGCGCTCAAAGCTGGCCAGCAGCATCTCGGCCAGCTCGCGAATGCTCGCTTCGTTGTCCGGGTTACCGATGTTAATGATTTCACCGTTGCAGCGGTTATCTTTGTTTTCGATGATGCGGAACAGCGCTTCGATACCGTCGCTGATATCCGTAAAGCAGCGTTTCTGTTTCCCGCCTTCGATAAGCTTGATTGGCGAGCCTTCCACCAGGTTCAGGATCAGCTGGGTGATCGCACGGGAGCTGCCAATACGCGCCGCGTTCAGGTTGTCCAGACGTGGCCCCATCCAGTTGAACGGACGGAACAGGGTAAAGCGCAGGCCCTCTTTCTCACCGTAGGCCCAAATCACGCGGTCCAGCAGCTGTTTGGAGACGGAGTAAATCCAGCGCTGCTTGTTGATCGGCCCGACCACCAGGTTGGAGGTGTCTTCATCGAAGTTCTTATCGGTACACATGCCGTACACTTCAGAGGTGGACGGGAAGATGATGCGCTTGTCGTATTTCACGCAGTCGCGGATGATCTTCAGGTTCTCTTCGAAGTCCAGCTCGAACACGCGCAGCGGGTTACGGGTGTACTCGATTGGCGTGGCAATAGCGACCAGCGGCAGCACCACGTCGCATTTCTTAATGTGGTATTCAATCCACTCGGAGTGGATGCTGATGTCCCCTTCCACGAAGTGGAAGCGCGGGTTGTCGAGGAAACGGCTGATCGCATCCGCGCCAATATCCAGGCCGTAGATTTCGTAGTTATCGTCTTTGAGCAGACGTTCGGTCAGGTGGTTACCGATAAAACCGTTCACGCCGAGGATCAGCACGCGGGTGCGGCGTTTGATGGCAACAACCGGTGCGCTGGTGATCAGCGCCCCGGCCACCAGCCCCAGCGACTGCGCCAGCTGGGTGCCCTGAACGTACAGACCGTTGTCGGTTTGGCCGGTAACGATCTCCAGCGCCTGCTCGCCGCAGCTCACAATCAGCGGGGAGACGGAGACGACGGTGCCCGGTTTTGCCGCCGGAATGTCGTCACGCACGCGGGATTTCCAGACGATGAACTTGCTGACGCCCGCAAAGCTGTAGGCGCCCGGCCACGGGTCGGTCACGGCGCGCACCAGGTTGTGCAGCTGGCGGGCCGGTTTGTTCCAGTCCAGACGACCATCTTCCGGCGCGCGGCGGCCAAAGCAGCTTGCCTTGCTCTCGTCCTGCGCGGTCTCGCTGAAGGTGCCGTTAAGGATGCCCGGCAGCGCATCGCGCAGCAGCGTCTGTGCCGTCGCGTTCAGCTTTTGATGCAGCTGCAGCGCGGTGTCGTCCGCATCAATAGCGACCTTCTGCTGCGCCACGATAGCGCCCGCATCCGCACGGCGCACCATGCGGTGCAGCGTCACGCCCGTTTCCGTTTCACCGTTCACCAGCACCCAGTTCAGCGGGGCGCGGCCACGGTAGGCAGGCAGCAGAGAACCATGAAGATTAAAGGCGCCTTTTGCAGCCAGGCCTAAGATCTCGTCGGAGAGCAGGTTGCGATAGTAAAACGAGAAGATGACGTCAGGCGCGAGGGCGCGGATGCGCTCCACCCACAGCGGGTGGTTGACGTCGTCTGGCGCATAAACCGGAATACCACGCTCGGCGGCGATACGCGCCACGGAGCCGAAAAAGTTATTCTCTCCAGCCGTGTCCGGATGGGTAAAGATTGCCGCAATGTCATAGCCCGCTTCCAGCAGGGCCTGCGTGCCCGTGCACCCCATATCGTGATAGGCAAATACAACAGCTTTCATGGGTGAATTTCCTCTTGAGATGCTTTGTGTTCCTGACGGACAACACGTTGAATAAAGTAGCGCGGACGCGCGCGAACGTCGTTATAGATACGGCCAATGTATTCACCGAGGAGACCCATCCCGACAAACTGGGCGCCGATGAACATAAACAGCACGGCAAAGAGCATGAAGACCCCTTCCGCCGCCCACTGCGGGCCAAAGACCAGTCGCAGCACCACCAGCAGAACGGACAGCGCGAAACCCGCCACGGCGATGATGCTGCCGAACACGCTCAGCAGACGCAGCGGCGTGGTGGTCAGGCAGGTGATGAGGTCGTACATCAGGTTGATGAGGCGCATAAAGCTGTACTTCGACTCCCCGTGCTCGCGCTCGGCGTGCAGGACTGGGATTTCCGTTGCCTTACGGGCAAAGGTATTCGCCAGAATCGGAATGAAGGTGCTGCGCTCATGGCAATGCAGCATGGCGTCGACAATGTGGCGGCGGTAGGCGCGCAGCATGCAGCCGTAATCGCCCATCGCTTTACCGGTCGTGCGCTGGATCAGACGGTTGATGGTACGCGAGGCCAGCTTGCGGAACAGGCTGTCCTGGCGGTTCTGACGGACCGTGCCGACCACGTCATAGCCTTCGTCGGCTTTGGCCACCAGGCGCGGGATCTCTTCCGGCGGGTTTTGCAGGTCCGCGTCCAGGGTGATAATCAGATCGCCCGTGACGTGGCTAAACCCCGCCATAATCGCCGAGTGCTGGCCGTAGTTACGGTTGAGCAGCACGGCAACGATGTGGCTGCCTTCAGCCTGCGCGGCTTCGGTCATCATCAGCGCGGAATTATCGCTACTGCCATCATCCACCAGCAGAATTTCGTAGGCCTTGCCCATCGTGTCGCAGGCGGCCGTTGTACGGCGGATCAGTTCGGGCAGGCTCTCCTGCTCGTTATAAACCGGGATGACCACGGATACTTTTTGTACAGGCGGTGCACTGAACATATCAATGTCCTGCAAGCTGATGGAGTGCGGTAATGACGCGGGTTGTGTCGTCATGAGTCATGTCCGGGAAAAGAGGGAGAGAACAAATACGCGCGCTATTCCATTCAGAATTCGGGAGCGATACATCAGGAAAACGCTCGCGGTAGTATTTTTGCGTGTGGGCCGCGCGGAAATGGAGGCCGGTACCGATGCCTTTCTCTTTCAGCGCCGCCATCAGGTTGTCGCGTGAGATCCCGCAGCGCGCTTCATCCACGCGAATAATAAACAGGTGCCAGGCGTGCTCATGCGGCCATGATGGAATGGTGAGCGGCTGGAACGGCGTATCGGCAAGCTCCCGCAGGTAGCGTTGTGCTATTTCCTCACGGCGCCTGTTGGCCTCTTTCAGTTTGCCTAGCTGCACCAGCGCCAGCGCGGCGTTGATGTCCGCCAGGTTGTATTTATAGCCCGGCGCGATCACTTCCGCCTGCGGCGCGCGACCGTGCGTCTGGCGATCATAGGCATCTACACCCAGGCCATGGAATTTCAGACTGCGGATCCGCTGTGCCAGCTGCGCGTTATCGGTGACCACCAGGCCGCCTTCCGCGCAGGTCATGTTTTTAATGGCGTGGAAGGAGAAAATTGCCGTTCCTTTCCAGCCCACGTGACGGTTTTTGTAATACGTTCCGGCGGCATGGGCCGCATCTTCAATCACCGGAATACCGTGACGTTCACCGATGGCATGAATTGCGTCGATATCACACGGCGCGCCGGCATAGTGAACGGGAATAATGGCTTTAGTGCGCGGGGTAATAGCGGCTTCAACGGCTTCTGGCGTCACCATTAATGTATCTTTGTCCACATCAATCATGACCGGCGTGGCGCCCAGCAATACGATCATATTCAGCGTGGAGACCCAGGTCTGGGAAGGGGTAATAACTTCATCGCCCGGGCCAATATCCAGCGCCATCAGCGTAACGTGCATGCCCGCGGTGGCGGAACAGAGGGCAATCGCATGCTGATTCCCGGTAAGTTGACAGAATGCCTCTTCAAGTTGCTGATTCTTAGGCCCTGTGGTGATCCAGCCCGACATCAAAACGTCCTGAAGCGCCGCAATTTCCTCAGCGCCCATCGACGGCCGCGAAAAAGGCAGAAAATCACTCATTATTAATTTCCTTGCAATCAAAATGGCATGTTTTTGATATTAACCAAATGCCAGCCCGCTTATTTCAACGAACCATAAACTCATATCAAAGTAGCTCTCTTTCCTTAGGGAAAAATTAAGACAGCGTTTACAACGCTATAAGACAACTAGCAGCCAATTGAAAAACAACAAGTTAATTTTATATTAAATATTTTTGATGTGATCTTCCGCAACATTTTGAAATGGAAACATTTAAACCAATCCTCAACAAACAAAAAAAATCCCGGCTATTTCAAAATAATATGAAATAGCCGGGAACTTTTCTATTTAGTTAATTGTCGCGCTTATTACATGTTATCTGGAAAGTTTTTCGGTAATTCACTGGCCGCGCAGGCGATCACGCTTTCATTATTGGCACCGCAGTCGCGTACAAAGGTGATTGTGGCAAATTCATCAATCACTTCCGTTGGATACGCCGGGCCCGCATCACGGTAGCTGTTCATCAGTGGAATATGATCGTTCTGGAAGCAGACGGTTTTTTCCGGGTTGTTCATGACCCAGCGCGGGAAGAAGATGGTGCCGTGGAACAGTTTGTCGCCCAGGTTCACAATCAGGCTGACGTCGGTACCGGTTGGCTCGGTCCAGGAAATTTTATAGATGCTCTCCCCTACCCGCACGATGTAAGCCTGCTGATCTTTCACCCAACGGTTTGCCACCAGACCGCTGTGAATACGGTAATCCAGGGTCGTCTCATTTTTGACGTAAATCTCGTAGTTCCAGCCGTTGTCGTAGGTATAAACAAGGTGTTTGCCAACGAAGCCGCTTAAGTCGTGTTTGTCGAAGGTGTTCATAAGATGTCTCCTTTGTTTTGATGAGACGATCGTACCACTTCAAAAAATGAATGAATAACGCTATGTTTTAATCAAATTCATCCAAATTTTAGATAAATTATGCACAAGACGACGCTGGAACAATGGTCTTTACTGGAAAGAGTGGTCGAGGCGGGCAGCTTTGCCAAAGCCGCAGAAGAAACCCACCGCAGCCAGTCTTCGGTGAGCTATAACCTGTCGCTGCTGCAGGAGCGGCTCGGCGTGGCGCTGCTGGTCCCGGAGGGGCGACGGGCGGTGTTAACGCCGGCAGGAGAACTGCTGCTCAACCAGGTTAAACCGCTGCTGAAAGCCTTTTCGTACGTTGAGACGCGCGCAGCGACCCTTCGCAACGGGATGCGCACGCGGCTGGATCTGGTGGTGGATTCCATTTTCCCCCGCCGCCGCCTGTTTGCCATTCTGCGCCAGTTCCAGCAGCAGTATCCGCAAACCCAGGTACGCCTCACCGAGGTGCTGGAAAACACCCGGAACGATGCCATTAACGACGAAGCCGATGTGATGGTTCTCACCCGCCGCCAGGACATGACCGGGCTCGGCGAATGGCTGATGAATATCGACTTTGTTGCCGTGGCCCACCATCAGCATCCTCTCTTTCACCTCGACGCGCCGCTTAACGACGACATGCTACGCCCGTGGCCGCTCATTCAGATTGCGGACAGCCAGCCCGCCGCGCGCGCGGCCGGTGAGTCATGGACCTTCTCCACCATCGATGCCGCCATTGAGGCCGTCCTCTCTCAGGTCGGCTACGGCTGGCTGCCAGAGGAACGCATCCTGACCCAGCTGGATCAAGGCGTGCTGAAACGCCTGCCGCTGAGCCACGGCGCACGCAGAGCAACGCCGCTACATCTGATTGTAAAGCGCTCTCTCGCCCCGCTTGATGAGCAGGTTGAGACGCTATTGCGCCTTTTTAGCCAGGAGCCGCCATCCTCACCTGCTACGCTTTAAGGTCCGAACGTTAAAACGATAAGGAGCAGATGATGAAAATCGACTTTGCGGGGAAAGTGGCGCTGGTAACCGCCTCAACCGGCGGGATCGGATTCGCCATTGCCAGAGGTCTGGCAGAAAGCGGTGCGGAAGTGATCGTCAATGGCCGGAGCACGGAATCGGTGAATAGAGGCATTCAGCAGCTGCAGCAGGTAGTGCCAGGCGTACAGGTGCGCGCCGCGATTGCCGATCTCAGCACGGCGGAAGGGGTAGAATCGCTGCTGAAGGTGGCGAATAACGTCGATATTCTGGTCAACAACGCCGGGATTTACGGTCCGCAGGATTTCTATGCCACCGACGATGAGACCTGGGAGCGTTACTGGCAGACCAACGTGATGTCCGGCGTACGCCTGTCCCGCGCCCTGCTGCCGGGCATGGTGCAGAAAGGCTGGGGACGCGTGGTGTTTATCTCGTCCGAGTCGGCCTGCAATATTCCGGCAGATATGATCCACTACGGCGTGACCAAAACGGCGCAGCTCTCGCTGGCGCGCGGGCTGGCGAAGTTCGTGGCGGGAAGCGGCGTGACGGTCAACAGCGTCTTGCCGGGGCCAACGATGTCTGACGGTTTCGCAGAGATGATGAAAGATGAAATCGAAAAAACCGGCAAATCGCTGGAGCAGCTGGCGAAAGAGTTTGTGATGGCCAACCGCCCCAGCTCGGTTATCCAGCGCGCGGCCACGGTTGAAGAGGTGGCCAATATGGTGATTTATGTCTGTTCGACCCAGGCCTCCGCCACCTCGGGCGCGGCGCTGCGCGTCGATGGTGGCGTCGTGGATGACATCATCTGATGCAGTCAGGCCGCGCTGCCTGCGACCCGACGAGCGGTAATATAGTGTGCTTGCCAGTAATCATCCGTCAGGGTTGAAACCGTTACGCCCTGGCTGCTTGAGGCATGAATAAACTGGCTGTCGCCAATATAAACGCCAACGTGCTTGCGGTTCGGACCCGTCTGGAAGAATACCAGGTCTCCGGGCCTCAGGCGATATTGCGCCACCTGCACGCCGCGATGAATTTGCTCGCGCGTTGTGCGCGGCAAATTAAGGTGTGCCGCATCGCTAAACAGGTGCTGCATCAGCGCGGAGCAATCCACCCCGCGATGCGTGGTTCCGCCCCACCGGTACTGGGTGCCTTTCCATTTCTGGTATTGATCGAGAATACGCGAGCGCAGCGGGCCTGTTTCCTGATGCACCAGCGCAGATTTCGCCGGTGAAACTGCCAGCTCACTGTTCATCGAGACCATCGACGCTGGAAGTTGAAAGCTAAACGCAGAAAACGAAGCAAAACTTAACGTGAGGATTGAAATAAGCGATCTAAGAGTCATATCAAGAAAGAAGTAGTGAGTGAGTTTTTCCTTACCTGTGGGGTTCAATGGGTTCCCCTAAATATCTTGCGATGTGGCGATAATATAGACAGGTCGTTTTTTCGCCAATCCTTATCGAGGCCAAAAATAGACTGACTTTGAGATCGCAAGATCGAGAAAAAAATGGTGGGGATATAAGGACTGTCCTGCTAAAGCAGGTAAACTGATCCGCAGAATGTGTATTTCAGCTAAGACGTATTTATGACCAATATGATTGCCGACGAGACGGTGGCAAAATCTAACGTGCTCTCTGTCTTTGACTTTGACGGGACGTTAACGCACCACGACAGCTTTATTCCTTTCCTGCGTTTTGCCTTCGGTAAACGTTACTTCGCGGGCCGCCTGGTGCGCATGGCGCTGCCCACGCTCCACTGCGTGCGTCGCAAGCTGACGCGCGATGAGCTGAAGGAAGTGCTGATTAAAACGTTCCTGACGGGCGTCGATGAACACTGGTTGCGACAGCAGGCGGAAGCGTTTTGCGAAAAATACTGGAACAAGCTGATGCGTCCCGAAGGAGTTCTGGCGGTGGCGGCTGAGGTGAATTCCGGTGCGGAAGTGACCATCTGTTCCGCATCCCCGGCGCTGGTGCTCCAGCCGTGGGCTGACAAACTGGGCATTAAGCTGATTGGCACGCAGCTGGAAGTGAAAGACGGCAAGCTGACGGGGCGCATCACGGGCAATAACTGCCGCTGCGCCCAGAAGGTGGCCAGGCTGGAAAAAGTGTATGGCGATCTCAACGCCTATCACCTGCGTGCCTGGGGAGACACCCGCGGCGACCACGAGCTGCTGGCGGCGGCGCAGGATCCGCACTGGCGGCACTTCCATCACCCGCGCAAGCGTCGGAATTCACCGATTAAGGGTTAGGTGCGGTCTGGTGCCCTCACCCCGGCCCTCTCCCACAGGGAGAGGGAGAAAAACGATGCATCAGGCCTCACGTTTTCCCGGGAACATCACGCTCGCAATAATTCCCAGCGCCAGCACGCCCAATACCACAAACAGGCTGGCCGTGGCGCCAATGCTGTAACCGTGATGCCAGAAGTGATCGGTGGCATTTAACCCCAGCTTGAACGCCACGAAGAACAGCAGAAGCACCACCGCCTTCTCGAGATGCACCAGATACTGCTTCAGCGCTTCCAGCACGAAGTAAAGCGTACGCAGGCCAAGAATGGCGAACATCATGGCGCTGTAGATAATCAGCGGTTCGCGGCTCACGGCAATAATGGCAGGCACGGAGTCAAACGCGAACATCACGTCAGAGAGTTCGACGACGGCCACGCAAAGTAATAGCGGCGTCGCATAGCGCTTCGCCTTCTTCACGCGTCCGACCATCACGTCCTGGTTTTCCGGCTTTTCAAGCTCCGCATCCACCTCTTTCTGCGTCAGAATAAAGGCATTGCTGCTGATTTTTGGCCAGACCGGATAGAAGCGCTTCACCAGACGATAGGCGAGATGACCCGAGTAATCTTCCACTTCGTCACTCTCTTCATTGCGTCGGAGCATCATCACCGCCGTCCAGCCGACGACCAGCGCGAAAATTACCTCAACGTACGGCCCAAGGCTTAGCAGGCTGGTCCCGATAGCCACAAAGATGCCGCGGAAGACAATTGCCCCCAGCACGCCCCAGTAGAGCACGCGGTGACGGTACTTATCCGGCACGCCGAACCAGGCGAAGATCGCCATCATCACGAACAGGTTATCGACGGAAAGCACCTCTTCCAGCGCGTAGCCGGTGAGGAACAGGCTCGCCATCTGGGCGCCGTGGTGAACGTACAGGAAACCGGCGAAGGCCATCGCCATCATGACCCAGAAAACGGACCACATCGCCGCGCTTTTCAGCGAGATCGGTTTATCGTGACGGTGCATAAAGAGGTCGATAAACATCGCTCCAACGGCCATCACCACAAAGACAACAACGGTTTCAGTCGGGAAACCGAGATGAGCAGCAGACATACAAAACCCTTTTGGCAGACAAAACACAACACCATGCAAACTGGCGTAAACCAGGAACAGAAAAGGGTGGGCTGTTAATCAGCCTTTTCACCCTCAAAGCCGCAGCCCTGTCGGCTACGTAAAGAGGGGTGTACTTTACCTTACCAGGCGGGGATCGCGCATCTGCCGTTTAGGCGCTCATTCCGCGCAAGCGCTGCAGCACCGCCACCAGAACCGCTACAGACCAGCCCACCATCAACGCGCCCACCAGCCCCTCCACCCCGCCGATGAGCCGCCAGTGCTGGGGTAACGTGACGTCGCCGTACCCTACCGTCGCATAGCTCACCAGTGAAAAGTAGAAGCTGGTGTTCCAGTCATTAAACGCGTCGATGACAAAATAAAACGCCGCAAACAGTCCGGCCTCAAGGAGATGGGCAAAAATCATGGAGATCACGATACCGACATTGCGTAAAACAATGCGTACCGCAGAATCGACGTCTAATTTAATGAATTTTAAAACGCCAAACATCCACAGCGAATGAATCACCACGGTTAGGGTAAGCAAAATAATAATACTGAGTAGCTGCATGATGCGTGCTCTGACCAAAGGGAGTATGGCCCCGCGAGCGCGGCGGGGCATCTGGTCGAAGCTTAGTTGAATGGAGAGGAAAAGCTGGTGCAATAATTGCGTTGCGTGATTATTTCTCTACCGGCACGACCAGCTTGCGGCTGGTTAGCAGCTGAAAACGCTATATCCGCAGCGCACTATCTGTGAGTCACCTCTTATTTACATCATTTAAACCTTCCATTAACTGGATAAAAATAACGCGCCGTCGCTATAGTGGTTTTGTTTAATAAAACCAAGTTGTACCTAATAAAACAAAGAACACACCCTGCGAGGATACAATGACAGAACATTTACGTAACGGCGCGACCGCCACCGAGGACATAGAAAGAGAGACGATGCGGAAGGTGATCTGGCGTATTCTCCCGTTTCTGATTGTCAGTTACCTGGTCTCCATTATCGATCGCGGGAATATCGGCATGGCTTCGCTGCAGATGAATGAGGACCTTGACCTCAGCAAAGCGGCGTTTGGCTTCGCCAGCAGCCTTTACTTCGTGGCCTATTTTTTGTTTGAGGTACCCAGTAATCTGGCCATGCAGAAAGTCGGCGCCCGGCTGTGGATCCCGCGCATTATGATCAGCTGGGGCATCGTCTCCATGGGCATGGCGCTGGTTCAAAACACCACGTCGCTCTATATCGTCCGTTTTCTTCTCGGGGCAGCGGAAGCAGGCTTCTTCCCAGGCGTCGTGCTGTATCTGACCTGGTGGATCCCTTCCCGCTACCGCGCGCGCATTATTGCGTCCTTTATGGTCGCCATCCCGCTCGCTAACTTCATCGGTTCCCCGCTTTCAGGGTTGATACTGTCGCTGGATGGCTGGCTGGGTCTTCGCGGCTGGCATCTGCTGTTCATCATTGAAGGCTTACCTGCGGTGCTGCTGGGTATTGCGGCCTGGTTTATTCTCCGGGATCGCCCTCATCAGGCGAAATGGCTGAGCAATGAACAGAAAAAGTGGCTGGAAACCACGCTGGAAACCGAGCGGAGCCAGCAAAAGAACATTGGGCATCAGACGACGTGGCAGTTGCTGAAGCATCGCCAAATCTGGCTGATGGCGCTGATTTACGCGGGCGCATCGTCCGCGGGCACCACCATCAGCGTCTGGTCTCCTCAACTGCTGAAATCCTTCCATCTCGATAATCTTGAGACAGGTCTGCTTAACGCCATTCCTTACGGCCTGGCATCGGTTCTGATGATTGTCTGGGGACGACATTCCGATCGCACCAACGAACGCCGCTGGCATACCGCGCTGACGCTGTTCATGATTGCCGCCGGCGTGTTCGCTGCCTTTGTAAACGTCTCGCTCTTTGCCACTATCGTGATCCTGAGCATTATCCTGACAGGCGCGTATTCTGCGAAAGGGCCTTTCTGGGCGCTGGCATCCGGCTGGATGAGCAGCTCCTCGGCGGCGGCAGGGCTGGCCGCGATTGGCGCCATCGCGAACCTGATTGGCGGGGTGGTCATGGTAAATGCCTACGGCATAATCAGCGAGCAGACGGGCAGCTACACGCTGGCTATGCTTCCGCTAGCCGCGCTTTGCCTGGCCGGGGGTATCGCGGTGCTCATTATGGGACGGCAGGCCCGCAACGCTCAGCTACACGAAAAACAGGTCACACATTAGTGATGACAGAAGCGGGACAAATGTCCCGCTTCTGCGTTTAAAGATTTTCTTCCGCCGCGTCGCTCGTTTCACCAAAGAACTGCTGACAGAAGGGCTTACTGGCTCCCATTTTCTGCGACAGACGGCTGGCCGCCGCCTTCATCAATGGCCCTATCTCCTTCTCACGACGATCTTCCGTCAGCCGTGAGATGGGGCCGGTCAGGGCTAACGCCGAAACCAGCTTGTCGTGAACGCCGAAGACGGGCATCGCAAACGCCGCGGTGTGGGGATCGCGTGCGCCTGACGTGTAGAAAGGGAGTTCTGCGTCTCCCTCCGGCAGGCTTTCATTGAGCCCCCAATGGCGCAAGACCTTACTAATGGCCGAATTATCGAGCGGGAACTGGCTGCCGGGAAGATTGCTGTGTCGCAGGCCGTGCGACGCTTCCGCGCGAAACAGGCAAAGGCGCTGCCCACCCTCCAGCACATACCAGCTGGCACTCTCCTGAGACGCCAGGGAGAGCGCCTGAAGCTCTGGCTGAACCACCCGCGAAAGATGGAAAGATTGTTCATACAGCTTGCCGAGGTAAAGCAGACGTGGGCCAAGCGCATAATTGCCGTCTTCATGCCTGACGACGTAATTCATCCGTTCAAGAGAATTCATCAGGCGGTAAACCGTGGTTTTGTGATAACCCGACAGCTGTGCCAGCGCGGTCAGCGTCAGGCTCTCATCCCCAGGACGGAAGCAATCCAGTAAAGCCAGCGCTTTTTCAACCGCTACAACGCCTTCATTCCCCATCATTATCTCCTTGTTAGCCCGGCAGTGAGTGTACCTCAAATTTTGTGAGTCACTTCGTGTTTACATCACAAACGCCACCTCGGGTCTGGCTAAAAGGAAAGCAACACCGCTATAGTTGTTTTGTTCTGTACACCTGCATTGTACTCAGTAAAACAATATGGAGACATTCATGTCCGTTTCTGAAAAAAAACCGATTAATCGCCAGTTCGAACGCGTTTCTGCCGAGGATGTTCGTCGGGCAGCCGAGTATCAGGCAGCCATTCTGGCCGACGTGGCCGGTCGCCGCGGTACGCTTCACGGCCGCATCAAACCGCTGGCCCCACACATGTCCGTTGCGGGTCCGGCCATCACCGTGGAAGTCCGTCCGGGTGATAATCTGGCGATTCATGCCGCGATGGCGGTTGCGCAGCCCGGCGATGTCCTGGTCGTCGATGGCAAAGGCGACCTGAGCTGCGCGCTGCTTGGCGAAATCATGGCTACTCAGGCTCAGGCGAGCGGCATTGCGGGCATCATTATTGACGGCGCTGTACGTGACGCCGATTCCCTGAGCAAAGGCCACTACCCTGTCTTTTCTGCCGGCCTGAACCCCTGCGGCCCGACAAAGTTAATTTCTGGCCGGGTTAATCATCCCATTTCAGTCGCCGGGGCGACGGTTCAGGCCGGGGATCTGGTTGTCGCGGATATCGACGGCGTGGTCGTCATCCCGCGCGATGAGGTTCAGCAGGTTATCGCGCTGGCAAAAGAAAAGCTGGAGATGGAGACCCGGCGTCTTGCCGCCATCCGTGAAGGCGATTTGCGTCCACACTGGCTTGATGACGCGCTTCGTAAGGCCGGTATGTTGACCGACGGGGAGACGCTGTGATGGGGGGCAAAGACGTAGTTCTGGTTACCGGAAGCGACCTGGCGGAGCAGGCCAAGGTGATGCTGCAGGGCTTTGAGGTGGTGTTTGCGGGCCGCCAGCCGACAGAAGATGACCTGATCGCGCTGTGTGAACAACACAATCCCGTGGCGATTCTGGTTCGTTACGGCCGGATCACCGCGAAGGTTATGGATGCCGCCCCGGCTCTGCAGGTTATTTCCAAGCACGGAAGCGGGATCGATGTGATAGACCAGACGGCAGCGGCCGAACGCAATATCGCCGTCCGCGCTGCGCCAGGCGCAAACGCGGCAGCAGTGGCTGAACATACCTGGGCGCTGATCCTCGCCTGCGCAAAGTCCGTGGTGCCTCTGGACAAGCGGTTACGGGACGGGCACTGGGATAAGGCGACGCATAAATCCATTGAGCTGGAGGGCTTAACGCTGGGGCTAATCGGGTTGGGCGCTATCGGCTCGCGCGTGGCGACTATTGGTCACGCCTTCGGCATGAAGGTGCTGGCTTACGATCCCTATGCTAAGTCCATGCCTGCCCTGTGCGAACGCGCAGAGACGCTGACCGGACTTCTTTCCCGTTCCGATGTCATCTCTTTGCACTGTCCTCTGACCGATGAGAATCGGGAGATGATCAATAGCGAGACGCTCGCACACTGCAAGCGGAACGCCATTCTGGTCAATACGGCACGCGGCGGACTGATCCACAGTGAATCGTTACTGGCGGCGCTCCAGGATGGCACGCTGCACAGCGCAGCGCTGGACAGCTTTCCCCACGAGCCGCTGACCGCGCCACATCTCTGGCAGTCCGTAGAAAACGTGGTTATTTCACCGCATATTGGCGGCGTTACCGCAGCGTCATACATCAAGATGGGGACCGTGGCCGCGAGCAATATTCTGGCCGTGACGGACGTCAACACCGTCAGCCCGTAAAGCCAACCGCGACGAGTGGCAGCGCGCTTATGTCACTTGTCTTCTGCCAGCGCCTGAGCACACGCCCAGGCACTTGCCCATGCCCACTGGAAGTTGTACCCGCCGAGCCAGCCGGTCACGTCCATCACTTCGCCAATAAAATAGAGCCCCGGCACGTTGCGCGCTTCCATGGTGCGGGAAGAGAGCTCATTCGTGTCGACCCCGCCCAGCGTAACTTCCGCGGTGCGGTAGCCTTCCGTGCCGTTTGGCTGCACGCGCCAGTTTGTCAGGGTCTCCACCAGAACATCCTGCTCGCGGCTGTTAAGCTGCTTGAGCGACACGTCGGGGATCTGCCCCAGCGCCTGCAAACATTCCACCAGACGTTTTGGTAGCTGCATTGCCAGCGTGTTTTTCAGGCTCTGGTTCGGGTGTGCGGTACGCTGCTCATTAAGGAACGCGTCTAGATCGCAATCGGGGAGCAGGTTAACCGTGACAAACTCCCCCGGCTGCCAGTAGCTGGAGATTTGCAGTACCGCCGGGCCGGAGAGGCCGCGATGGGTAAAGAGCAGGTTTTCGCGGAACACCGTCCCGTCTTCGGCGGTAATGACGGAGGGAACGGACACGCCGGACAGCGTCTGGAGCTGCTCGAGAAGCGGTTTATGCAGCGTGAACGGCACCAGCCCGGCGCGCGTAGGCAGGACTTTCAGGCCAAACTGCTCGGCAATCTTATAGCCGAACGGGGAAGCGCCCAGCCCCGGCATGGACAGGCCGCCGCTGGCAATCACCAGATTATCGGCGCTGACGGTTTCGCCGTTGAGCTGCAGCGTGTAGCCCTGGTCGTCGCGGGAAACCTCCAGCACCTCGGTGCGCAGGCGCATGACCACGCCGCCCTTCTCGCACTCGGCCACCAGCATATCGACAATCTGCTGCGCGGAGTCGTCGCAAAACAGCTGTCCCAGCGTTTTTTCATGCCATGCAATACCGTGCTTACCCACCAGGTCGATAAAGTCCCACTGGGTATAACGCGCCAGCGCAGATTTACAAAAATGACGGTTTTGGCTCAAATAGGCCGCGGGTTCAACATACAGATTAGTAAAGTTGCAGCGCCCGCCGCCGGACATCAGGATCTTACGGCCTGGCTTTTTACCGTTATCCAGCAGCAGCACGCGGCGACCCGCCTGTCCGGCCATTGCCGCACAAAACATACCCGCCGCACCGGCGCCAATTACCACGGCATCAAACCTTTCCACGTCAAAACCCTCTTTGTTAACTGCCGCGGATTGTAAAGTTTCCTATGTGGTCACACCAGCGTAAAAAGATATTACAAAGCCATTCCATTGAAATTTAAAGAATATCCTTTCTGGCCCTTTTCTCAAATCAGGTGGTATGTCAAAAAAAGTCTATATTTCACTTTGCCCGCCGCGCATTTGTCCTGGATAATGCGCCGCGTTCATGTCCTCAAAATGGCGTAACGTCCTATGCTACATTTGTTTGCCGGCCTGGATTTACATACCGGGCTTTTATTATTGCTTGCTCTGGTTTTTGTACTGTTTTACGAAGCGATCAACGGCTTCCACGACACTGCAAACGCAGTAGCGACGGTTATCTACACTCGCGCAATGCGATCGCAGCTTGCGGTTGTTATGGCGGCAGTATTTAACTTTTTTGGTGTCCTCCTGGGCGGGCTGAGCGTTGCGTATGCGATTGTGCATATGCTGCCAACGGATCTGCTGCTTAACGTTAGTTCTGGCCATGGCCTCGCTATGGTGTTCTCAATGCTGCTTGCTGCAATTATCTGGAACCTCGGTACCTGGTACTTCGGCCTGCCTGCATCCAGTTCTCACACCCTCATCGGCGCGATTATCGGTATCGGGTTAACCAACGCCCTCATGACCGGTACCTCTGTTGTTGATGCATTAAATATCCCGAAAGTACTGGGGATCTTCGCCTCACTCATCGTCTCCCCTATCGTGGGTCTGGTGGTGGCGGGCGGGCTGATCTTCATCCTGCGTCGTTACTGGAGCAATACCAAAAAACGCTCCCGTATTCACCTGACGCCAGCAGAGCGTGAAAAGAAAGACGGCAAGAAAAAGCCGCCATTCTGGACGCGTATTGCTCTGATCATTTCCGCTATCGGCGTGGCCTTCTCACACGGCGCGAACGATGGTCAGAAAGGCATTGGTCTGGTGATGCTGGTACTGATTGGCGTTGCACCGGCAGGATTCGTGGTCAACATGAATGCCTCCGGCTACGAAATCACACGAACCCGTGATGCGGTAAACAACGTTGAAACCTATTTCCAGCAGCACCCTGAGCTGCTGAAAAAAGCGACCGGCGTTGACCAGCTGATCCCTTCTCCGGAAGCCGGTGCCACGACTGCACCTGGCGAGTTCCACTGCCATCCGGCAAACGCGATTAACGCGCTGGAACGTGCCAAAGGGATGCTGGGCAATATCGAAAGTTATGACAAACTGACCGTTGAGCAGCGTGGTCAGCTGCGTCGCATTATGCTGTGCATCTCTGATGTGACGGATAAAGTGGCGAAGCTGCCTGACGTGAATGTTGACGACCAGCGTCTGCTGAAGAAACTGAAAGGCGATATGCTCAACACCATTGAGTACGCGCCAATCTGGATCATCATGGCCGTCGCGCTGGCGCTCGGTATCGGTACGATGATTGGCTGGCGTCGTGTGGCGACCACCATCGGCGAGAAGATCGGTAAGAAAGGCATGACCTATGCGCAGGGCATGTCCGCGCAGATGACGGCGGCAGTGTCTATCGGTCTGGCGAGTTACACCGGTATGCCGGTATCCACAACCCACGTACTCTCCTCGTCCGTAGCAGGTACCATGATTGTTGACGGTGGCGGCCTGCAGCGCAAAACCGTGACCAACATTCTGATGGCCTGGGTGTTCACCCTTCCGGCCTCAATCCTGCTGTCTGGCGGGCTGTACTGGATTTCGCTGAAGCTGATTTAATCGGTTGAAGGCGACAAAAAAGCGGGTCAGGAAACTGACCCGCTTTTTTATGGCTGTTATTTGCAATCGAACATTTTATAACATTAGGATTTCCTGAACATTTTTTGCTCAAAAGAATTGCGAAGATAACACTATGATGACGGTCAGAAGAAAAACCAGACAAAGGAGAATGTATGGCTTCTGTCCCTATCTCAGGACCGGGTTCAATCGTTATAGCGAACAATATGCGTGAGGCACGCCTTAACGGAATGTCACGCAATATGGCCACTCCCTCAACGTATTACTGGTTCTACCAAAAAGTCCGAAATGGTGGTCCCTGGGATTACAAAAAGTTCGACCCTTATTTTGCTGCATTTGGTAATTTCAACTTCGGAGCCGCCGGAACTGCAGCAGGCATTCCTGCAAACATCCTTCTTATGGGAGCAGGTTGGGCGCAAAGCCGTGCTGGCACATCAAAACCTGAATGGGGAAAATGGTACGAAAAGCCGCCTTACGGGGACGATCCAACGGACCAACGCAATATCAGAGAAGGAATAGAGTATGCCATTCAAAACGGCTACTAAATGGATTCATCGCCTTGTTACGGTTTCGCTTCTGGCTCTGGTCATTGGATTTGTGTGGCTAAACCACCAGCCCAATCAGCGAAATAACGATGCACTTCAACACGCTTATAAATTATCTGACAGCGTCTGGCTCTATATGACCGTGAACAATCAGGGTGGTGCCACCGTACCCACCATCTACCGTTACTATCTCTCGGAAAAGATAACAGGGAAAGACACCGACATTATCCATCAGTTGGCTAAGAAGCATCCTGTCATTGAAGGTACGGGTACAATTACTGCGGCCAGTATCGATACAAACGGAGACGTTAACATCGCCTATAGCGGGAAGGTTACTTCGATTGAGACCAATATCTCCGATCTTCGGTTCTCAGTTAAGCCCTGAATCAGAGGAAAGAAGGCGGGGCTGACCCCGCCTGCTGTGGTGATCAGTGCCAAATCATCAATGCAATCATGCTGACGACGACCAGCCCGCACAGGGCACTGGTCAAAATGAACTGACGACGCAGGCGCTCGCAGCGACGGATAAATTCTTCATCGTGATGATCGCGGTAGCGCTGGTAGTAGATGTATCCCACCAGACGCATCTGTTTGCTGGGCTGTCCATGCGAGGTGAAGAACCCTCCACCGTCCACATACTGATAAAGCAACGGATCGCAACCACGAAGTACCACTAACAGCGCACGTAACGATGAGAAGTAGCGCGCCATATTCACTATGCAAACTACGCATAACGCCCAAAACAATGCGACGGTGCTAATCATACATCCTCCCCGGCGTCCGCCCACGAAGCAAGGCTTCTGAGCTACCGCACCCCAATGCCCTGACAGACAGTTCAGTGAAAGAATGACCAAAAGTCGATCCGGTTCGCGTTTTAATATCCGAACGGCTCATTTAATAGTGTAGGAGATCCGTTAATTTTTTTGCCACAAGGTTAATCGTTATCAACACCAAAGCTTGAAAAATATGTTTAACTGGGCCGTAATGAAAGCATCAGACGACGGCTTTCCTATTTAGTCATCGATAACTTAAGGAAGGAGTAACACTATGGCTTACAAACACATTCTCATCGCGGTAGACCTCTCCCCGGAGAGCAAAGTGCTGGTTGATAAAGCGGTATCCATGGCACGTCCCTACAACGCGAAAGTTTCGCTGATTCACGTTGACGTGAATTACTCCGACCTCTACACCGGTCTGATCGACGTCAATCTGGGCGATATGCAGAAGCGTATCTCCGAAGAGACGCACCACGCCCTGAGCGAACTCTCCACCAACGCGGGTTATCCGATTACCGAAACCCTGAGCGGCAGTGGTGACCTGGGCCAGGTATTGGTTGATGCGATCAAGAAATATGACATGGACCTGGTGGTGTGCGGTCACCATCAGGACTTCTGGAGCAAGCTGATGTCTTCCGCGCGCCAGCTGATCAATACCGTCCACGTGGATATGCTGATTGTTCCACTGCGTGACGAAGAAGACGAGTAAGTGCAAAAAAGCCCGGTGGCGCTAACGCTTACCGGGCCTACAGGCGGCACTAAATGTAGGCCGGGTAAGGCGAAGCCGCCACCCGGCTTTTTTTATTCCGGTGTCCCCGAATAAATATCAAACCGGTGCCCTTTGGTGGTCACCGCGTTAGTGGTCGCCACGTCCGCCAGCGGCGGTGCATAGTCAGGACGCTTCACCACTACCCGCTTCGTCGCCAGCTGACGAGCCGGCTCCAGCAGGCCATCCGCATCCAGATCAGGCCCTACCAGAGACTGAAACACCCGCATCTCTTTCTTCACCAGCGCGCTTTTCTGCTTGTGCGGGAACATCGGGTCGAGATAGACGACCTGCGGGCGCGGGGTGATATCCGTCAGCGCCGTCAGGCTGGAGGCGTGAATCAGCTGCAATCGTTCCTGCAACCACGGGCCGATTTCCGGGTCCGCATAGCCTCGCGTCAGCCCGTCGTCGAGCAGCGCAGCGACCACCGGATTACGCTCCAGCATCCGCACGCGACAGCCGACAGACGCCAGCACAAACGCATCGCGCCCCAGCCCCGCCGTGGCATCGACCACGTCCGGGAGGTAGCTCCCTTTGATGCCAACCGCTTTGGCAACCGCTTCACCACGACCGCCACCGAACTTGCGCCGGTGCGCCATCGCGCCGCCGACAAAATCGACGAAAATCCCGCCGAGCTTCGGTTCATCGCGCTTACGTAATTCGAGGTGTTCTGGTGTCATCACCAGCGCCATCAGGTTATCTTCATCATGTTCCAGCCCCCAGCGGGCGGCCAGAACAGATAAGGCGCCGTCTCCGGCGCCCGTTTCATCTACTAAGCAGATCTTCACGTAACAATCAGCCTTTGATCCCGTAATGCTCAAGCATCGCATCCAGCTGCGGCTCGCGGCCGCGGAAGCGTTTGAACAGCACCATTGGCTCTTCGGAACCGCCGCGGGTCAGGATATTGTCGAGGAACGACTGGCCGGTTTCGCGGTTGAAGATCCCCTCTTCTTCGAAACGAGAGAAGGCATCCGCCGCCAGCACGTCGGCCCACAGGTAGCTGTAGTAACCCGCCGCGTAGCCGCCAGCGAAGATGTGGCTGAACGCGTGCGGGAAGCGGCCCCAGGTTGGCCCAGGGATCACGGCGACCTGCTTTTTAATCTCGGCCAGGGTCTCAAGAATCTTCGCACCCTGCTCCGGGCTGAACTCGGCGTGCAGGCGGAAGTCGAACAGTCCGAACTCCAGCTGGCGCAGGATAAACATCGCCGCCTGGTAGTTTTTCGCCGCCAGCATTTTGTCCAGCAGCTCTTTCGGCAGCGGTTCGCCGGTCTGGTAGTGGCCGGAGATAAACGCCAGCGCGTCCGGCTCCCAGCACCAGTTTTCCATAAACTGGCTCGGCAGCTCGACCGCATCCCACGGCACACCGCTGATGCCTGCCACGCCTGCGGTTTCGATGCGGGTCAACATATGGTGCAGGCCGTGACCGAACTCGTGGAACAGGGTGATCACTTCATCGTGGGTAAAGAGCGCAGGTTTGCCGTTCACCGGACGGTTGAAGTTACAGGTCAGGTAGGCGACCGGCTTCTGCAGAGAACCGTCTGCTTTACGCATCTGGCCCACGCAGTCGTCCATCCACGCCCCGCCGCGCTTGTTCTCACGCGCGTAAAGATCGAGGTAGAAGCTGCCGCGCAGTTCGTTTTTATCGTCATACAGTTCGAAGAAGCGCACGTCCGGATGCCAGACGTCGATATCGGTACGCTCTTTGGCGGTGATGCCATAGATGCGCTTCACCACTTCAAACAGGCCGTTCACGGCTTTGTTTTCCGGGAAGTACGGGCGCAGCTGCTCGTCGCTGATGCTGTAGAGGTGCTGCTTTTGTTTTTCGCTGTAGTAAGCAATGTCCCACGGCTGCAGCTCGTCCACGCCGAACTCCGCTTTCGCGAAGGCGCGCAGCTGGGCCAGCTCTTTTTCACCCTGCGGACGGGCGCGTTTCGCCAGATCGGTCAGGAAGTCGAGCACCTGCTGCGGGTTCTCCGCCATTTTGGTGGCGAGGGATTTATCGGCGTAGTTTTCGAAGCCCAGCAGCTGGGCCAGCTCGTGGCGCAGGGCGAGGATTTCCGCCATGACCGGGCTGTTGTCCCACTTACCGGCATTCGGCCCCTGATCGGAGGCGCGGGTGCTGTAGGCGCGGTACATCTCTTCGCGCAGGGCCTGGTTGTCGCAGTAGGTCATTACCGGCAGATAGCTCGGGATATCCAGGGTTAACAGGAAACCGTCCTGCTCTTTCGCCTCGGCCTGCGCTTTTGCCGCCGCCAGGGCGCTTTCCGGCATGCCTGTCAGCTCCGTTTCGTCGGTAATCAGCTTCGTCCAGCCCATGGTGGCGTCGAGCACGTTGTTGCTGTACTGGTTGCCCAGCTCGGACAGGCGCGCGGCGATTTCACCGTAGCGGGTCTGCTTCTCTTTTGGCAGGCCAATCCCGGACAGCTCAAAATCACGCAGGGCGTTATCGACCGATTTTTTCTGGGCGGTGTTCAGCTCGGCGTAGTGATCGCCGTCGCGCAGGTCGCGGTAGGCTTTGTAGAGCCCTTCGTGCTGGCCGACCCAGGTGCTGTATTCAGAGAGCAGCGGCAGGGTCTGTTCGTAGGCTTCGCGCAGTTCCGGGCTGTTTTTTACCGAGTTCAGGTGGCTTACCGGGGAGAAGATACGCCCCAGCACGTCGTCCACTTCGGCCAGCGGCTGACACAGATTTTCCCAGGTGTACGGCCCGCCCTGCGCGACCACGCTTTCTACCGCCGCGCGGCAGTTGTCCAGCGATTGCGTAACCGCTGGAACCACATGCTCGGGGAGGATTTTAGAAAACGGTGGCAACGAAAAAGGCGTCAGTAATGGATTGGTCATAAACGCTGTCCTGTTGAAATAGGTGAATGAAGCGCGCATCCGGCGCTGTGCATATGGGATCTAGAATGGGGTTAAGTGTAGAGGATTTCAATGCCGGACGTTGTCGAAAAGAGCCCGGTGGTGCTGCGCTTACCGGGCCTACGGGTAATCTTTGCCGTTCTGCTGTAAACTGTGGCAAATCGTCAATTCAGCGGAATATCATTACCCATGCTCAGTTATCGCCACAGCTTCCACGCAGGCAACCACGCCGACGTCCTTAAACACACCGTTCAGAGCTTGATCATCGAATCGCTCAAAGAGAAAGAGAAGCCGTTTCTCTATCTGGACACCCACGCGGGCGCGGGCCGTTATCAGCTGAGCGGCGAGCATGCCGAGCGTACCGGTGAATATCTGGAAGGGATTGCCCGCATCTGGCAGCAGGACGACCTGCCTGCCGAGCTGGAGCCGTACATCGGCGTGGTGAACCACTTCAACCGCAACGGCCAGCTGCGTTATTACCCGGGCTCGCCGCTGATTGCCCGCCAGCTGCTGCGCGAGCAGGACAGCCTCCAGTTGACCGAGCTGCACCCGAGCGACTTCCCGCTGCTGCGTTCAGAATTCCAGAAAGACAGCCGCGCCCGCGTCGAAAAAGCCGACGGCTACCAGCAGCTTAAGGCCAAACTGCCGCCGGTTTCCCGTCGCGGCCTGGTGCTCATCGACCCGCCGTACGAAATCAAAACCGACTATCAGGCGGTGGTAACCGGTATCCACGAAGGCTACAAGCGCTTCGCCACCGGGACATACGCCCTGTGGTATCCGGTGGTGCTGCGCGCGCAGATCAAACGCATGATCAAAGACCTGGAAGCGACCGGCATCCGCAAGATCCTGCAGATCGAGCTGGCGGTACGTCCGGACAGCGATCAGCGCGGTATGACCGCCTCCGGCATGATTGTAATCAACCCGCCGTGGAAGCTCGAAGCGCAGATGAACAACGTGCTGCCGTGGCTGCATAAAACGCTGGTGCCAGCCGGTACGGGCCATACCTCCGTCAGTTGGATCGTGCCGGAGTAATCGCAGCCATCGGTGGAAACTATTGATTTCAGGTATACAATCGCGGCAATTCACGATTAAGGACAAAAGCTATGACTAAGCATTATGACTACATCGCAATCGGCGGCGGCAGCGGCGGCATCGCCTCCATCAACCGCGCGGCCATGTACGGCCAGAAGTGCGCGCTGATTGAAGCCAAAGCGCTGGGCGGCACCTGCGTGAACGTGGGTTGTGTACCGAAGAAGGTGATGTGGCATGCGGCGCAGATCCGTGAAGCTATCCATATGTATGGCCCGGACTACGGCTTTGACACCACCATCAACCGCTTCGACTGGGACAAGCTGATCGCCAGCCGTACCGCGTACATCGATCGCATTCACACCTCGTACGACAACGTGCTGGGGAAAAATAACGTCGACGTTATCCACGGTTTCGCTCGCTTCGTTGACGCGAAAACGATCGAAGTGAACGGCGAGACGATCACCGCCGATCACATCCTGATCGCCACCGGCGGTCGTCCGAGCCATCCGAACATCCCGGGCGTGGAATACGGCATCGACTCCGACGGTTTCTTCGAGCTGCCAGCCCTGCCTGAGCGCGTTGCCGTGGTAGGCGCGGGATACATCGCGGTTGAACTGGCCGGAGTGATTAACGGCCTGGGCGCAGAAGCGCACCTGTTCGTACGTAAACACGCGCCGCTGCGCAGTTTTGACCCGCTGATTGTCGATACGCTGGTTGAAGTGATGAACACCGAAGGCCCAACCCTGCACACCAACGCCGTACCAAAAGCGGTGGTGAAAAACGCGGACGGAAGCCTGACGCTTGAGCTGGAAGATGGTCGCAGCCAGACCGTTGATTGCCTGATCTGGGCGATTGGCCGTGAACCGGCGAACGATAACTTCAACCTGGGCGTGACTGGCGTGAAAACCGACGAAAAAGGCTATATCGTCGTCGATAAATTCCAGAACACCAGCGTACCGGGCATTTACGCGGTCGGTGACAATACCGGTGCGGTTGAGCTGACGCCGGTCGCCGTTGCGGCGGGTCGTCGTCTCTCCGAGCGCCTGTTTAACAACAAGCCGGACGAGCATCTGGACTACAGCAACATCCCGACCGTGGTCTTCAGCCATCCGCCAATCGGCACCGTCGGCTTAACCGAGCCGCAGGCGCGCGAGCAGTACGGCGACGACCAGGTGAAAGTGTATAAATCGGCGTTCACCGCAATGTATACCGCCGTCACCTCGCACCGTCAGCCATGCCGAATGAAGCTGGTCTGCGTCGGCCCGGAAGAGAAGATTGTCGGTATCCACGGCATTGGCTTCGGCATGGATGAGATCCTGCAGGGCTTCGCCGTGGCGCTGAAGATGGGCGCAACCAAGAAAGACTTCGATAATACTGTGGCAATCCACCCGACGGCCGCGGAAGAGTTTGTGACCATGCGTTAATCCTGATGCCCCTCCCCGGAGGGGCATTTTTTTTAACATTCATAAATCGTTGCAAAACGAATGCTCCGAAAATAGTGATCTACCGCACATTTCCCTCCCCATCTACCGAAGCGAATGTCTACGCTTATAAGACGCCCGGATAAACCTGTCTTTTGAACATACAACCGGAGGTCCCTATCACCATGTTCAACCAGAAACTACAGGCTACCGAGAACATCGAGTTCGAGATTGCAGAAGAGCTGCGCTACGAGACCGATCCCTGCGAGTTGAAACTGGATGAAATGATTGAGGCGGAGCCGGAACCCGAAATGATCGAGGGGCTACCCGCCTCCGATGCGTTGACGCCCGCAGACCGCTACCTTGAACTGTTCGAACACGTGCAGTCGACGCGGCTGTTTGCGGACAGTAAAACCTTCCCCGACTGCGCGCCGAAGATGGATCCGCTGGATATCCTTATCCGCTACCGCAAGGTCAGACGCCACCGGGATTTCGACCTGCGCCAGTTTGTGGAGAACCACTTCTGGATGCCGGAAACGTACGGCACAGAATATGTCTCCGACCCGGGACTCTCCCTGAAAGAGCACATTGATAACCTGTGGCCGGTGCTGACGCGCGAGCCGCAGGATCATATTCCCTGGTCTTCCCTGCTGGCGCTGCCGCAGGCCTATATCGTCCCCGGCGGGCGCTTCAGCGAGACCTACTACTGGGATTCTTATTTCTCCATGCTGGGGCTGGCGGAGAGCGGCCGTAACGATCTGCTCAAATGTATGGCGGACAACTTCGCCTGGCTGATTGAACGCTACGGGCATATCCCCAACGGCAACCGCACCTATTATCTCAGCCGCTCACAGCCGCCGGTCTTTGCGCTGATGGTGGAGCTGTTTGAGGAGGACGGCGTGCGAGGTGCGAAACGCTATCTTGATCACCTCAAAATGGAGTACGCCTTCTGGATGGACGGTGCGGAGTCGCTGCTGCTTAATCAGGCATACCGCAGCGCCGTGCGCATGCCGGACGGTTCACTGCTCAACCGCTACTGGGATGACCGCGATACCCCGCGCGACGAATCGTGGATTGAGGACGTGGAAACCGCGCGCCACTCGGGCCGTCCGCCAAACGAGGTGTATCGCGACCTGCGCGCGGGTGCGGCGTCCGGCTGGGATTACTCGTCCCGCTGGCTGCGCGATCCGTCGCGGCTCGCCAGCATCCGCACGACGCAGTTCATCCCCATCGATCTGAACGCCTTCCTGTTCAAACTGGAAAGCGCTATTGCCAACATCTCGGCGTCGAAAGGAGATAAAGAGACGGCAGAGGAATTCCGCCAGAAAGCCAACGATCGCCGCGCGGCGGTGAACCGCTATCTGTGGGACGAGGAGAGCGGCTGTTACCGAGATTATGACTGGCGGCGCGAAGAGCTGGCGCTGTTTTCTGCCGCCAGCATCGTGCCGCTGTACGTTGGCATGGCAACTCACGAGCAGGCGGAACGCCTGTCGGATGCGGTCAAGGCGCGTCTGCTGACCCCGGGCGGAATTCTGGCGACCGAGTACGAAACCAGCGAGCAGTGGGATAAACCCAACGGCTGGGCGCCGCTGCAGTGGATGGCGATTCAGGGATTCAAGCAGTACGGCAACGACTCGCTGGGGGATGAGATCGCCTGGAGCTGGCTGCATACGGTGAACCATTTCTACAAGACGCACCACAAGCTGATTGAGAAGTACCACATCGCCAGCAGCACGCCGCGCGAAGGTGGCGGGGGTGAGTATCCGCTGCAGGACGGTTTCGGCTGGACAAACGGCGTGGTGCGGCGGCTGATTGGGTTGTATGGGGAGCCTTGAGCAGGGTGCGGTCTTTTCCCCCTCGCCCCTCCGGGGAGAGGGCTGGGGTGAGGGGAAAATGTTAGCGAATCACCTCATAAATGGCGCTCTGAATAGACTGCCATTTTTTGGTGGTGGCATCCGGCTGTGACTGCGCGCGGCGTGTGGCCATGTCGAGATCGTGCTGCTGGCGTTTCACTACGGCAGGCACGGTGCAGAACGCTTTAAGATACTCTTTACGTACCGAGGTCAGAGACTCGCCGTTCGACATCGCGTGGCTGAGCGTGTTGATGAAGCGGCGACACGGCTTCTCTTCCACCATGTTTTGCCGGTAGCGTAACATCAGCTCCAGCACGTCGTCATGGCCTGCCGACATCGCCTCTTCAGTCCAGGACAGCTTCCAGTCCATACCGCCCTGCAAAAAGAGCTGGGTCACGCGTGTATCGTTGCGGTTAATAGCCGAGCGGAAATTATTCTCGTCCCAGGTCACCCCCATGCGCGTGAGCGTTTCGCGCGAGGAAGGCGTCTCACGCATTTCCTGCGGTGGAGCCGCTTCAGCCGCGCTGACGGCCGCTGGCTGCGGCTTGCTGCTGGTCACCAGCCAGAAGCCCCCTGCCACAATGGCAATCACCATAACGCCAACCGCCCCCCATAGCGCACCGGAAATGAGCTGCTCGCGTTGTTCGGGGGTGCGCGGCGCGCGCTGGGTCGGCTTTTCAATGGTGTCACGGACTTCAAACAGATCCCCACCGGTAACCCGATCCATTTTCTGCGCCTTTTCCCAGAAGGTATGCAATTCACTGGCATCTACCGCCATGAATCCTGCCGGATTAACGCGCGTTCTACCCTCTTCAAACGCGCGTTGAACGGGCCGCGCGATCTGCGCGTAGTAGTTGTCCAGCAGCTGAATTTGCGCCGAGCTTAACGTCTTCTGAACGGTGATGCTGTTGCGGATTTGCCGAATGTCGTCGAGAAAGGTTTGCAGCGTTTTGCGTGGTTCAACCAGCAGCGTCAGCATGGACGGGTCGCTGAAAAGCGAAGCGTAATAGCGGCTGAATTCTTTTTTATCCACCAGCATCTGCGCCAGCTCGCTGAACATCATGCCGCTCAGGACATCGTTGATCTCGCCAAGCTTCAGCCAGCGCCTTACGCGGTCAGCGTTAAACAGGGTCTTAAGATGGTTGTTCAGCTTTACCTGATCGGGCCAGGCCTGCTGGATAAGCCCTTTAAGCATCAGCTCAATTGCGCGTACCTGCTTGTGCGCCTGCTGCTGCTGGAGTTCGCTGCCCGGTGCCAGCTCCGTGCTATAGGTCAACAGCGGCTGCTGAAGACGAAGATGTTCCAGCGCGGTCACAAACCGCATCGCCGCAATAAGCTGGTTTTCACTCACATCCTGTCCGCTTTCATACTGCGGTACGCGCTGCTGCAGCAGGCGCAGCTGGAGCGTAAATTCCGACATCTCGGCATCATTCAGGTTTAGTTTTTTCGCAACGGCTCCCCAGCCGCCCAAAGCTAATCGCGCGCTGTCGAGTTGTTCCAGAAACCAGCGTGGATCTTTGCCCTCAGAAGCATGTACATTCAGAAGGAGTAAAATTTCCACCGACGCAAGGCGAATGACCGCCAGACAGTGTTCAAACTGTTCGCGAATATGGTGTGATGTGCTGAGAGTCATTGTTTTCCTTAAGCGACAACGAAGACATCAGGAATGGGCGCGAGACGCCCTTTATTCTTTTTATTTATACGCGGTTAACCATACCTGACTTTCTGTTGAAATAAAGTGACAACCCTAAAATGATTTAAAATGTTTCAGGAGAATCTGAATGCCGGTTTTAATTACCTCTCGCCTTACCTGTTCGCCCCTGCAGGAACAAGACTGGCCCTTTTTTCTGGCGCTCCAGCAGCACCCGGACGTTATGCGCTTTGTGGCGGAAGACCGCCCTGTCGCGGCGATACGCGAAGCGTTTGATTCGCGCCTGATGCCATGGGCTCCGGGCAGCGCGCACTGGCTTTGCCTCGTCGTACGTGACACCGCCTCACTGACCCCGCTGGGCGTTACCGGGTATATTCATCGGGAGGAGGACTGCGCCGAAGTGGGCTTCCTTTTCGCCCCCGAAGCGCAGGGGAAAGGTTACGGCTTTGAATCCCTGAAGGCGCTTTGCGATTACGCTTTTCTTCAGGGCGGTATACGGCGACTCACCGCCACCGTAACAGCGGGAAACGCTGCTTCAAGACGCCTGCTGGAAAAAGCCCGCTTTCGCCTGGAAGGTGAATTACGTGAGAGCTATTATCTTGCGGGTCGCTGGCAAAATGACTGGCTATTTGGTTTATTACAGCAGGAATACCTGAATAATAATTCCTGACCAACAGCAATTTAGCCGATATTTCCGGACGTCGTTTCCTCTTCAGGGTCGCTATTAAGAGGAAACGAATATCAAACGTCATGCGCTGAAAATATTTTCTGCGGCCATTGCGTTAATAAAAAACATCAGGGTCTTTCCCCAGAAGAAATATCGTGATGAAAATGGGTTATCGGCTATGGCTGACTGCGTTCTTTATCGCTGTCAGTGTGCAGACACATCCATATTAAGGGTTCCTTAAGAGGTTCCTTCCCCTTAAGTCCGGGCATCACAGGAACATACCGCCTGACACTTCAATACGTTGCGCATTCATCCAGCCCAGCTTATCGCTGAGCAGTGCCGCAATGGCACCACCGATATCGTCCGGTAGACCCACCCGTCCCAGCGCCGTCTGCGAGGCCAGCAACTGATTCAGCTCCGCGTTGTCGCGCACGCGTCCGCCGCCAAAGTCTGTTTCTATCGCGCCAGGCGCAATGATATTGACGGAAATGCCGCGCGCGCCCAGCTCTTTCGCCTGATAGCGCGTCAGCACTTCCATCGCCCCCTTCATGGCCGCGTAGGTCCCTGAGCCCGGCTGGGTAAAACGGGCCAGCCCGCTGGAGACGTTGAGGATACGTCCCCCGTCGTTAAGCAGCGGCAGCAGGCGCTGGGTCAGGAAGAAAGGCCCTTTGAAATGAATGTTCAACGCTTCATCAAACTGGGCTTCCGTCGTGTCGGCATAGGGTGCATATAAACCCGTCCCGGCATTGTTCAATAAATAGTCAAATGTTTCGCGCTGCCAGACGGTCCTAAGGGTTTCCTGAAGCTGTCGGGCAAAATGTTCAAATCCCGCGATATCCCCGACGTTGAGCTTTAATGCCGCTGCGTTGACGCCTTTTTGCTGAATTTCATGCACAACATCCAGCGCTTCCTGCTGGCTACGGTTGTATGTCAGGACAATTCCCGTGCCGTCTGCCGCCAGCTTTAACGCAGCGTTTTTGCCCAGACCACGGCTACCACCCGTCACTAATGCGATACGTTCACTCATCATAAACCTCGTTTTGGCTGTTAAGGAGATTGAGAAAGAGCTTATTAGGTGATAGAAAATCAATAAAGATGGGTTAAAACGCTTCACTGTTTCACCAGAAACAACAATGAGCTTCCTCTATGGATAAAATTCACGCAATGCAGTTGTTCGTCCGCGTCGCGGAACTGGAGAGTTTTTCCCGCGCGGCCGAAACATTAACCCTGCCGAAAGGCAGCGTCTCACGGCAGATTCAGGCCCTGGAAAACCGGCTTGGCACCCAGCTATTACACCGCACCACGCGCCGCGTCAGCCTGACGCAGGACGGCATGGTCTATTACGAGCGGGCAAAAGATCTGCTGGCAAACCTTGATGAACTCGACGGTATGTTTCAGCACGATCCCTCCAGCATCAGCGGCCGGCTCCGCGTGGATATGCCCGTCGGCATTGCTCGAAATTTAGTCATCCCCAAACTGCCTGCTTTTCTGCAGCACTATCCGGGCATCGAACTGGAGCTCAGCAGCAGCGATCGTCTGGTGGATGTGATCCGCGAAGGGTTTGATTGCGTGGTACGCGTCGGCACGCTGAAGGATTCAGGGCTGATTGCCCGTCCACTGGGCAAGCTGTCGGTGATTAACTGCGCCAGCCCGGACTATCTGGCGCGTTTTGGCTACCCGGAAACCCTGGACGATTTAGGCTCGCACGCCGTTATTCACTACACCGCTACGCTGGGAACACGCCCACAGGGCTTTGAGTTTTATAACGGCAGTGCAACGCAGTGGATAAAAACGGGCGGGGTCTTGACCGTCAACAGCACGGAAACATACCAGGCTGCCTGTCTCGCCGGACTGGGCATTATTCAGGTGCCGCGGGTTGGGGTGCGCGATTTACTGCGCGCGAAGAAGCTGATTGAGATCCTCCCGCAATACCGGGCCGAACCGATGCCTGTTTCCCTGATTTATCCCCACCGGCGCAACCTCTCCCGCCGGGTCCATCTGTTCATGGAGTGGCTAACCGAACTCACAAAAGCTTACGTGGACTAGCCGCAAGCTATAATTCAAAAACACATCCAGCTCAACGAAAAGGAAAATGCGCGTGACGCCGGAAAACAACCCGCAACGACCCACCCAACATTTAGAGTATGAGCCCGTCAAAAAGATGGAAACCGGGCCCGAAGAGGCCAAAACGCCAGGTACCGCCAGCAAAGCGCTGGGAACCGTAACCGGCATCGCCGCGAGAATTCAGCAGTTTCCCATGATTGCACACCTGATACGCGCGACCGAACGCTTTAATGACCGCATGGGAAACCAGTTTGGTGCCGCTATCACCTATTTTTCCTTCCTGTCTATGATACCGATCCTGATGGTGTCGTTCGCGGCAGCCGGTTTTGTCCTCGCGTCGCACCCGACGCTGCTGCAGGATATCTTCAATAAGATCCTGAATAACGTCAGTGACCCGACCCTTGCCAGTACGCTCAAAAGCACTATCAATACCGCCGTTCAGCAGCGTACCACCGTCGGCATCGTCGGCTTGCTGATTGCCCTTTACTCCGGCGTTAACTGGATGGGCAACCTGCGCGAGGCCATTCGCGCCCAGTCGCGCGACGTCTGGGAGCGTAAGCCGCAGGACCAGGAGAAAATCTGGGTCAAGTATCTCCGCGACTTTGTTTCGCTGATTGGCCTGCTGGTCGCGCTCATCGTGACGCTTTCCATTACCTCCGTGGCGGGCTCGGCGCAGCAGATGATCATCTCCGCGCTCTATCTGGATTACATCGAATGGCTGAAGCCCGCCTGGCGCGGCATTGGGCTGGCTATTTCCATCTTCGCCAACTACCTGCTGTTCTTCTGGATCTTCTGGCGCTTGCCCCGGCATCGGCCGCGCAAGAAGGCGCTGCTCCGCGGCACATTGATTGCGGCGATCGGCTTTGAGGTGATCAAAATCGTGATGACTTACACCCTGCCGTCACTGGTTAAATCCCCTTCCGGCGCGGCGTTTGGCTCGGTGCTGGGACTGATGGCCTTCTTCTACTTCTTCGCCCGCCTGACACTGTTCTGCGCGGCATGGATTGCCACCGCCGAGTACAAAGGCGACACGCGAATGCCCGGCAAAACGCACCGCTAGCCGCGCCATCGGGCTGAAATTTCAGCCCGATTCATCATTTCAGCATATAAATCCAGCCCGTAACTTTTATTTAACCGAAAACCAGTTTAATTGACTGATATTTAAAATCTGTGAAGCATTTCATAGACGTGTTTTGGCTGGTCTGAAAATTATCCGCTTTTTGCTGTTTTTCTCACCGGGTCGCGGCTTTGTTACAGATTGAAATGTCGCTTTTGCTGTGCGTAATATGGCCTTTCGTTCGACAAAAATAAGAAAATATTATGCAAGCAACCGCCACCACACTCGACTCAGAAACGGAAAACGTTCCGGTAAATTCGCGCAATAAAGTCGTTGTCGCATCGCTGATTGGCACCGCCATCGAGTTCTTCGACTTCTATATTTATGCCACCGCCGCGGTCATCGTATTCCCGCACATTTTCTTCCCGCAGGGCGATCCGACGGCGGCCACGCTGCAGTCTCTGGCGACCTTTGCGATTGCGTTTGTTGCGCGTCCGATTGGCTCTGCGCTGTTTGGACACTTTGGCGATCGCATCGGCCGCAAAGTCACGCTGGTGGCCTCGCTGCTGACGATGGGGATCTCCACCGTAGCCATCGGCCTGCTGCCGACCTACGAAACCATTGGTATTCTGGCGCCGGTCCTGCTGGCGCTGGCGCGTTTTGGTCAAGGTCTGGGGCTGGGTGGTGAATGGGGCGGCGCGGCGCTGCTGGCCACCGAGAACGCCCCGGCGCGCAAGCGCGCGCTGTACGGTTCATTCCCACAGCTTGGCGCTCCGATTGGCTTCTTCTTTGCCAACGGGACGTTCCTGCTGCTCTCCTGGCTGCTGACGGATGAACAGTTCATGAGTTGGGGCTGGCGTATTCCGTTTATCTTCTCAGCCGTGCTGGTGCTGATTGGCCTGTATGTGCGTGTTTCTCTGCATGAAACGCCTGTCTTCGCGAAAGTGGCCGCGGCGAACAAGCAGGTGAAAGTGCCGCTGGGTACGCTTCTGACCAAACACGTTCGCGTGACTGTGCTGGGCACGTTTATCATGCTCGCCACCTATACGCTGTTCTACATCATGACCGTCTATTCCATGACGTTCAGTACCGCCGCCGCGCCGGTTGGGCTGGGGCTGCCGCGTAACGAAGTGCTGTGGATGCTAATGATGGCGGTGATCGGCTTTGGCGTGATGGTTCCGATTGCGGGCCTGCTGGCGGATAAATTCGGTCGTCGTGCAAGCATGATTACCATCACCACGCTGATCGTTTTGTTTGCCCTGTTCGTCTTCCCGCCGCTGCTGGGTTCAGGTAGCCCGGCGCTGGTGATGGCCTATCTGCTGATTGGCCTGAGCCTGATGGGGCTGACCTTCGGCCCGATGGGCGCGCTGCTGCCCGAGCTGTTCCCGACTGAAGTACGTTATACCGGCGCGTCGTTCTCCTATAACGTCTCGTCTATTCTGGGTGCGTCCGTTGCGCCATATATCGCCACCTGGCTGCAGGCAAACTATGGTCTGTTCTATGTGGGCGTCTATCTTGCGGCCATGGCGGCGCTGACGCTGATTGCGCTGCTGCTGACGCACGAGACGAAGCACCAGGCTCTGTAATTCACTGCGGCCTGATGCCCTCACCCCGGCCCTCTCCCACAGGGAGAGGGAGAAAGGGAGCTATTTCTTCATCTGCGACAAAATGGTCCGGCACTGATTCGCCTCGCCCTCTGACGGCGAAATCAGTGCCAGCAGCGCTGCAGCTGGGGTAACCAGCGTCGCAAGGGCCGCAGCCACGGCACCGCGCGCAATCAGCGGCCCTGGCTTCACGCCCGCCTGCGGATTTTTGAAGGTCCCGCGCACGTACAGCGGCGAGCGCAGCGTGATAATACGGATCCCCTTACTCTCCGGGTCAATCGTCAGATCAAGCTGCTCCGAAGCCATGCTGGCGGTACCGGTCACGTTAATCACCGCGTTTTCCGTGTCGAAGGCAAAAATCTGCGGGCGCGCCACGCCGTTCACCAGATCCAGATTGGCCGCCGCGCAGTTCACCCGCACCTCGTCATCGCCGAAGATTTGCCCGACGACGTAGTTACCGACGTTCAGCCCCAGGATCTCCATCAGGTTTCGGCTCACCAGCCCGTCGTTCATCAGCAGCTTCAGGTTTCCGTTGCCGCTGCCCAGCAGCCCCGCCACGGAGTTACCCACGCCGCGAATGTCGGCATCACCGTTCATTTCACCGAGGGTTTTCTGCATCAGCTCTACGTTCGGCATCAGCTCTTTCAGCTTCAATCGACGCGCCTGGATCTCCGCCCGTCCCTGCATCGGCTTCTTATCGCCTTCCAGGTGAATGTTCGAGGAAATCGTCCCACCCGCCATGCCGAACTTCAGTGGCTGAAGGCGCAGGTCGGCGTTTTTGAGGAGGATATGGGTCGAAAGATTGCTGATCGGCAGCGTACTGCCATGTTCAATTTTCCCGCCTTTGAAACGTACATCCGCATCCATTACGTTCCATTTGTCGGTTTCGAAACGATCGTAAGGCAATACTTTACCCGCAGGCTGAACGTCCTTTTTGACCTCTTTGGACTTTGTGCCTTTGCCCGAATCCACGCCAATCAACGGACCAAGATCGGCCAGACGCAGCTGACGGGATTCAACATCCCCTTCCAGTTTCGGGCGCGGTTTTCCGGTGGTGTAGGTCAGCGTGCCGTGGATGTCGCTGTCGCCAATGCGGCCATTAAAATCCCGGTAGTCAAAAACGGACGATTTTTCGGTATCGATTTTGGCGACCAGATGCCCGTCCGTTTCGAATGGCGGGGTATCCGGCAGCAGTACGCCGGTCAGTTCATACAGCTCGCCCAGCGAATCACCGGCAAATTTAAGCTGAAGGTCAACGCCGCCCATGTTCATCGGGTCGTTAACCGTTCCCACGAACGCCACGCGGGTGTTACCGGAACGGAAGTCCGCCTGCACCGGGAACGGCGTGCCCTCGCTCCGTAGCGCCAGCATGCCGCCGATTTTCCCTTTACCGCTGAGAGGCTGATCGTTGTAGCGTCCTTTTGCCGTCAGGCCAAAGACATAGTCACCTACGCTTGCCGCGTCGCCTTTTGCTTTCGTGCCCGTGACCTCGCTAAACGGCAGCGGTTTGCCCAACGGATCGACCAGGATCTCCATATCCGCCTTGCTGACCTTATCGTCGATGGCGATCCGTCCGCGATCGAAAAGAATATTGTCGAGACGGAATGACCAGGAAGAAGGCTGGGCATTCGGATCCTTGTCGCCATCGCTGGCAAGGTTAAACGTCCAGTTGTTGGTTTTTTCTGAGAGTCGGATCAGACGCGCATCAGGCTGCTGAAGTTTGATCCACGGCAGATAAACGGTTTTGGTCAGAAGCGCTAACGGCGCTAGCGTGGCCTCCACGCGCGGCAGGTGGACCATGGTGACGTCCGGGATGTCCGGCGGGTTGCCGAGAATGATGTCGTCGGCATGGACGTGTGGCCAGGGGATCCAGCTTCGCCAGCCTGGCTCCTCTTTCTGACGCTCCCATACCACACCTAAATCACCGCGTATGGCGAAGGGGCGGTTCAGTTCGGTTGAGACTTTCTGGTTGATGGTCGGCTTGAGACGGTTCCAGTCAAACGTCGCAATAATGATGGCGACGACCACGATCAACAACAAGAAAATCCCTGCTGTCCAGGAGATTACCCTGGTTGTTCTTGTCATTTTTATCCCCTTTCCTGATGACCTGTCCTGTAAAACTATAGTCCAGACAAAGGGAAGCGGGCTTATCAGAGGGTCGTTATAACGTTATCGAGGCGATCCATGGGCACCGGGCGGGAGAGATAGTAGCCTTGCGCCGCCGCTGCGGGAGAGTTTTGTACATCACGCCACTCTTCCAGCGTTTCCACACCTTCAACAATCACACCCTGGCAATAGCGGTTCATCAGCTGTAATAACAGCGTAAACAGGTTCCGACCTTCCGGGGTCTGACGCAGCATAATGAACAGATCGCGGGCCACTTTAATGTAGTCGTAGCGCACCTCACTCAGGGCGGAGAAATTCGCCATGCCGGTGCCAAAGTCATCCAGCCACAGCGGGCCGTATTCGCATATCGAAGCAAACGAGGAATCCTGCGGCAGACGGACATGCTCCACCAGCTCAAAGCGCATCCACGGCAGGGTGGCGATCAGCTCCTGCAATTTTGCGTTCTGCCGCAGCGCCAGCAGGGTTGGGCCGTCGACGTTCACCGAGGCGAGGATATCGTGCTGTTCAAAAAAGGACTGCTTCGTCGCCAGCATGCGAAGCTGTTCTTCCAGCACATCCAGACGCTGGCGAACGGCAACTTCGGCAAAATAGCGATCCGGCGCGATGCGCTGAGTGGGGTTTGAGGGGTGCGTAACGACGGTCAAAATTTCAATTGCCATCAGTCGACCATCTGTTCGGTAGATCGGCTGATAGGTGTACGCACGCTCACATTGCAGCCAGTAGCGATGCTCCTGCAAGTTCTCAATACTTGCCTCAGGCGTAGTGCTCAGCCGCTGGATAACCTGCTCTGACTTCATTTCAGATGTCCTGTTGTTGGGATAGCCTTTCTGGACTCGTCACAGGATTATCGGCGCGGCAATTGAGAACTTTATGTTCAATTCACCGGGAAAATGAAATTAAGATGACAGAAATGCGCGGGAACACGCGCTGGCTCAAATAAAATAATGGAACGTTGTTTTAATATAGTTGACCGGTTAATTCACTCAGCGCACACTGCTGATTATTCTTCTGTTCAGGTTCACGACTATGTCCAAAAAAATTGCCGTGATTGGCGAATGCATGATTGAACTGTCACAAAAAGGCGCTGAAGTCAGCCGCGGATTTGGTGGCGATACGTTAAACACGTCCGTTTATATTGCCCGCCAGGTCGCGCCTGAGGCGCTCACCGTGAACTACGTTACCGCCCTGGGAACGGACAGCTTCAGCCAGCAGATGCTGGAGGCGTGGCAGAGTGAACATGTTGAAACGTCGCTGATTCAGCGTATGGAAAACCGCCTCCCGGGACTTTATTACATCGAGACCGACAGCACCGGCGAACGCACGTTTTATTACTGGCGTAACGAAGCCGCGGCCAAATTCTGGCTGGAGAGCGACGCGGCTGCGGCCATCTGCGAAGAGCTGGCGACCTTTGACTATCTATATCTGAGCGGGATTAGCCTTGCGATTTTAAGCCCCACCAGCCGTGAAAAGCTGCTCTCGCTGCTGCGCGAATGCCGTGCAAACGGCGGCAAGGTTATTTTCGATAACAACTACCGCCCGCGCCTGTGGGGCAGCCGCGAAGAGACGCAGCAGGTCTATCAACAGATGCTGCAGTGCACCGACATCGCCTTCCTCACGCTCGACGATGAAGACGCCCTGTGGGGTGAGAAACCGGTAGAGGACGTGATTGCACGCACGCAGGCGGCTGGCGTGAGCGAAGTGGTGATTAAGCGCGGTGCGGAGTCTTGTCTGGTCGCGATTGCGGGTGAAACGCTGGTTGACGTTCCGGCGGTGAAGCTTGCCAAAGAGAAAGTGATTGATACCACGGCGGCGGGGGATTCATTCAGCGCGGGCTATCTGGCGGTACGTCTGACGGGTGGAACGCCGGAAGCGGCGGCACGGCGTGGGCACCTGACGGCCAGCACGGTGATTCAGTATCGCGGGGCGATTATTCCGCGCGAGGCGATGCCAGTTTAAGTAAGGTGCGGGCTGATGCCCTCACCCTAACCCTCTCCCACAGGGAGAGGGAATGTTTAAGCATTACTGCCCCTGCGGAATATCCGACGCGTCCTGGTGTAGATCATCAGCCGTTGCAGCCTGCGCTGGCTGCGGCGCGGTAGCCATAATGGAATCCCATGTCGTCTGAAGTTCCTTCATGTCATATTCCGGCTCGCCCTTCGGCTGCAGGAGGATCAGCGCCATCTCCTGTGACAGCTGCTGACGGAGGTCCTGATTGAGCATCTCGACGGTCAGACCGTTCAGGAAGTCCTGACGCAGCTTCTGGTACTGTTCCGGCGCAATGTCCACCACCTGATTCTGCAGGGAGCGAATACGCTGGCTGATCAGAATGTCGGTATCGGCACGTGCGTAGGTCGCAAACAGCTTCTGCAGCTCGAGTTTTTTCTGAGCCACGAGAGCATTGAATTCCTCTTCGGAAAGCCCCTCTTTACGCACTTTTGCCAGCTCTTTCGCGACCACGCCCAGATTGGCATTCAGCTTATCGCCCGGCGATTCAACGTTAATGGCACACTGCGCGCGCTGGAACAGCACGCGGCAGTCAAAGCCAAGACCAATATTCTTGACGTTGTTCTTGCTCAGCGTCTGCTGAACGTGCCAGAACAGCGCCTCACGCGCCAGATCGGCACGCCAGTAGCGCAGCATTGCCGCTGACTCACGGATGGGCTGCCAGGCGTTATCCCACATGACGGAGAGGCGATCCTGACGCACGGCGTCCGTCATAATGCTGACAGGCTCTGCACGCAGCGGAGAGAGCGTCGGGACAGGGGCTGGCGTTTCACGCTTACCTTTCAAATCACCAAACGCTTTGTTGATCTGCTCCACCACCGCGCGGCTGTCCACGTTACCTACCACGATCAGCGTCATGGCGTCCGGGGTGTACCACTTCTGGTAGAACGATTTTACCTGTTCGGCATCGACCGGCTGTTTCAGCGGTTCGGCCGGGTCATGTCCCAGTAACGTTGAGCCCTTCAGGCGGTAGCGCCACCAGCCCTCTTTGGTATCTCCGGGCCAGGTCGCCACCATGTCACTGTTGCTCAACGCATAGTTAACGGTGTCCGGCGTAATCGCCAGATTGCCAGAGGCATCGGAGAGATACGTAAGCGCTTCTTTAAGCAGGTCGTTACGGTTATTAGGCAGGCTCAGGTTAAACATGGTGTAGTCATACGAGACAACAGCCGGAGGAAGCGGGCGCTTCGGATCGATGGCCTGCTGCCAAAGTGAGCGCACCTGAACCGCTTGCAGGCTGCCGCTCTGCGTGAGCGCCAGTCGGGGAATAAAATGGCTAAAACCGGTTTGCTGGGTGCTTTCCGTGAGGGAACCGGTATTAATGGACAGACGGATTTCTATACGGTCACTGGGACGTTGCGGAGTGGCTAACACCTGCCACTGAAAACCGTTCGCTAATGTCCCTTGTTGCCAGGCCGGGTCTGGCTGGAGCGCATCTGCCTGCACATAACTGGCTGCTGCCATCATCAGCAAACCGCCGGTTAAGAGTCGAATTTTTGTGCCCTGCATGTGAACCCCTGATCAACATTCCTGGTTAAAAAAGAGTGCCTCGCGACGCGCTTCACTCTTAAAGATGACGATGAAAACACGTCGATTAGACCGCGCGTTCGGCAAAACGTCACGGTCCGAAGTGAAATATACCCAAAAAAATCTTGTCGAATTATGACAGGTACGAACAGTTATTATGCGCAGGAGCCCGCATCCCGACAAGGGAATACGGGCATTTGTGACAAGATTAAGAGGTTAAGCCAGGATTTTTGCTGTCAGTTGAACGATTATTCAGAGTATCGTCGAGCTTTTTGTGATCCAGCTCTTTCACCCATTTCGCCACCACCACCGTTGCCACGCCGTTACCCACCAGGTTGGTTAACGCACGGGCTTCTGACATGAAGCGGTCGATACCCAGAATCAACGCCAGACCCGCAACCGGCAGGTGACCTACAGCGGAAATGGTGGCTGCCAGCACGATAAAGCCGCTGCCCGTCACGCCTGCCGCGCCTTTAGAGGAGAGCAGGAGAACCACCAGCAGGGTAATCTGATGGAAAATATCCATATGGCTGTTGGTCGCCTGAGCGATAAACACGGCCGCCATCGTCAGGTATATCGAGGTGCCGTCCAGGTTGAAGGAGTAGCCCGTCGGGATCACCAGCCCGACCACCGATTTACGGCACCCCAGCTTTTCCATCTTGTCGAGCATACGCGGCAGCGCCGATTCTGAAGAGGAGGTCCCCAGAACAATCAGCAGCTCTTCACGGATGTAACGAATAAATTTGAAGATGTTGAAACCCGTCGCGCGGGCGATGGAACCCAGCACCACGACTACGAAAAGGATACAGGTTATATAGAAGCAGATAATCAGCTGACCCAGCTGCACCAGCGTACCGACGCCATACTTACCGATGGTGAAGGCCATCGCACCAAAAGCACCGATCGGCGCCAGGCGCATGATCATATTGATGATGCCGAAGATCACCTGCGAGAAGCTTTCGATTACGTTAAAGATAAGCTGGCCTTTGCTGCCCAGACGGTGCAGGGCAAAGCCAAACATCACGGCGAACAGCAGCACCTGGAGGATGTTTCCGCTGGCGAACGCGCCAATGACGCTGCCCGGTATCACGTCCAGCAGGAAGGCTACCACGCCCTGATCCTTCGCCTGCTCGGCATACACCGCGACCGCTTTGGCATCAAGCGTTGACGGGTCTACGTTCATTCCCGCGCCTGGCTGCACCACGTTGACGATGATCAGACCGATAATCAGCGCAAGTGTACTGACCACTTCAAAATAGAGAAGCGCCACTGCACCGGTACGACCAACCGCCTTCATGCTTTCCATGCCAGCGATGCCCGTTACTACGGTACAGAAGATCACCGGAGCGATGACCATTTTGATGAGCTTAACGAACGCGTCGCCAAGCGGTTTCATTTGCGCGCCCAGCTCAGGGTAATAGTGACCCAGCAGAATACCGATGGCGATGGCTGTCAGGACCTGGAAATAAAGACTTTTGAAGAGTGAGGTTTTCATAAGGTGTCCTTGGGAAGAAAAACCACAGGTTTTGTAAGGTTATGGTTAACCTGCGGCTTTAAAATAACACCCACATAACAGGACAGAAATAAACTCAGTTCAAATTTGAAACACAAATGTTAAGAACTTTGAGCTGGCTCGCACAAGCCAGCAACAAAATTACACTTTTGCGTTATTGTCAGCACCAGAAAGGTATCGTTCTTCAAAGATATCCGAAGGGACTGCGGGGGCAAAAAGGAAGCCTTGTCCGCTCTCCACGCCCGCCTCTGCAAGCCAGGCGCGTTGCGCTTCGGTTTCAATCCCCTCGGCAATAAGATGCAGGTTGAGGCTACGCGCCATCTGGATAATCGCCTGCACCATGCTGCTGTCGCCCGGCAGACCGTCGACAAACGCTTTGTCAATTTTGAGCACATCTACCGGAAGGGTTTTCATGTGCTGAAGCTGACGCAGCCCGGCGTATCCCATGCCAAAATCGTCCAGGGCAATGCGAATACCGGCATTACGCAGCGGTTTGAGAATCGCGACCGCCTGATTAGGAGCGTCGATGCGTCGGCTCTCCGTCACTTCCAGAGTTAACGTATCAGGCTTGATTCGGTAACGATGGATCAGCTCCAGCATCTCTGAAACCATGGTCGGGTGCATAAGCTGCATAGCAGACAAATTGACCGACAGCGGCAGCGTCACGCCGCGCTCCTGCCAGGCGGCCAGCTGACGGCAGGACTCTTCCAGCACCCAGTAGCCGACGGTAACCATCAGGCCGCAGGACTCAATGCGCTCAATCAGCCCTTCCGGCAGTTCCCATGAACCATCCGGCTGCTGCACGCGCAGCAGTGCCTCGGCGCTTTTCACTTCTCCCGTCAGCAAATTCATCTGCGGCTGTAGCCAGAGGGCAAACTGCCGGTTATCCAGCGCGGTCAGGATGTCGCTCTCTTCCGTCAGGCGCTGCTGCGCCTTTTCCATCTGCTCCGGTTCAAAGAACTGGATCTGATTTTTCCCTTTGCGCCGGGCGGTAAACGCCGCCGAGAACGCGCGACGATAAAGCTGCTCCGCCGTTAAATCACCATAGTACATGGCGATACCGATACTGGCGCTCGGACGAAGCTGGATACCCTGAATGGGCAACCGCTCATTAATGACAGTGAGTACTTGCTGACCTAAGGTGATCGCATGCCACGGTTCTTTTACGCCGTTGGCAATCACCACCAGATCGTAACCGCTGACCTGGGTCAGCACCATGCGCGGGGCAAGGACAGATTTGATCTTTTCCACCAGGGTGAGCAGCAGCATTTCGCGCTGGCTCTCCTGAAGCACGCCAGCCGTGTCCTGCAAGGTTTCACAGGCGATAACCATCAGCGCCGTAGTTTGCTGACGGGCAACGGTCTGCTCCAGCATCGCCATCAGGAAGGCTTTATTGGGGAGCTCCGATACCGGAAAACGGGTGGCGCTGCTGTTTAATTCATCCTGCTGACGCTGGATGCGCTGCTGGTTGAGGTTGTAGCTGCGCACCAGCATACCTATCTCATCGTCATGATGCAGACGCGGCAGCTCAAGCTGATGTCCCATCTGATCCTGCGGCGCAAGCGTATTCAGCTCACGGGCGATACGGCGCAGCGGATGAACAATCAGCCGGTTAATGCACCAGGTGAGCGCCACGCTGAGAATAAGCGTCATAAGTAAGCAAGTGGTCACTAACGTAACCACCCAACTCATGACGAATTTATACATGCGGTAGGAGTCCGCCTGCAAAACCAGGTAGGCCAGCGGCTGCGGATTCGCAGGGCGTTCAAGCGAATAAACGGGAAGCGAAATTTGCACCGGCAGTTCAAACAGGCGCATCACCATCATCGGGACGGGACGCTCCGGGATAAAGCTCATCCGCAGCGCCTGAAACTGGTTGGGCAAGACGACATCTGCGCGGCTAACGACGCCGGCAGGCTGAATACGTTTTAAAATGGTTTCCGCTTCGGGAATATCCCCTTTCAGGATAGAGGCAGAAAGCGGGCCACGCACCGAGCGGGCGATACTTTCTAACTGCGAAGCCGTGTTATAGCGATTCTGCTGTACGGAATGAAACAGCAAAATTACGCAGAAGAGCAGGACAAACAGCATGGTGACGGCAGAGACCATCGCCATCTGTTTGATTGTTAAGGAACGGCTGACACGCAAAATGACTCTCCACAAAACTCGAAGCGCAGGGCGCGCCAGGGTGTAAACCCGGCGCGCCTGAGTATACCCGATTGCCGCGCTATTAAGAGAGACTTACAAATGGATTAAGGAAAATCCGATTACCAGTCCGCGTAAGGGATGAGCGGCTGCGGCGGTAAGTCCATATCGCCCTGCCAGCCTGCGGCAGAGTAGCGCACATAGATCAGCGCATGGCTTGGGGTATAGTCTTTCGCCTCCTGAATATCCACGCCCATGCCTACAAACCAGTTGGACGTTACGCGGCGCTCGATAATGGCCCGCGCGGTATAACCCGTTCCTGATGAACTGCTGCCGGTCTCCATTGCGCCCCGGTCGGTATAGCGGTCTGGCTCATCGGTCGGGATCAGATTCTGGATCGGGTAGCGCAGTTCGTCTTTGGTTTTCGAGTGAGACCAGGAGACCGAGCCACCCAGCTCCCAGGACCAGTTCTCCGTGCGTTTACGCCAGGTCACCGGCAGTGCGAAGGAGACGTACTCCTGCGGACTGTAGTAACCGCCCTGACCCAGGGTATACCCGCTCAGGTCTTTGTCGTAGTGCCAGAGCATATTGGAGACGCCGACCGTCAGGCGTTCATTGTTTTTATTAATGAGCTTGTAGTAGTAACCCGTCATCCAGCGGACGCGCCAGTTATCCTCAACATTTTTACCCGTCAGCGTTTCCGCATTCAGGCTCGACCAGATACCGTTCGCTTCACCTTTGTCATAGCTCATGCTTACGCCGCCACCGGTGGCACGTACGCCGCCCCAGGTGGTGCCGGTGTTGGTATCTTTTTGCCCGGCGAACGCCAGCAGAGAGCTGGAGATTGGGCGGCGATGGGCGTTAACGGTATAGCCGATGGGGCCCAGATCGCTGCTGTAGCTTATGCCGCCCACCACGTCGACAACGTCAAAGCCCATCGGCGTGGTGCCAATATCCATCGCCCAGGTTTTATTCTGCCAGCCGACGGCAACGCTTGCGCCATTGTCGGACTGATGGGTATTGCCGCTACACGGCGTTTCGTAGCAGGTCCCCCATTTAGGATCGTAGGTCCCGTTATTGTTATCAAATGAACCAGCGTCCATGTTGACCAGATCGCTTCTGAAGAACATGCGCCCGTCAGAGAGCGGGGCATCCACCTGCAGCATGGTGGTATGCGCTTTCAGGTCGGAATAGCCGCCCGTGCCGCTGGAGCCCCAGTAGTCGTGCTGCAGCGTGACGTTAACATCCTGCTGACGGTACAAGTCACCGGCATCACTGCGCACGCCGCGTTTCAGCCAGTCGTCTTTTTCATCGTTACGCGTCAGACGAGTGAAACTGTCGTTATCCACCGGTCGCGTCGTGGTGATGCCAGACGACACCATCGCGTCTTTGTAGGTTTCCAGTGCCTGCTGAGGCTGCCCGTTCTGCGCCTGGAAACGCGCGGCATCACGCAGCACCAGCGCGTTTTCCATGGAGCCGGGCTGCGATTTAGCCTGCGGAATAATTTTATTGAAGGTCTGTTCTGCGGCGGCGGAATCGCCCAGACCCGCCTGCGCCATCGCGATGCGGCGCTGCATATTGAGCGACAGCGGCTGACCGTTTTGCGCGGCGGGCAGCTTCGCCAGCTCCGAGCGCGCGGCATCTTTGTTACCCTGAGCGCTATAAATCTCGGTCAGGCCGAGGATGGCGTCTTCGTTCTGCGGTTCACGCTGCAGAACGGCGTTGTACGTCGTTTTTGCCGAGTCCAGATCGCCACGCTGCTGCGCCCAGTCCGCCAGCGTCAGGTCGATGCGGGTGGAGGTTGGCTGCTGGCGCAAAAGGTTTTCAGCCTCCTGCTCTTTGCCGCTGTCGCGCAGACGGTTGGCGGTTTCCAGCACCTGGTTACTTTGCAGACGGTCAGCAAGCTCCTGAATATTGCCGTTCCACTGGCTTCGCGGCAGCGTATCCAGATGCGCCAGCGCGGCGCGGTCCTGATCGTTTCCGGAAAGATAGAGCCCGTTAGCATAAACCTGATCCGGGTCGGACGGTTTCTGGCTGGCAAGCTGACGCATAAGGGTATCCGCCTGGCTTCGCTGACCCGCGCTGTAGAGATCGCGCGAGAGACGATAGGTTATCCACACATCGCCGGGAGAGAGCGCCAGACGACGACGCTGAATCTCTGCCGCCTGAGCGTATTTCCCCTGATTTTCAAGCTGCTCGGCCTGAGCAGAGAGCTGCTCGTTGGTCAGGCTACGTTCAATATCATCTATGCTTCTGCGCTGGCTGGCGGAGAGAGACTGGATAAACTGCGAGGCTTTCTCCGGGGACTGCGCACGGTAAATATTGGCCAGACCGCGGACCGCATTGCTGTTGCCGCTGTCCATTCGCAGCGCCTGACGGTAATAACGCTCCGCCGCGTCGTTATCTTTACGCGCCGCGGCGGCGTCGCCCAGCCCCAGCACGGCATAGCTGTCGGTATTGTCGATACTGCGTGCCTGCTGATAGTAACGCTCCGCCTGCGCCGGGTTATTCGCCTTCAGCGCCGCATCGCCCTGCTGGATCAGCAGCCAGTAGCGGTTAACCTTCAGCAAACTGTCCCATTTACCCCGGTTATCGCTCTGGGGATCGAGGGCAATTGCCTTTTCAAACTGTGCCACCGCGCGGGCGCGGTCGCCTTTCTGGGAATAAGCCTGTCCCAGGGCACCCACCGCTTCACTGTCGGCATGGTTGGCGCTGACGGCTTTTTGCAGCTCCGCCACCGCCTTACTGCCCTGCCCGGCATCCACCGCCGCCAGCCCTTCCGCTTTCGCGCGGAATGCAGGGTCAGCGAGCTGTTTTTGCTGGGCTTCAAGCTGGGCACGCGCCGCCGCGACGCTATCACCATCGCTGAATACGCTCAGGTATTTTTGCAGCGCGCTAACGCTCGCGCTGCTGGCAGGCTGGTCTTTGATTTGGTCATACCACATATCAGACGCCTGGCTGCGCCCGTTGGTGGATTTGGCCATCTCCTGCAATAGCGCAAAGCCTTCGTCACGGCGTCCGCTCTGGAACAGAAGCTGGGACAGCGTCGCCTGCAGCTGTGTATTTCCGGGGCTGCTGCTGTTTATTTTCTTGAGCTGGTTAATGGCTGCATTCCGGCGAGCAGGATCTTTCGCCACCACGTTCCAGTATTCCGTCGCCACGTCGCCGCCCGGTGGGTTGCCGTCAAACAGCTTGTCATAGGCTGCAATCGCCTCCTGCGTGTGTCCCGTGGTGGCGAGCAATCGCGCCTGCTGGAGCTGCTGGCGGCCATCCGGAGTGGAAAGCAGCATCGTATTGCGTGATGACTGGTACGCGCTCGAGCCCGGCGCGATCCCTTTCAGACGGTCCAGCTCTTTTTGCGCGCCGGCGTTATCGCCCTGGCGCAGCAGGTAGCGAAAGCGTGCGGCAATGACGTCAGGGTTGTTCGGGTCAATCAGCTCCAGACGATAAAGCGACTGACGAACCAAATCCTCACGCTGTGTCGATTCGCCCAGCCGAACCTGTTCCAGCAGCTGTTTCTGCTGCGGAGAGTTGGCGGCCTCAGCCATCGGCATCAGTGCCAGGCCAAGCGATAAAGTGAGTAGATTTACTGTGAACTTGCGCATTCCTGGCCCCAATCCGGTATTAATTCACCTTTTGCGGTGAAGCGAAAACGATGCTGATCCCATCCTTGCCCAAAGAGAGTCAGCACGTAGCTGTAATAGGCATTATTATCGGGAAAATGGTCTGCAACGCGCTGGCGCTGAACCGCCTGGGCATCACGTTGTTGTAAAAACGGCAGCATGGCGGCAGAGAACCCGACCGGACCATTCCCGGTGCGTTTACCCGTCGCCACATCCACTTTCTCCGGCGGCACACCCCGTTTCATTGTCTTGGCCGCCATCGGCTGGAAGCGCGTCATCAGCCGGGCTTTCTGAGGATCTTTATCACTCATCATTCCCACCCAGAGATAAACGCGGATGGCATCGTAGCCGCCCACCAGCGATTTATCCTGCTGTAACCGCCAGCCTTTGTTTTTCTGATACTGCACCCAGTCCGGCGAAAATCCTTTCGGCGCACTCTCCAGCAGCAGGCGCTGATTGGTTTCACGAAGCGTGGTCCACGGGGTACCAAAACGCGTGAAATAACTCGCTAGCTGCGGAGGAAGATAGCTGGGATTAAAGCGCCATACGTTCTCATCGGCAAAGCCGACTTTACCGGGAAGCAGCATTGCGCCGAGCCCCGGGACTTTCACCACTTCCTCGCTGACAATGCGTTTCAGCAGCGCTTTACCCGTGCGGGTATAATCCGGATGTTTCCACAGTCGACCCGCTTCGAGCAGTGACCAGGCGATCCAGACATCGGCGTCAGAGGCGGAGTTGGTATCAATCACCGCCCACGTCTCTTTATCTTTCTGACCCCATAGCCAGGCAGGCAGATGGTCGTTGAGATCGCCGCTGGCAAGATTATCGCGCGTCCACGTCAGCAGCTGGTCAAAAGATTTGCGATCGTTCGCCGCCAGGGCAAAGAACAGGGCGTAGCTTTGCCCTTCCGAGGTCGTAATTTTGCGCGTGTCGCTGGGATCAACGACACGCCCGCCCTCGCTGATGTAGTCCTTTTTAAACTGCTCCCAGGCAGGCCAGGTACAGGCGGCGCGAAGAGGTAGCGCCGCCAGCATCACCGCTGCTAATACACACCAGCGAAAGGCTTTCATCACATCTTACTCATCCGGGTTCAGACGACGACGGCTGATGATTCGCAGCAGACGCCACAGCACCCATGCCAGCAAGACCACGCTGACCGCAGCCAGGATGGCGAGCAGAACCGGATGGTTAGCCAGCGCATACCACAGGCGTTCAAACCACGGCAGATGGCCTACGTAGTACACATCGCCCACGCGCAGGCTATTGACGCCGGACTCACGGATCACCGACACGGAACCAAACATCGCGGCACGTTTACCGCTGTCGTTCATGGCCGTATTGAGCAGTTCATACCCCCGCGGGCTGTCCGCGAGGAGAGCCACCACGCTACGCTGTTCGTTGTAAGGTGACTGGAAGCCCACCACCGCGGCCATTGCCCCCTGAGACGTTACCGTCGTCTGCGCGCTGGCCTGACGATCGTTAACATCCGGCATAATGCTCGGGAACTCGGTCTGGCGCAGCGGCGTGTTAACCCAGGACTGGGCCGCTTTCACCAGCAGATCGATACGTTTGTCATCCTTCAGCTTGTCCGGAATGGTACCGATCACCATGATGTCAGCGTCTTTGTTCTGAATCTGGCTGCCATCGTCCGTCAACGTAACGTTAATCGCCGGTAATCCCGTCTGTCCTCCAACGGTCGCCATGGTATCCAGCAGGGTCGTTACCTGCCCTTCAGTTGGCGCTTTTGGCATTACTACGATGGACTCAGAAAGATCGGCCATGCGGCTGAACGGGAAGCCCGCGTTAGCAAAAGCGCGCAGATCCGGCATCGCCAGGAAGTGATAGTACTTCGAGAAGTCGATGGTCGACTCATCGCCAATCACAACGTGGTTCTGTACGGGCTGGAAGGTGATGCAATTTTCCGCAGAACCGCCAGGCATTGGGTTCATGTACTGGAAGTCAAAGCGCAGCTGGTTTATCGCGCCAAGCTTCAGTGCCGGAATAGAGACATCCGTTTTGCCATCCAGAAGACCCTGCAGCACCGGCAGGCGAAGCATCAGGCGGTTAGTATCCTGCGTGCTTTGCAGGCTGAAGGATTGCAGGAACTGGTTGTTCAGGCTGATATCCATGCGCGAGCTGTCTTTGGTGGCCGGCGCGGTATAGCGGTAGTTCAGATTGATATCAATGCCGTTGGTACGCAGCAGGTACAGATCCGGCGGCAGATTCAGCGACAGGCTAATCGGCGCTGGCTCAAGCCCCGTCGCCTGCAGCTGTTCTTCATAGGTTTTCAGCTCACCGAATGTCACCGCACGGTCGGTACGCACCCAGTTTGGCGCATCATAAGGTTTACGCGCCAGCAGCGGTTTGACCTCATCCACCACCACGCTGTTGCCGCGGAAAAGGACGTTACCCTGAGCAATGGCTTTTGCTGCCTGCACCAGGTCTTTATCATCACGACCAAAGACCACCAGCAGCTTCACGTACGGGTTTTCCGGGTGGCTTATCATCTCAACGGTCGGCGCTTTGACGTCCGGACGATCGCGCAGGAAGGCCGGGCGTTTCGCGTTGGTCGCAAACACAATGGCATTTCTGTCCGGCAGTTTGTCATACATCGCCGGGAAGCTCTGTCCACGCCAGCCCGCGCGTGAACCAAACCAGGACGCCACAATGGTGGCCGCCAGCTGTTCGGTCACGTCCGGGGACGAGGCAAACACCATCGGCAGCGTGAGCGGACGGTTATCACGCGGATCAAAGAACGGAACCGGGAATGCGGAGAGATCGTTTTTCAGCGCCAGTGACTGGTAGGTCATCTGCAGCGAGGAGTTACGTCCGACGTCCATCCACAGCGTGTTGCTGGCCGGGTTTTCGCAGACATCGCGGTAGTGACCGACAAACTCCAGGCGAATACGGTTAAAATCGGTGATGAACAGCGGGTTGATCGGCACCTGAGCCTGAGTTTTCTTGCCCAGCTGCTCTTTCGTGACCGGCAGTACGTCCATCAGCTCGTCATTCAGGTAGACCTTCAGCTGAGACTGCGTCGGCAGCAGAGACGGCGACGGGGTGTATTCAAGGTTCAGCACCGCATTAGAGACGACCTCATCGCTGCGCATGCCAAACTCAATGCCGCCGTTAGGGTTGATGCCGCGCAGCACCATGCTGCCCGGAGGCGGCGCAATTTGCGCGAAGGTCAGCTTCACGTCGCGCGACGGCGCATTGTCCGCAACGACGGGCGCATTCGCCCCCCGGACGCCCGGCATCACCTGCCCGATGACCTGGCCGTCTGCCGGCAATGTGTTCCCCTCCGTCGGCTGGTTCGGCGTGATATTTTCTGTTTGGCCAGGTGCCGCGGTGACAACCGGATCGGTTGCTTGCGCGACGACAGGTACCGTTGGCGCAGGCGTTGCCGCTGCGTTACCCGGGGCTGCGTTAGCCATTGTTGCGGGGATCGCATTCATCCCCATTGCCACTGCACATAACCAGGAAAGTTTTGTTTTCATCGCGTTATCATCATTGTTGAGCCATAACCGGGTCCGCCTGCTTCGCCTCATCCCGCTCAGGACGACGAGGAATGAACGACACGACCCAGGAAACCAGCGAAGTAAGTGACCGGAAAATTAATTTCACCGACGACGGGGCAAATTCTGCAAGGTGACGATAGCCACGGAACCCCAGCTTCAGAATATCCAGCAGGCTTTCCAGAGGTTTATCTTCCGGGAAGCTGTCCTGCCAGAGAGCCCACGTATCCGCGCGGGCAAACGTACACTGCACAAAATCGATATGTTGCTTTTTGGTCAACGGCATCAGCTGCAGACCGACTTCATTGCCCGCCACGCGAACAACCTGCGTCGGGAAGACATACTCCTGCTGACCGCGCTTAAGCAGCAGGTTAACTTTTTGCCCTTCCAGCACCTTCGCCTGGCCGTTGATTTTGATCCCCAGACCGCCGTCAGAGAAGTCATGCACGGTACAGGAGAAGAGGTGGCCATCTTCACGGGCAATCGCCGCAGGCATGCAGATTTCAACACGATGCGCACGACGAACCTGTTTGCTTTCCACCGACACCGCCACCGCGCCGCCGAGGATAATCAGGTTGTAGAAGACCCATGCCATACTGACGAAGACGGTCAGGATTTCGTTTTCCGGGCCGTAGAAGTAACGCCAGATACCCGCAATGACGCCCACGATATTCAGCAGCACCAGGAAGATATACGGCCGGGAGATCACCCAGTCGACGTACTCCTCCTCCACCAGCCCGCCCTTCGCGGTGACGTTGAATTTACCTTTGTGCGGATTAATCAGCGCCACCATCGTCGGCGGCGCGATGTACCAGGCCAGCACCGTTTCGTAGATTTCACTCCAGAAGGAGTGGCGGTATTTACCCTGTATCTTCGAGTTCGTCAGGCTCGCGTGGATCATGTGCGGCAGAACAAACAGCGCAATCATCAGCGCGGGAGCGTAGATGATATAAGCGTGAAGAAGCAGGAACGCCAGCGGCGCGGTCAGGAAGATTAGCCGCGGAATGCCGGACAAGAAGTGGAACATGGCGTTGACGTAGCAGAGACGCTGCGCCAGCTTGAGTCCTTTACCGATCAGGGGGTTATCGAGACGGAAAATCTGCACCATCCCGCGCGCCCAGCGAATACGCTGGCCAATGTGCGCCGACAGTGACTCCGTTGCCAGACCAGCTGCCTGAGGAATACGCATATAGGCAGAGGTATAGCCACGACGGTGCAGGCGCAGAGAGGTGTGCGCATCTTCAGTTACCGTTTCGACGGCGATACCGCCAATTTCATCCAGCGGTTTACGGCGGATAACCGCACAGGAGCCGCAGAAGAAGGTGGCATCCCACATGTCGTTCCCGTCCTGCACCAGGCCATAGAACAGCGTACCTTCGTTCGGGGTCTTACGGAAGCGGCCAAGGTTACGTTCAAACGGGTCCGGCGAGAAGAAGTGGTGCGGCGTCTGCATCATCGCCAGCTCTTTCTCCTTCAGGAACCAGCCCATGGTCATCTGCAGGAAAGAGCGCGTCGGCACGTGGTCACAGTCAAAGATCGAGACATACTCCCCGGTGGCATACTTCAACGCGTTGTTGATGTTACCCGCCTTAGCGTGTTCGTGAGTCGGACGGGCGATGTATTCGACGCCGACCTCCTCCGCGAACTGGCGGAACGCCGGGCGGTTGCCGTCATCCAGGATCCAGACCTTGAGCTTGTCTTTCGGCCAGTCGATACCCAGCGCAGCATAAATCGTGTTCTTCACCACGCTCAGGTCTTCGTTGTAGGTCGGCACGAAGAGATCGACGGTTGGCCACTGGGTCGTGTCCTTTGGCAGCGGAACCGGCTGGCGGTTGAGCGGCCAAATCACCTGGAAATAGCCCAGCACCAGCACGATCCAGGCGTAGGTTTCTGCAAACAGCAGCACCAGACCGCATACCAGGCTGACCGGGTCGTCCCAGTTCAGGGTTGAGGTATAACGCCACCAGATGTAGCGACAGGAGACGGTCAGCGACAATACGATCAGCATCAGCGCCGAGAAGCGACCCGGAATACGGCGGACCAGCAGCGCCACGCCCCACAGCAGGATCAGGAAGGTGAACTGCGCCAGAGGGTTGAAAGGTTGCGTAATACAGACCAGCGCCAGAATGAGCGAGAACACGACGATCACGCCGAGGATAAAACGCCGCAGGCCCGGATGGAGATGTCCGAGCTCTTTATGGTTATCCAGATGGCTGGTCTTATCGCTGACGCTGTTGGGCAGTCTGTCCAGCCACTGGTGGTAGCGCTCACGTAACTGCTGCACGCGGGAGAAGCTGCGCCAGTGCGGCGTTATTTTCTCTGAGCGGGATGATGTGACCACCAGCCAGATAGCCTGAATGAGATAACGCGCCGGATCCAAAGGACGCGGTCGGTTGGGATTAATGTGCGGATATAGCTCACTGTGGCGGGCGCGTATGCGCTGCCAGCGAGGGTGTTCGAGTGGAATAAACATCCAGGCCAGAATCATCCAGAAACAGCCGAGCGCGGCGCTAAATGCCGACGCACCGTGACGGCGAAAATGCCGGTAATGTTCACTCAAACGCGAACTGACCGGCGGGATGAGTAACCAGCTGGCGAGACGACTCATACATCACTCCCTGCATGCTCCGCCCGGTTGGCGAAGTTCAGCAGACACCAGTTAGCCAGCGTCAGAATCTCTTCTGCCGCCAGTGAATCGCTGCGGTATTCGCCGAGCGGTTGCTTAGACGCAAGACATTCCGCCATTCCCTCATCACGATGAATGACAATAGGAAGCAAACGGCGCTGGCTTTGCAGCCACACCTGATAGAGATCGTCCTGGATCTGGCTGCCAATACGCAAATCGTTAATCAGAATATGAGCGTTCTGAGGTAGCCCCTGCTGGTGCAGGCGGATATGGCAGTTCGCATCAACGTTAACGATCGAGAGGATATGATCGCACTGGGCGATAAGCTGTCTGGTCAGCGTACCGGCGCCGTGGGGCAGATCCAGCAGGATCCATTTGTAGTGCCCCTTTTCTTTCAGGGTCTGCAGCGCCAGCGTGAACTGCGAAAACAGGCGCTGATACGCGGCTTCATTTTCGCGTTCCGTGGTGGTCAGTTGACCAAACGGCAGCAGATCGAGCTGGGAGGTATAGCGCATCCCCGCATCCTGCCAGTCTTTATCATCAAGCAGCGCGCGGGCCCAGCCCTCTTCACGAGTAAAGTCAACGTTAAACGACATACGCAACAAATTATCGGCGCAGGCGTCAATAACCAGCACCGATTCACCTAAAAGCTGTAATGACCACGCCAGCGCCGCGGTAACTGATGTGGTACCCACACCGCCACGGACACCCTGTAATCCGAGTATGGCCATCAATGGCTCCCTTATTGTTGATGGGCGAATTCAGCTAATAACGGCCAGCGTTTAATAGCCGCGGCCAACTGTTCCCGCTGGGAAATATCGGTGTAATCTATTTCAGGTAAAGAAAAGGCCTGCGTCAGCGCCAGAAAATCGTTTTGGAATGTGTAACCCAGAGTCGAGTCGACTGGGGTTCCAGGTTCGTTATTATCCATTCTTTTTCCATCCCTTTAAGGAAAATCGCACGCTAAAGAAGTTGCGGGGCTTCCTGCCCTGACAAATTTCATTTACATGCTAAATCTGATGTTCTTTAATTTCAATGTTAGGTTTATTTCTACGCTTTCGCTAGTAAACTGAGATACAGATAAATTAGACGAAAAGAGGGACACCGTGGACTCCATATTTTCTATTGGCATCCAGTCATTATGGGACGAATTGAGCCACATGCCAGTCGGAGGAGTCTGGTGGATTAATACGGACCGAAATGAAGATGCTATCAGCCTGGTTAACCAGACAATTGCTGCCCAGGATAAGGATTCCCGCGTGGCCGTCATTAGCATGGGCGAAGACCCGAAGAAAATTATCACGCTGGAAAACAATCGCGGGCCTCAGACGGTGCAATTATTTTCCATGACATCGGAAGCCGATAGTCTATACTTTTTGTCCCGCGACGTTCAGTGCTCTATTGATCCGGATCACCATTTGGTGATTCTTAAATGTGCAAATAACGTCCTGCAAAATATCCCTGCTGAAAAACTGTTGCCATGGCTTGAAAAAATCAATAAATGGGCAAAATTTCAAAATTGCACGCTATTGATAGTCAATCCTGGCAGTAATAATGACAAGCTGTTCTCACTTTTAATGGGCGAATATCGCTCCCTGTTCGGTCTGGCAAGCGTTCGCGATCAGGTGGGTAGCTATCTCTACGATATTGCATTCTGGTGTAATGAAAAGGGCGTGAGTGCCAGGCAACAGCTTACCCTGAAACATATTGAGGGCGAGTGGCACATTGCACAGCAGGAAGAAACCGTGGTCCAACCGCGCAGTGATGAAAAACGCATTCTGAGCCATATCGCGGTTTTAGAGGGGGCACCCGCCCTGTCGGAAAACTGGACACTTTTTGAGTCTAACGAAGCCCTTTTCCATGAAGCCCGCACAACCCAGGCGGCGACCCTTATTTTCTCGCTGATGCAGAATAACCAGATTGAGACGCTGGCACGGCAAATCCACACCCTACGCCGCCAGCGCGGAAGCGCGTTAAAAATCATCGTGCGCGAAAATAATACCAGCCTGCGCGCCACCGATGAGCGCCTGCTTCTGGGCTGCGGCGCCAATATGGTTATCCCATGGAATGCGCCGCTGTCACGCTGCCTGACGCTTATCGAAAGCGTTCAGGGCCAGCAGTTTAGCCGCCATGTACCGGAAGATATTTCCACGCTGCTCTCCATGACGCAGCCGATGAAGCTGCGTGGGTACCAAAAATGGGATACCTTCTGCGACGCCGTCGGCAACATGATGAACAACACCCTTCTTCCTGCTGACGGAAAAGGAGTCATGGTTGCCCTGCGTCCTGTACCGGGTATTCGCGTTGAACAGGCTCTCACCCTATGTCGTCCGAACCGTACAGGGGACATCATGACCATTGGCGACAATCGCCTGGTGCTATTTTTGTCCTTCTGCCGGGTTAACGATCTCGATACGGCGCTTAACCATATCTTCCCCCTGCCTACCGGGGATATTTTCTCGAACCGTATGATTTGGTTCGAAGATAATACTATCAGCGCGGAGCTGGTGCAGATGCGTGCGCTCCAGCCCGAACAATGGGCTAAACCGCTCGCTATCACGAGCGATGCTAAACCGATCCTGAATGCCAGACATGATGGACACGTCTGGCGTCGGGTTCCGGAACCCCTTCGCTTATTAACAGACAACGCGGAGAACGCATCATTATGAATATCAGCGATATTATTCAACTGGTTATATTCTGTGCGCTGATCTTTTTCCCGCTTGGCTACTATGCGCGCCATTCCATACGCCGTATCCGTGATACGGCCAGAGTGCTGTTTATAAAACCTCGCTATGTAAAACCAGCCGGAACACTGACACGGGCATCACACGTCAAGGCAGACCGAAAACATGACTAATTCTACCTATACCGCTTCGTCACCCTCGCCGCTCTGGCAATACTGGCGCGGCCTTTCCGGCTGGAACTTCTACTTTCTGGTGAAGTTTGGTCTGCTGTGGGCAGGCTATCTGAATTTCCATCCTCTTCTCAACCTGGTGTTTATGGCCTTCCTGCTGATGCCGCTGCCGAATATCAGGCTGCATCGCTTACGTCACTGGGTCGCCATTCCTGTCGGCTTTGCGCTGTTCTGGCATGATACCTGGCTACCGGGGCCGGATAGCATTATGAGCCAGGGTTCGCAGGTAGCGGGCTTTAGCGCCAGCTATATCCTCGATCTGACCGAGCGCTTTATTAACTGGCAGATGATTGGTGCGGTATTTGTGCTGCTGGTTGCCTGGCTGTTCCTGTCACAGTGGATCCGCGTCACGGTGTTTGTCGTCGCGATTATGATCTGGCTTAACGTGCTGACGCTGGCTGGGCCAAACTTTTCTCTGTGGCCTGCCGGTCAACCAACCACCACGGTGACCACCACAGGAGGAAGCGCGGCGGCAACCGTCACAACGGCAGGCGATACGCCTGTAGTGGGCGATATCCCAACCCAGACCGCACCGCCGACTTCTACAAACCTGAACGCCTGGCTCTCCAGTTTCTATACCGCGGAAGATAAGCGACAGACTAAATTCCCGGATGCGCTTCCGGCGGATGCTCAGCCGTTTGAACTGCTGGTGATCAACATCTGCTCTCTCTCCTGGGCCGACGTGGACGCCGCCGGTTTGATGTCTCATCCGCTGTGGTCACACTTCGATATTCAGTTTAAAGATTTCAACTCTGCCACCTCGTACAGCGGCCCGGCAGCAATCCGCCTGCTGCGTGCTAGCTGCGGTCAGACATCCCATAAAAACCTGTATCAACCCGCCGGCAACCAGTGTTATCTGTTCGATAACCTCGCAAAACTGGGCTTTACGCAGCATCTGATGCTGGGGCATAACGGCCAGTTCGGTAACTTCCTGAAAGAAGTACGCGAACAGGGTGGCATGCAGGCACCGCTGATGGATCAAACCGGCCTTCCTGTCTCTCTTCTGGGCTTCGACGGCTCGCCCGTCTATGACGATACCGCCGTCCTGCAGCGCTGGCTGCAGACCATCGGAAAAGACAGTAATCCACGCAGCGCGACGTTCTTTAACACCCTGCCGCTCCACGACGGTAACCATTTCCCGGGCGTGAGCAAAACGGCTGATTATAAAGTGCGTGCGCAGAAGTTCTTTGACGAGCTGGATGCGTTCTTCACGGAACTGGAAAAGTCAGGCCGTAAAGTGATGGTGGTAGTGGTACCTGAGCACGGCGGCGCGCTGAAAGGCGACAGAATGCAGGTATCAGGTCTGCGTGATATCCCAAGCCCGTCGATTACCAACGTACCTGCTGGCATTAAGTTCTTTGGTATGAAAGCACCCCATCAGGGCGCACCGATTGAAATCACCCAGCCGTCCAGCTATCTGGCGATTTCAGAACTGGTTGCCCGTGCCGTTGACGGGAAGCTGTTTGTGGAAGATAGCGTGAACTGGGATCAGCTCACCAGCAACCTGCCGCAAACGGCAGAAGTCTCAGAGAACGCTAACGCGGTTGTCATTCAGTATCAGAACAAACCGTACGTTCGCCTGAACGGCGGAGATTGGGTACCGTATCCGCAGTAACTGATTTACGCCTCACCCTCTCCCCGTTGGGGAGAGGGGATAGTCAGTGCGTTATTATTGCGCTGAAATCCACACCAGCATTTTCAGACTTGCCGAATAGTAGTCGTCTTTAGCGGTGATTTCGGGTTCGCCGGAAGACTGTCCCATCGTTAAATCGCGTACAGCCAACAGGCCGCCTTCCATCATATAGGGCGCATATTCGTTGGTCGTGACGTTAACCCAGGCGGGCGTTTGTTCCCGGGGGAACTGACCGAACCAGGCCTTCCACGGTGTCAGCAGCGGGCTTTGCTTATCAGACCAGGCGACATACAGCGGAACACGAATCGCGTCATAGCTCATTCGTGGTGGCCAGCCTTTAGCAGGGGTCAGCTTGCCACCTGATGCCAGTGAAACCCAGTCAGTGGGCAGATTCGCTTTACCCGAGCCCATTTTCCCCAGCAGGCGTTTACCATCCTTAATCAAATCACGCCAGACCGGCAAATGACTGCGTCCGGCGAAGGCCTGCCAGGCCGGAAACACAAAATAGGAAGGATTAAGGACCACTTCACCGTCAAGCTTAAATCCCTGGACGCCGGGCAGCATCACTCGGTAACCCGCATAGCGGATCACGCTATGGGCAACCAGCGCTTTTGTAATGGCATCCGATGCGGCGCTGTAGCGTTTGTCATGCCAGCGGGCGTCGGCTTTAAGCAACGCCCAGGCAATCAGCACGTCACCATCGGCGGCGTTGTTTTTGTCCGCGACCGGGTTGGACTCTGCGGGGTTATAGCGCCAGTAAAAGAGACCATTCTCTTTGTTCTTCAGCTGGCTGTCCGTCCATTGCCAGAGCTTATCGAACGTGGCTTTATCGTCGTTGGCAACTGCCATCAGCATGGCAAAGCCCTGACCTTCCGTATGCGACACGCCACCATTGCCGGTATCGACAATGCGGCCTTCCGGTTTGAAAAAGCGGGCCTTGTAACTCTCCCAGGCCTGATCCGCCAGAGAGGGAGGCGAGAACAGCACACTCATCATGACGGCCAGCGTCGCGCAGACGGGTTTTCGCATAATTAACTCGATCCGGTTATTCGGCACTTCGCAGGGAAATCTCACCGCCCACCCAGGGTTTGATCGCGCCATCCTGTTCCAGGAGCAGCGCGCCCTGTGCGTCAATACCGCGGGAAGTTCCGTAGATCTCTTTATCACCAATCAGCAATTTCACCGGGCGATTGATGAAGTTATCCAGCTTTTCCCAACGAGACAGGAACGGCGCCAGCCCTTCCTGCTCAAAAAGCGTGAGTGAGCTACGCAACTCTTTAATCATACGCACGGCGAGGGTATTACGATCGATGACGATCCCCGCCTCCTGGAGGTTAGTCCAGGCCTGATTCACCACATCACTTTGTACATTGCGCATCACCATATTGAGGCCTGCGCCAATGACGATTTGCGCCGCGTCGCCCGTTTTCCCCGTCAGTTCGACCAGAATGCCGGCAAGTTTACGATCGTTGAGGTACAGGTCATTAGGCCATTTAACACGTACTTTATCCGCACCCAGATCGTGCAGCACTTCCGCCATGACGATGCCGATAACCAGACTCAAGCCAATGGCAGCGGCCGGGCCCTGATCGAGTCGCCAGTACATGGACAGATAGAGGTTGGCACCAAAGGGGGAAAACCACTTGCGACCGCGACGACCGCGACCGGCCTGTTGGTATTCAGCAACGCAGGCATCTCCGGATTTCAGCTCAGGCAGCCGATCCAGAAGATACTGGTTCGTCGAGTCAATCACCGGCAGCACAGCAACATTGCCGTGTCCAATCTGGCTGCGGATCGCTTCTTCATTCAGCAATTGAATCGGCTCCGGCAGGCTGTAACCTTTTCCGGGAACCGTGAACACATCAACACCCCAGTCGCGAAGCGTCTGGATATGTTTATTGATAGCAGCACGGCTCATGCCAAGCTGTTCACCCAGCTGCTCGCCAGAATGAAACTCACCGTCAGCAAGGATGCTAATCAGGGTTAAGGGGATAGTATTGTCCTTCACGCGATAGTCTCCACGGCATTGACTTCACCTGTGCGGCCAATGAAGCGAACTTCTGGCTCCAGCCAGACGTTGAATTTTTCGCCCACACGCTGACGAACATAATGAGCCAGCTGTACAACATCATCGCTGGTCGCATCGCGTTGGTTAATCAGCACCAGAGCCTGATGTTGGTGAACGGCGGCACCGCCTACTGAAGTACCTTTTAGCTGGCATTGATCGATAAGCCACCCCGCGGCCAGCTTCACGCTGCCATCCGCCTGAGGGTAATGTGGCGCAGTTGGCCATCCTTCAAGAAGAATTTTTGCATTTTCGCTGCTGATAACCGGGTTTTTGAAGAAACTGCCAGCGTTTCCGTTAACTTTAGGATCGGGAAGCTTGGTCATCCGCATATGGCAAACTGAGTCAAAAACGTCGCATGCGGTAACGGTAGCCGGATCGAGACGCGTTAAATCTCCGTAGGTCAATACGGGCTGCCAGTTCTTCGACAGACGCAGCCCCACGGCGACAATCACGTAGCGATCCTGATATTCATGTTTGAAGATACTGTCACGATAGCCAAATCGGCACTGTTCTGCCGTTAAACGCTTAGCCGTTCCGGTCGCCAGTTCGATGCAGTCGACATATTCACAGACATGTTTCAGTTCGATGCCGTAGGCGCCGATGTTTTGAATAGGTGACGATCCGGCGCAGCCTGGAATAAGCGCAAGGTTTTCCAGGCCCGGCATCCCTTTTTCGAGGGTAAATTGCACCAGCTGATGCCAGTTTTCTCCGGCCCCCACGTGCAGGTGCCAGCTATCGGCACTCTCTGCAACATCAATTCCCATGATGCGGTTAACGATCACCGTTCCCGCAAAATCGTCGAGAAACAGGACATTACTTCCTTCGCCCAGAATCAGTACGGGTTCGTTATTTTCTGTTGCGCTTTGCCATGCATCCAGCAGCTGATGTGCGGTATCGGCACGTACAATTTGATTAGCATTGCGTTGAATGCCAAAGGTATTCCAGGGCTTAAGGGAATGGTTCATAGACGCTATCCTGATGCAAAAACGCAGGTAGTTTACCGTATAAGCAGGGCGTTGGGGGATTAGTTTGTGCAGCG